>NZ_CP006992.1:4482846-4800380 GCF_001542815.1 Methylobacterium sp. AMS5
GTTTTCGGACCAAGGCGAGCATCGCGTCGTCGAGTCCGGAACGATGCTGGACCAAGGCATCGCCCGCCACCCGCCGCACGATGGCGGAACGGTCCTGCGCGCCCTGCACGATCAAGGTCTTCAAGTCCGAGGTCCGAACGAACCGGCGCTCCCCGATTACGCGAACGCGATGGGTGAGGCCATAGGTCTTGTCGACCCATTCCCACCGGGTGCCTTCCGGCCATGTCGCCCGCTCCTCGATCAGGAAACGCAGGGCATAGGCTCGGACGGAAGGCAGGAAGGCGCAGCGCGCCAATTCCGGCAGGAAGGGGTCGAGGCCGGGCCATCGGACCGCGTGCCGGAGCAGCTTCCCCATCCGTCCGGTGCGGGCAGCGCACAGGCGCTCGGCGAACCGCGCGCAGACATCGGGCCGCGCCATCAGTTCGTTGAGAATCCGCTCGTTGTCCTCCTGCTCCGCACGCCAGCGCTGCCACTCCGACATCCGATCGAGGAGGAAGAACAGGGCTTCGACCACAAGTCCTGCTTCTGTCTCCGGGAAGATGCGCAGGGCGGCGCTCCGCGCCGAGACTCGGACCGGAAACGCCCAGTCATTGAGCCGGTAGGCGATCGCCGCGATCTCGAAGGCTGTGCGCGCTGGGCCGCTCAGCATCCGTAGGGCGGCCTCGCGCACATATCCGTCGGGATGGAGAACGAAGAGGCGTTCGAGGCCGTCCGTCGCGCACAGACGAGTCAGGTCGGCCTCACGGTGCTCCCACGCCGGTACGCCTCCCGACCTATGGCGCGAGAGCAGCACCAGTTCCGCGACAGCGGCGCCGGCTGCCGGGACGGCGGCGGGTGGAAGGGCGGTCAGACCTGATACGGCAGCTTCGAGATCAGTGTGTTGCAGGCTGCCGTCTCGAAGGCCCTCGATCACGCGCTGGATAGCATCAAGGAGAGGGCTCGGCACGGTGGCGGCATCGCCGCGCGGCATCGGATCCTCGTCATCCATGCTTGTCCAGGACGCCTCGCGCATGATGTTTTGGCGCCGGCATCGCATCAAGACGGCGCGCATCCATATCGGTAAGCTCATCGCGATCTCCGCTCAACCAAGCCGCAATCGTTGCACGCAAGGCTTGCAATTCGAAGCCGTGCCTGCAGAGCCTCCCGCACGAGGCGTTGCACGCTCCGTCAATCGAGGTTCGTTCCCGGTTGTCGTAGCAGGCCGACGACAGGGGCGCTCAATGCTTGGCGCTCGACCCTTGGCGCTTCGCGGCCATCCGCACACGATGCCGACGACGTTCCGCCAGAGGTGAGGGCGAACCTGATCGATGCGCCGACACGCCGTTTGCCCGCAGCCGCCCGCCCCTCTACATGCCTGTGCAGATGATTGCAGGGGACAGCCCATGTCCGGCACCACCCGAACCAGCGCCGACCTCGACCCGCGCCGCCGCCGCACGCTGTTTCGCGCGTGGCACCGCGGCATCCGCGAGATGGACCTCATCATGGGCCGCTTCGCCGATGCCGAGATCGGCGCACTCTCCGAGGAGGAACTGACGCAGTTCGAGGCGCTGATCGAGGTGCCCGACCGTGACCTGTTCCGCTGGCTCACCGGCGAGGACGCGACCCCGGAGAATTACGACACCGCCGTGTATCGCCGGCTCAAGGCGTTCCACCGGCACGACGCGCCGATCCACAACTGAACGTTTGCCACCGCGGACAGCTTCCTGAGGACCCGCCGGCGTTCCCTTTGCGAGAGCAGGCGGATGAGGGGGCGGCTCACGCCCTTCCGGAAGCGGCGCTCCCCTCTCCCGACCCTCGCTGATGCGAGGGTCATCCTCCCTCGTAAGAAGGGGAGGGCGACGACGTCGAGCGCACGCAGAAAACCAACGAACCGATGGCCAAGCCCCAACCCAAGCCACCCGCTCCGAAGCCGCAGACCGCCCGCTTCGCCCTGCCGAAATCGGCGCCCCTGACCAAGGCGCTCGATGCGATCAAGCGCGGCGACAGCCCGACGCTGGCGAGCGTCCCCGACGGCTTCGATGCGCTGGTGGCCGCCGACCTCGCCCGCGCGCTGTCCGGCTCGTTCGAGGGACCGGCGGTGCTGGTCCACGTCGCCCGCGATTCCGGCCGCTCCAACGCCTTCCAGAACGCGCTGAAATTCGTTGCCCCCGAGATCGAGGCGATGAGCGTTCCGGCCTGGGATTGCCAGCCCTACGACCGCGTCTCGCCGAACGGGGCCATCGCCGCCCAGCGCATGACCGCGCTCTCACGGCTGACCCGCTCGCGCTCGTCGGAGGAGAAGCCCCGCATCCTCTGCACCACCGTCAACGCCCTGGTGCAGCGGGTGCCGCCGCGGTCGCGCGTGGCCGTCGAGACCTTCTCGGCGGCGATCGGCAACGTGGTGCCGATGGACAAGGTCGTGGCCTGGGTGGAAGCGAACGGCTTCCTGCGCACGGGAACGGTGCGGGACACGGGCGAATATGCCGTGCGCGGCGGCATCCTCGACCTGTCGCCCCCCGGCCTGCCGAACCCGATCCGCCTCGATTTCTTCGGCGACACGCTCGAATCGATCCGCGCCTTCGATCCCGAGACGCAGCGCACGGTGGGGAGCTTGCGCTCCCTCGATCTCGTGCCGATGAGCGAGGTGCAGCTCACCACCGAGACGATCCGGCGCTTCCGCCAGGGCTACCTGTCGAGCTTCGGCGCGGCGACCCGCGACGACCGGCTCTACGAGACGGTGAGCGAGGGCCGGCGCTATGCCGGCCTCGAGCACTGGATGCCGCTGTTCTACGACGGCCTCGACACCCTGTTCGACTATCTCGGCGACGTGCCGATGCTGTTCGACCCGCAGGTGGAGGAGGCGGCCACCGAGCGGCTCGCTTTGATCCAGGACTATTTCCAGGCTCGCGAAGCCGCGCTGAAGAACCCGCAGAGCGGCGTCGCGCCCTATAAGCCGCTGCCGCCGCGCGCGCTCTACCTCACGCCCAACGAGTGGAAGAGCAAGATCGAGGCCGGCACGGTGGCCCGGCTCACCCCCTTCGCGATGCCGGATTCCGACGCGCTTGCGGTGATCGATTGCGGCGCCAGGGCCGGGCGAAGCTTCGCGCCCGAGCGGGCCGACGACGCGGCCAGCGTGTTCGACGCGGCGGTCGCGCATATCCGGGATCTCCAGGCATCCGGGCATCACGTGATCCTTGGATCCTGGTCCGAGGGCTCGCGCGACCGGCTCTGCGGCGTGCTGACCGACCACGGGCTCAAGAAGCCGACGGTGATCAACACCTTCGCCGCGGTCAACGCGCTCAAGCGCGGCACCGACGTGGCGGTCGCGGTCTGGGGGCTGGAATCCGGCTTCACCCTGGACCGGCTCGCGGTGGTGGCCGAGGGCGACATCCTGGGTGACCGGCTGGTGCGCCAGAAGCGCAAGTCCAAGCGCCCGCAGGACATCATCCTCGAGGTGCAGGCGCTCCAGCCCGGCGATCTCGTGGTTCATGCCGACCACGGCATTGGCCGCTTCGTCACGCTCAAGACCGTCACCGCGGCGGGCGCGCCGCACGATTGCCTCGAACTGCAATATGCCGGCGGCCTGCTGCTGCTGCCGGTCGAGAACATCGAACTCCTGACCCGCTACGGCTCCGAGGATACGGAGGTCGCGCTCGACCGCCTGGGCGGTGGCGCCTGGCAGGCCCGCAAGGCCAAGATGAAGCGCCGCATCCTCGAGATGGCCGGCGACCTCATCAAGATCGCCGCCGCGCGGTTCGTGAAGTCCGCCCCCAGCCTCAAGGCGCCGGAGGGGCTCTACGAGGAATTCGCTGCCCGCTTCGCCTTCCAGGAGACCGAGGATCAGGCCAACGCCATCGATGCGGTGCTCGACGACCTCAACGCGGGGCGTCCGATGGACCGGCTGGTCTGCGGCGATGTCGGCTTCGGCAAGACCGAGGTGGCCCTGCGCGCCGCCTTCGCCGCGGCGATCTCCGGCAAGCAGGTGGCGGTGGTGGTGCCCACCACGCTTCTCGCCCGCCAGCATTTTCGCACGTTTGCCGAACGGTTTAAGGGCCTGCCGATCAACGTCGCGCAACTCTCCCGCTTCGTCTCTGCCGGCGATCAGCGGCAGACCCGCGCCGGGCTCAGTGAGGGCCAGGTCGATATCGTCGTCGGCACCCACGCGCTCTTGGCCAAGAACGTCGCGTTCAAGGATCTCGGCCTCATCATCGTTGACGAGGAGCAGCATTTCGGCGTCGCCCACAAGGAGCGGCTCAAGGCGCTCCAGGCCGACGTGCACGTGCTGACGCTCTCGGCCACCCCGATTCCGCGCACGCTGCAGCTTGCCATGACGGGCGTGCGCGAACTCTCGATCATCGCCACCCCCCCGATGGACCGGCTGGCGGTGCGCACCTTCGTGACGCCGTTCGATCCGCTGCTGGTCCGCGAGGCGCTGCTGCGCGAACGCTATCGCGGCGGCCAGTCGTTCTACGTCGCTCCCCGCATCGAGGATCTGGCCGAGGTCAAGCGCTTCCTCGATACCGAGATGCCCGAGACCACCGTCGCGGTCGCCCACGGCCAGATGGCGGCGGGCCAGCTCGAAGACGTGATGACGGCGTTCTACGAGGGCAAGTACGACGTGCTGCTCTCGACCACGATCATCGAATCCGGCCTCGACATCCCGACCGCCAACACGCTGATCGTGCACCGGGCCGACATGTTCGGGCTTGCCGCGCTCTACCAGTTGCGCGGGCGCGTCGGCCGCTCGAAGGCACGGGCCTACGCCCTGTTCACGACGCCGGCCAACCGCCAGCTCACGGCCCAGGCCGAACAGCGCCTGAAGGTGCTCCAGAGCCTCGATACGCTGGGCGCCGGCTTCCAGCTCGCGAGCCACGATCTCGACATCCGCGGCGCCGGCAACCTGCTGGGCGATGCCCAATCCGGCCACATCAAGGAGGTGGGCTACGAGCTCTACCAGCAGATGCTGGAGGATGCGGTGACCGCCCTCAAGGCCGGCATCGAGGAGCCGGTGGAGGAAGCATGGTCGCCGACCATCGCGCTCGGCGCTCCGGTCACGATCCCCGAAGACTACGTCGAGGACCTGACCGTCCGGCTCGGCCTCTACAGGCGCCTCTCGACCCTCGAGAACGATGCCGAGATGGAGAGCTTCGGCGCCGAGTTGATCGACCGCTTCGGCCCGCTGCCGCCGGAGGTGGAACAGCTCCTGAAGATCGTGACCATCAAGATCCTGTGCCGCGAGGCCAATATCGAGAAGGTCGAGGCGGGCCCCAAGGGCGTGGTCGTCCACTTCCGGAACCGCTCCTTCGCCAACCCGCAGGGGCTCGCGGCCATGGTCGTGGAGCAGGGCTCCTTCGCCAAGGTGCGGCCCGACATGAGCGTCGTGTTCATCCGCGAACTCGACGGCATCCCGCGGCGGCTGAAGGAGACGACGCAGATCCTGCGCGGGCTCGTCACGATTGCCAAGCGAGCCAAGAAGGCCGCGTGACCGGGCCTTTGCGGTTGGAGCGGGCGTGTCACGCGCGACATGAGAGGGACATCGCGGCGTGGGAGATCCTGCTCAACTCACGCTGCGCGTTGATGAATCGCTTGAAGCGGCAGGTCATTTCGAATGACCTGCCAACAATTCTTGCATCTCGAAAAATAAAACGAGCCTTGATAAAGCTTCATTCGAGTCGCATATAGATCTTATCGATGCGAGGCCGGATTTTCTGGGCCGTGACGCCTCCGCAGGGCGGTTCTCATTTTCCTTCGTTATCGGTCGAACGACATAGCCCGGCGCTACATGGCGCAAGGCTCTCTGCCTGAATCCTGCGGAGACAAGGACATTCTATGAGCATCGGCACCGTCAAGTGGTTCAACGAGCAGAAGGGCTTCGGCTTCATCCAGCCTGAGGACGGCTCGAAGGACGTCTTCGTCCACATCTCCGCCGTCGAGCGCGCCGGCCTGCGTGGCCTCACCGAAGGCCAGAAGGTTTCCTACGAGATGGAAACCGACCGTCGCTCCGGCAAGCAGTCGGCGGGTCAGCTCCAAGTCGCGTAATTCGCGCCTGAACCCGATATGTCGAAGCCGCTCCGGACTGGAGCGGCTTTGCGCTTTTAAGGCCGTGGTCCATCCCGGGCTCGGTACGATCAAGGACACTCTGTGAGCTTCACCAAACAAAACTCCTTCGACGACCGTCGCCAGGATTCGGCTTCCTCCCGGGAGGCCATGCTCGCCCGCTTCCGCGCCCGCCCCTCCAACGATGATCCGGCTGTGCAGGCCCGCCAGGCCGAACGCCGTGCGATCGCCGTTGCGCGCGACGAGCGGGTCAAGGAGCGCGAGACGCAGCGGCGCCTCGACGCCGAACGGCTGGCCGCCATCGCCGCCGCCGAGCGTGAGGCCGAAGTGGCGCGCAAGGCCGCCGAGATCGAGGCCGCTGCCGAGCGTGCCCGCGAGGCCCAGGCCAAGCAGAAGGAAGAGCGGGACGCCCGCTACGCCGCCCGCAAGGCCAAGATCAAGCTGCGCCGCTGAGCGCGCTGATAGCTTTCCCGTGAGTCGGATCCCCGGCTCGTGGGCTTGCCCTGGCACGGAGCCGGGGCCGCTCTCGGTCGAACATGCGATCGAGACCAGCTCTGACCCGTTGTCTTGAAGGGGCTCTCCTCCGCCGAAGCGGCTTCCCGCTTCGACGGAATGCGTTCGAGGAGACATCGATGTTTCATAAGTTCAAGATCGGCCAGCGCGTTCGCCGTGCTCAATCGTCCCCCACCGACGAGCGGCTGGGATTCGGTACGATCAGCGAAGTCGTCCGCCTGATGCCCGACGATCCGACCGGTGAGCCCTCGTACCGGATCCGCTCCGGCTCGGCGGAACGCGCCGTCCGCGAGAGCGAGATCATCGCCGCGGCGTAATCGCCCGGCGGCGCACGAAACAGGCGGGCCCGCGGCCCGCCGTCATTGTCCTGTTACGGGAAAGACCTAGAGTTCGGGCTCGGCCAGCACGTAGGGACCGATCCGGCTCTTGAGATCGACCGGTGCGCCGGGGCGGGGTCCCGCGTCGTCCATCTCGATGACCGGAATGCCACCAGCACGCATCCGGACGCGCAGCCGTTCGGCGAGCGCGGCGAGATGCGGGTTCGTGCTGGACGAGAGCTGAAGGAGGATCGCCGCGGGACGAGCGATCACGGCAAGGACATCGTCCGCCGCTTCGATGGAAGCGGTGACGCTTGCGTAGCCGAGCCCTGCAAGGTCGGCGGCAAGAGAGCGATCGACGGCACGGCGGCCATCGTCGACGACAAGCACTTGTTGCAGCGCACCCATAAGCTTCAGCGTTACCCCATGTCGCGCCCTGTGTGAAGGGGCACCCCGGATAACCTGCATGGCCACGATTGGTTCGCCGGCCATGCAGGTGGGTGACCATGGAATCGCTGAGCTGAAGGCTGAATGAACTGCGCCGCACAGGTCGGGGGCAGGAGGCCTCAGCCGCGCTGTTTCCCGTCTAAATCATTTTCTGCAATCGGTTTTTTATCGGGCTGCGTGGAGCGGCGGCACCGCGGACCGCGCCGTTGGCAGGCTCGATTACGCAGGCGCAAAAATTTTTGGCGAGCCGGTGGAATCGGACGGCTCCACGACCTCGATCGCGGTGGCGAAACCTGCGAACAGCACCGGCGCGAACGGCGTCTCCTGCCACACCCCGTTCGGGATCGCCTGCCGATTCCCGCGCTGCAACGGCGTCACGGTGCAGGCTTGGCCGCGGAAGGCGAGGCGATCGTCCGCGTCGCGCTTCATGGACATCAGGGCTGCGGGGAGGGAGAGCCGCTCCGGCTTGCCGAGCACCAGCGAGAGGTCGCCCGCCGTCCCGCGCCGGCCGGAGAGGATCGCCGTCTCGTCGAAGGCGACGGTGTCGATCACCGTATCGAGGCGCAAGCCCTGCGGCCGGTCCGCGGCGCGGCTGCGGCTGGGGAAGCGGGCGGGCGCCCGGTGCACCAGGGCGACCGAGCGCAGATCCGTCGGCAGGTCGCGGCCGGCGAGGTTCCTTTCGAGGAAGGCGGGCGCGACGAGATGCGTCGGACCCGGCCGGCGCAGGGCCGTCGCGAAGGCCGCCCCGTCGAACAGCGGCAGCGTCTCCAGCGTGGCCCCCGCGACGAGGGCGGCCGCGAGTCCGGTGGCAAGGCCGCGCAGGTCGTGCGGGCCGATGAGGCTGAGGATGCGCTCGGCGGGCGCGACCCGCATCGCCACGAGATGGGCGGCAGCGGCGGCTACCACCGATTCGCCGCTGCGGTAGACCGGCCGCTCGGGGTCGCCGCCGATGAAGCTGACGATGCCGGCCGCGGCGGGTGCCGGTCCGGCCGGCTCTCCGGCAGGGCCGTCGAGGACGAACCGGTCGAGATTGATCACCCCATCCGGCACGTCGGGGCCGAAGGCGGCGAGGTAGCGCAGTCCGAAATAGCGCGCGGCGACGGAGCAGAGGCGCTCGGCGGGTGCGGCGGAGCCGAGCCGGGCCTGGGTCAGCACCGCGCTCAGCGCGACGTTCTGCGCCGCGGCGAGCAGGTGATCCTCGTCCCAGGAGACCGGGAGCAGGCAGGCGACGTGGCCGGCGGCCTCGACGGCGAGGATCGCCAGCGCGCTCTCGGCCGAGCCCGGCAGGCACAGGCCGATGCGGCTTCCCGGCGGCAGACGCCAACTCCGCAGGCCGCGGGCGAGGCGCTCCACGATCTCGGCGGCCGCGGCGTAGGTCCAGGTGATGGCGGGCCGGTCGCTCCAGTCCGGCTTGTCGGCGGGGTCGACCACTGCGATCCGGTCGGGATGGCGCCGCGCCGTGGCGGACAGCAGGCTGCCGAGGCTGACGCGCCGAAGGGGAGCGTCGGCCGGCGTCTCGTGCGAGGCCGCGTCGGGGGTTCCCTGCAAGGCGCCTTTCAAGGCTCCTTGCAAGGCCCTTTGCGAATCCTCAACCTGCGTGATTGCCCGTTGCGCCGACACTCGCGCCCGCCCTCGAAAGCCACCCCCGGTGATGCGCGAATAGGGTTAAGTAAGACTTAATGTTTGGTGGACGCCGGTGTCTCGCGTAGAGATTTCGTATGAGGGGAGGCCGCATTCGCCGGCGTACCCGATCGTTCATGTCTCGGGCCTCGTCCTGGAAATCGAATCCGGAGCGATGCCCCCATTTTTTGTTCGAGCATCGTCCCGAAAGCCTGGCGCTATCTTTCGGAACGATGCTGTCGCAGGGGCCTGCGCAGCCTTCGGGATCGTGCGCGGCGGAGCGGGAGACCGGGATTGATGCTCGAACTTCTGCGGCGGCTGTGGGAGGTCGAAAACCTTTCGCCCCACGGCATCTGTCTGCTTTGGCGCCCGGAGCTGATCTGGACGCATGTCATTTCCGACAGCCTGATCGCCTTCGCCTACTTCTCGATCCCCGTCGGACTGGCCTATTTCGTGTCCCGCCGCCGCGACGTGGTGTTCGGGTGGATATTCTGGTCGTTCGCGGTGTTCATCACCGCCTGCGGCGCGACGCATCTCATGGCGATCTGGACGCTCTGGGTGCCGGATTACGGACTGGAAGCGGCGGTCAAGCTCATCACCGGCATGGCCTCCATCGGCACGGCGGTGGCGCTCTGGGTCCTGATGCCGAAGGCGCTGACCTTGCCGTCTCCGACTCAGCTCCGGCAGGCCAACGAGGCGCTGCAGGCCCGCATCGCTGAGCGCGACGCGGCGCTGGCCGCCCTGGAAGCCGCCAATGCCGAGCGCGCGCGTGCCGAGGAAGCACTGCGCCAGAGCCAGAAGATGGAGGCGATCGGGCAGCTCACCGGCGGCGTGGCCCACGACTTCAACAACCTGCTCAACGTGGTGCTGCTCAACCTCGACCGGGTCGAGCGCGGCCTGCCCGAGGCGAGCCCCCTGCGCACGCGCCTGCGCGATGCGGTGAAGGGCGCCGAGCGGGCAGCGACGATGACGCACAAGCTGCTGGCCTTCGCCCGCCGCCAGCCGCTCTCCCCGGT
Source organism: Methylobacterium sp. AMS5 (assembly GCF_001542815.1). Classification (GTDB taxonomy): domain Bacteria; phylum Pseudomonadota; class Alphaproteobacteria; order Rhizobiales; family Beijerinckiaceae; genus Methylobacterium. Next base: position 4,492,796 of record NZ_CP006992.1, read on the forward strand.
CAGCACCGACGTCAACGCCCAGATCGCCTCCTTCGCCGAGTTCCTGGGCGGAACGATCGGCTCGCGCATCCGGCTGGAGACCGATCTTGCCCCGAACCTGCCGCGGGTAAGGATCGATCCGAACCAGTTCGAGAACGCGATCCTCAACCTCGCGGTCAACGCCCGCGATGCGATGCCGGAGGGCGGCACGCTGACCCTCGTCACCCGACCGCTGCCCGAAGGCGACGGGATCGCCGTCGAAGTGTCCGACACCGGAACCGGGATGCCGCCGGAGGTCGAGGGGCGGGCCTTCGAGCCGTTCTTCACCACGAAGCCGTTGGGGCAGGGGACCGGCCTGGGTCTGAGCCAGGTCTTCGGCTTCGCGCAGCAATCGGGCGGCAGCGCCGCTTTCGTGCGCGGCCATAGGCCCGGCACGACGGTGCGCCTGTCCTTCCCGGCGCAGGCGCCCGCCGTGAGCCGTCCGGTGGTGCGGCCGGCCCCGGTTGCCGAGCCGAGCGTTGCGCCGCTGCTGCCACCGGTGGCAGTCGCGGGCTAATGCATCGTCCCGAAAGGTGGCCTCCGGCTTTCGGAAAAAAGACGATGCAAAAACAAAAGCGAAGAGCATCGTCCCGAAGGGTGGCCGCCGGCTTTCGGAAAAAGACGATGCAAAAACAAGAGCGAAGAGCATCGTCCCGAAAGGTGGCCGCCGGCTTTCGGGCGGAGGTGGTGCGGGCGGGCCCGCACTCGAAATATCCTGCGGCTCTTGCGCCTTCCGGGGTTGGGCCTGTCGAATAACAAGAAGACGAAGGAGGGGGGCGTATGGCCGACAAGCGGACGGTGCTCGTCGTCGAGGACGAAGAGATGCTGCTCAACGCCGTGACCATGGAGTTCGAGGATGCCGGCTTCGCCGTGCTCAGCGCCGGCACCGCGGAGGAGGCCTACGGCCTGCTCCAGGGGGCCGGGCGGGTCGATCTCCTGTTCACCGATATCCGCCTGCCGGGCCAGCTCGACGGCTGGGACCTCGCCGAGCGCGCCCGCGTGCTGCACCCGGCCCTCCCGGTGATCTACGTGACCGGCTACAGTGCCGAGCAACCCCGGCAGGTGAGCGAGAGCGTGCTGGTGATGAAGCCCTACCGCATGACGGCGATCATGAGCGCCGCGCAGCAATTGGGCGTGGAGTGAAGCTGGCCGCGGATCACGACAGGGGACGGCGTGCCGTATGTCGGAAGCGGCGCACGACGATGTCTCGGTCCGTAGCGCGATAGTCGATCAGGTAGGGAAACGAGCTGAGCGGAAATCGCCGAATGCCCCGCTTACTTGTCAAACGCCCTGCCTGGGGATGCGCTTGCAAGAGGGCCACGACCGATAGGATGCGCTCTTGCAGCCTGAAGGCGGCTTGGGGCGACTCGCTTGCGAGAAAATCAAGTGCCGCTTCGATTTGCCGAGCGGCGGTAAGAGTGTAGCGGACCCTCACCGACCATACTTCGCCCATATGGCGCGCATCTGGTCCTCCGTTGCGAAATCACCGCGCGCCTCTTCGACATCTGACTCCGCGAGATCAGCCTCTTCCTCGGGCGTAAGCGGAATGACCGATTGCTCCTCACCCGCATAGGCGAGCACGAGACGCGCGATCTCGTCCTGCATTTCCGGGGAGAGCCCCCGCGCGGTGGCGACCGCTCGTTCGAGAAGATCCGTCATGAGGTCCATCCTATCGAGGCGGACAAAGCGCCGAAAGCGGCCTTCACGCGTCTCCCTCCCGCGCCTTCTCCCGCAATAAGAATTTCTGCACCTTGCCCGTCGAGGTTTTCGGCAGCTCGCCGAACACCACGTGACGCGGCAGCTTGTAGGGGGCGAGCCGCTCGCGGCACCATGCGACCAGTTCCTCGGAGGTCGCCTCCCGCCCCTCCTTCAGCTCGATGAAGGCACAGGGCGTCTCGCCCCATTTCGCGTCGGGCTTGGCGACGACGGCGGCGGCCGCGACCGAAGGGTGCTTGAACAGCGCGTCCTCCACCTCGATCGAGGAGATGTTCTCGCCGCCCGAGATGATGATGTCCTTCGAGCGGTCTTTCAGCTGGATGTAGCCGTCGGGATGCTTCACCCCGAGATCGCCGGAGCGGAACCAGCCGCCCTTGAAGGCAGCTTCGGTCGAGGCCGGGTTCTTCAGGTAGCCGCGCATCACCACGTTGCCGCGGAACATCACCTCGCCGAGGCTGGTGCCGTCGGCGGGCAGGGATTCCATCGTTTCGGGGTCGCGCACGTCGAGCCCTTCCAGAACGGGGTAGCGCACGCCCTGGCGCGCCTTCTTCCTGGCCTGCTCGTCGGAGGACAGCGCGTCCCAATCCTCGTGCCACGCGTTCACGACCGCCGGGCCGTAGGTCTCGGTCAGGCCGTAGAGATGGGTGACGTCGAAGCCGGCCTCGCCCATGGCGGCGAGCACCGCCTCGGGCGGCGGCGCGGCGGCGGTGAGGAAGTGGACCCGGCGGGGGAGGGGGCGCTTCTGCTCATCGGGGGCGTTCAGCAGCGTCGACATCACGATCGGCGCACCCGACAGGTGGGTGACGCCGTGCTCGGCCAGAGCCGCGTACATCGCGGGCGCCCGCACCTGCCGCAGGCAGACATGGGTGCCGGCCACGATCGAGAGCGTCCAGGGGAAGCACCAGCCGTTGCAGTGGAACATCGGCAGGGTCCAGAGATAGACCGCGTGCTGCGGCAACCCGGCGGTGATGACGTTGCCGAGCGAGAGCAGGGCCGCGCCGCGGTGGTGATAGACCACGCCTTTCGGATCGCCGGTGGTGCCGGAGGTGTAGTTCAGCGAGATCGCGTCCCACTCGTCGCCCGGCATCGCCCATGCGTAATCGGGATCGCCCGCGGCGAGGACGTCTTCGTAGTCGGTCTCGCCGACGGGGGCGCCGTCCCCGGTGAATTCAGGGTCGTCGTAGTCGATGACGAGGGGCGAGACACCTGCCTTGTCGAGCGCCTCGCGGCCGACCCGCGCGAACTCGCGATCGACGATGAAGACCTTGGCCTCGCCGTGGTCGAGGCAGAAGGCCAGAGCCGATGCGTCGAGGCGGGTGTTGAGGGTGTTGAGCACCGCCCCCGTCATCGGCACGCCGTAGTGGCACTCGATCATCGCCGGCGTGTTGGCGAGCAGCACCGCCACCGTGTCGCCTCGGCCGATGCCGCGGGCAGCCAGCGCCGCGGCGAGGCGGCGGCAGCGGGCGTAGAGGTCGGCATAGGAGCGGCGCAGGGGCCCGTGGATCACCGCAACCCGGTCCGGGAAGGTGCGGGCGGCGCGATCGAGATAGGTCAGCGGCGTGAGCGGCTGGAAGTTCGCGGGATTCGGGTCGAGATCGCGGTCGTAGATCGTCGTGCGCGCCATGGTCTCGCCTCCCGTTTCGGGAGGAGATTATCCGAGCCCCGCGGGCGATCAACGGCATAGAAAAGGCCCCGCGGGCGCGAGCCCGGGAGCCTTGTCAGGTCTGAGGGATTTGAGGCGTAAGCCGGCCGAAAAGGCCGATCAACGCTCCCGGCCGCTGAGGAGCTTTTCCAGGGCGGCGAGCCCGCTGCGCTCTGCGGCTTCTTCCGTGGTCTGCACGCGATCCGCGCGCTGGAAGAGTTTGCCGTTCCGGCGGATGGCCCAGGTGAAGTGCCCGGCCGGGCGCTCGCAGGCTTCGATTTCGAGGGTGTAGGGATTTGCGCTGTTGTTTGCCATGAGCGGAATATAGGGTCGCCCTTCCGGTCCGGCTACCCACCCAGTGCATGGTCGCGTTGCTTTTTGCTGGTGGCCCCGCAGCCGGTCGCGCTTCAGATGTCCGCATTTGACAATCGTAAGCGGATCATCGACACGGCCCCCGGCCGGGGCGCGGGCCGTCCGCCGGCCTTTTTCATCCGCGCCCGAGCCGCCGATGCCCGTTCCTCCCCGCCAGAGCCGGACCGCACCCATCGGGGGCGGGCCCCGCCGATGACGCGCCTTGGCGTCGCGCCGGTCGCGCTCTCACGAGCGGAGAGTGGCTGGCCGCTCGATGGAGCGCTGCGCCTTGGCGATCGGGTGCTGTCCTTCGGGGCCGCGAGCCATCTCCGTGCCTGCCTCCTGCTCCTGCTGATCGGTCTCGCGAGCTTCCTGCCGGGCTTTGCCTCGCTCCAGCCGATGGACCGGGACGAGCCGCGCTTTGCCCAGGCCTCCAAGCAGATGCTGGAGACGGGCGACCTCGTCGACATCCGCTTCCAGGCCGAGGCACGCCATAAGAAGCCGGTCGGGATCTACTGGGCCCAGGCCGCCGCCGTCGCGGCTGGCGAGGCGCTCGGTGTGGACCGGGCGCGCACGCAGATCGGGCTCTACCGGATTCCCTCGCTCCTCGGCGCGCTGGCGGCGGTCCTGCTGACCTACTGGGCCGGCCTCGCCGTCCTCGACCGGCGCCGGGCGCTGCTGGCCGCCGCACTGTTTTCCGCCTGCATCATGCTCTCGGCGGAAGCGCGGCTGGCCAAGACCGACGCGCTGCTCACCGCCTGCGCGGTCGCCGCCTTCGGCGCGCTCGCCCGGGCCTGGCTCGGGCGCGCCCGGCTGGAACGGCGCCGCGGCCCGGCCTCGCTCGGGACGGCCCTGGTCTTCTGGCTCGGACTCGCGCTCGGCATCCTCGTGAAGGGGCCGATGGTGCCGCTGTTTGCCGGGCTCGCCGCCTTCGTGCTGTGTCTGCGCGAGGGCTCGGCCCGCTGGCTGCTCGACCTGCGCCCGCGCCTGGGGCTCCTCATCACGCTCGCGGTCGTGGCGCCCTGGTTCCTGGCGATCGCCTGGAAGAGCGGCGGCGCCTTCTTCGGCGAGGCGGTGGGGCGCGACATGCTCGGCAAGGTCGGCACCGGCGCCGAGAAGCATTGGGGCCCACCCGGCGCCTACGCGCTCGCCTTCTTCGCCACCTTCTGGCCGGGTGCCGCCTTCGCCGCCCTCAGCCTTCCCTTCGCCTGGGCGCGGCGGGGCGAGGAGGCGGTGGTGCTGCTGCTCGCCTGGATCGTGCCGATGTGGCTGATCTTCGAGGCGGTGCCGACCAAGCTGCCGCACTATGTCCTCCCCCTGATGCCGGCGGTGGCGATCCTCACCGTGCTGGCGCTGTCGCGCGGCGCGCTCGATCCGCGGCGTCCGGGCGCGCGCTGGGTGGCGGGTCTCGTCGTGCTGATCCCGGTCGGGCTGACGCTGGGTCTCAGCCTCGCCGCGTGGCGGCTCGACCATGTGCTGCCGCTCGCCGCCCTGCCGCCGCTGCTCGCTGCCTGCGTCCTCGCCGGCCTCGCCTGGGCCGCCTTTGCCCGCGGGGCGAGAGAAGGGGCCGGGCAAGGGACAGGGCAGGAGGGCGCTCTGGTGCTCGCCGTCGCCGCCTCGGTGGTGCTGTCGGGCGCCGTGTTCGGCCTGACCCAGCCGGTGCTGCAAAGCCTCAAGGTCTCGCCGCGGCTCGCCGCGATCCGCGACGCCCTGCCCTGCGAGGCGCCGCGCGTGGCGAGCCTCGGCCTTCGCGAGCCGAGCCTCGTCTTCACCGTCGGCACGGATCTGACCATGCTGAATTCCGGCGCTGAGGCCGTCGCGTTCCTCAGAGAGGGCGGCTGCCGCCTCGTGCTGGTCGAGGACCGGTTCGCCGCCGAATTCGCGGCGGCCGAAGGCGGGCAGCCGCTTAGCCCCGTCGGCCGGGTCACCGGCTTCAACATCAACGGCGGCAAGCCGGTCGGGGTCTCCGCCTACGCCGCGCTGCCGGGTGCCACACCATGAGCACGACGACCGAGTCCGAGCCGCCGCGCCTCAGCGTGGTGGTGCCGGTGAAGAACGAGGCCGGCAACATCGAGGCCCTGGTGGCCGAGATCGGCCATGCCTGCCAGACCCTGGCGCCCTTCGAGGTCATCTACGTCGATGACGGCTCGACCGACGCGACGCTGCCCACCCTCCGGAGCCTGCAGGCCAAGAATCCGTGGCTCAGGGTGGTGCGCCACGACCGCGGCGGCGGCCAGAGCGGGGCGGTGCGCAGCGGCGTGCTGCGCGCCCGCGCGCCCGTCCTCGCCACGCTCGACGGCGACGGCCAGAACGATCCGTCCTTCATCCCCGTGCTCTATGCCGCCCTTGAGCAGGCTGGCCCGACGGTCGGCTTGGCCCAGGGGCAGCGGATCGGCCGGAAAGGGGCCTGGAAGCAGTTCCAGTCGCGGATCGCCAACGGCGTGCGCGGAAAGATCCTGAAGGACGCCACCCGCGATACCGGCTGCGGGCTCAAGGTGTTTCGCCGCGAGGTCTACCTCACGCTGCCCTATTTCGACGCGCTCCACCGCTTCATGCCGGCGCTCGTCACGCGCGAAGGGTTCGGCGTCGTCCACCGCGACGTGGTGGACCGGCCCCGCTTCACCGGGCACTCGAATTACGGGATGTTCGACCGGCTCTGGGTCGGCATCCTCGATCTGGCCGGGGTGTGGTGGCTGATCCGGCGGCGGCGCCCAGCCCCGCGGGCCGAGGAAATCCCGCACAGCGAGAGCCGGTGAATCCATGCTGATCCAGCTCGCCGAGGACCTGCCGGCCTATTTCTACGACGTGTTCGTCACCCGCTTCGATTTCTGGCTGGTGTTCGGCATCGGGGCGCAGCTCGTGTTCGGCTCGCGCTTCATCCTGCAATGGATCGCCAGCGAGCGGGCGGGCAAGAGCGTGATGCCGCTCTCGTTCTGGTTCCTGTCGATCATCGGCGGGCTGATGACCCTGGTCTACGGCTTCGTGCGCCGGGAGCCGGTGATCATCATCGGGCAGGGGCTGTCCACCTTCATCTACCTGCGCAACCTCGCCCTCATCTTCCGCGAGCGGCGCCGGGCCCGCCGGACTTGAGACGAGCCCGACGGCATGTTCCAGACCGCGACGGGCGATCCCGAGAGCATCGCCCACATCATTCAAGTGGCGCTCGCCCCCGCCTTCCTGCTCTCGGCGCTGGCGACCCTGCTCAACGTGTTCTCGACCCGCCTCGGCCGCGTCGCCGACAAGGTCGATGCGCTCTCGGCCAGCCTGCCCGGTGCGGACGAGGCGGCGCGGGCGACGCTGGCCCGCCGCCTCGCCTATCTGCGCCAGCGCTCGCTTCTGCTCGATCTCGCCGTGGTGCTGGCGAGCCTCGGCGGCGTGATGACCGGCGCGGCCGTGCTCACCCTGTTCGTCGGCGCGCTCAGGGACGCCTCCGCGGCCTCCGTCCTGTTCGCCTGCTTCGGCCTTGCGCTCGCTTGCACCGTCCTGGCGATCCTGGCCTTCCTCGCCGAAATCCTCCTGGCCGGCCGGGGCATCCGCCTGGAGGTCGAGCGCAAGCAGGACCGGCCGGGATCATCAGGGTTTCGAAAGGGCAAGCCCTTTCGCGGGTCCAGGGCGGAGCCCTGAGGAACCGATGAAGTCGTAATCCTCTGCCCGCATCCGCTCGGTGCCGCGCACGTAATCACCGACCGTCCCAGGCCAGAGGGTGCGGTTGCGCCCCGAACGGTCGAGATACCAGCTCCCGCAGCCGCCCCGCATCCAGATGCTGCCTTCCATCCGCGCATCGACCTCGGCGCGGAAGCGTGCCTGAGCCGCGGGGCGCACCTCCAGCACGCCGCCGGGCTGGTCGCGCAGCCGTTGCAGCGCGCCGAGCACGTGCGCGACCTGCGCCTCGACCATCAGCAGCACCGAGTTGTGGCCGAGCCCGGTATTGGGGCCGAGCAACAGGAAGAAGTTCGGGAAGCCTGCCACCGAGACGCCGCGGAATGCGTCCGCTCCCTGCTTCCAGGCTTGCAGCAAACTTAACCCGTCGCGTCCGATCACCTCCGTGCGCAGAACGCTGCCGCCGGGGGAGAAGCCGGTGGCGAAGATCAGCACGTCGAGCGGATGTTCGGCGCCGTCGGCCGTGACGATGCCGTGGGGCAGAACCTCGCGGATCGGCGCGGTGACGAGGCTCGCATGGGGCCGGGCCAGCGCCGGGTAATAGTCGTCGGAGAGCAGCACCCGCTTGCAGCCGAGCCGGTAATCGGGCGTGAGCTTTCGTCTCAGAGCCGGATCGGCGATCGAAGCCGCGAGGTGCCGGCGGGACCACGCTTCCGCCAGCGCCGTCACGCGCGAGACGCGGGTGAAGCCCGCGAGCGCCGCGACCTCGCGGCGCCAGAACAGCGAGGCGCGGTGGAGACGGCGCAGGGGGGCGATCCGCATCAGCCGCTGGAGACCACGCCCGGTCGGGCGGTCGCCGCGGGGCAGGATCCAGGGGGCCGAGCGCTGGAACTGGGTGAGGTGGGCGACCCGGCCGACGATCTCCGGCACGAACTGCACCGCGCTCGCCCCCGTGCCGATCACGCCGATGCGCTTGGCCCTCAGGTCGCAGGAATGATCCCAGCTCGCCGAGTGGAAGGCTTTTCCCGAGAACCGCTCCAGGCCGGGGAGGCGGGGCAGGGCAGGGTGGTGCAGGGCGCCCATGGCACCGACGAGCACGCGGGCGGAGACGACGCCCCTGTCGGTCTCGACCCGCCACAGGCCCGCTCCCGCATCGAAGACGGCGCGCGTCACGCACGTCTCCAGGCGCAGGAACGGCGCGAGGCCGTGCGCGGCCACGAGCCCTTCGAGATAGGCCTCGATCTCGGGTTGCGGCGCGAAGAGGCGCGACCAGTCGGATTTCGGGGCGAAGGAGAGGGAGTAGAGCTGCGAGGGCACGTCGCAGGCGGCCCCCGGATAGGTGTTCTCCCGCCACGTGCCGCCGACGCCCGCGGCCTTCTCCAACACGAGGAGGCGGTCGAACCCGGCCTGCCGCGCGCGGATCGCCATGGCGAGGCCGGAAAAGCCGGCGCCGACGATAACGAGATCGAGGGGCGCTTCGCTCACGCGGTGGCCTCCGCCTCGGGATGGGCGACCGCTTTCAGGGCGCGGTGCAGGAAAAGCGCGGCCTCGTCGAGGGAGCGGCGTGCCTCGGGCAGAAAGCTTTCGGCGAGCTGCCAGGCATGCGCCACCACGGGAAACACCGTGAGTTCGACCGGCACGCCCGCGGCCTTCGCCTTCTCGGCGAGGCGCAGGGAATCGTCGCGCAGGATCTCGCGGGCACCGACATGGATCAGGAGCGGCGGAAACCCGGAAAGGTCCGCCTCGATCGGCGAGGCGCGCGGGTCGGCGGGGTCGGCCCCGGCGAGGTAGGCCGGAACCAGCCGCATCAGCGCCTCGGGGCGGAACATCGCGTCGCGCCGCCCATTCGTGCGGAACGAGGCGCTGCGGCCGATCAGGTCGGTGGCCGGCGAGAACAGGGCGGCCGCCACGGGCGGGGTCAGGCCGAGGCGGCGCGCCTCGATGATCGTGGTGAGCGCCAGCGTGCCGCCCGCGGAATCCCCGGCGGCGACCGCCGGGCCCGCTTCCGCGAGCGTGGCCCAGACGCGCGCGCAATCCTCGATCGCCGCGGGGAAGGGGTGCTCCGGCGCCAACCGGTAATCCGGCGTGAACACCCGGAAGCCGGCTCGAGCGAAGCGGCCGGTGACCGGGCGGTACAATTGCGCCGAGCAAGCGATGAAGCCGCCGCCGTGGCAATAGAGCAGGGTGGGGCGCACGCCCTTCGCGCCGGTCCCTTCCGTCTTCGCCCCTTCAGCCTCCGCCCACTCGCCGGGCACGCCCCCGACCTCGCCGGGGGTGAAGGCGACGCCGGCCGGCGTCGGGAACCGGGCACCCTCGAAGGCGCGGCGGATGGCGTAGACATCGTGGGTGCCGCCGAGCCGCCCCTTCACCGCGAGGCGGATGGTGAGATCGTAGAGATGGGCGCGCAGGCTGGCCATGGTCACGTGTCTCGAACGGCGCGGCGGATCAGCGACCAGTAGCGCACCGGCATCAGGCGCTGGATCAGCAGGGCGCGGCGGGCGTCGGCGCCGATCACCACGCGGGGCGCCCGGGTCTCGATTCCGCGCAGGATCGCCTCGGCGGCTTTCGCCGGGCTCATCGTCAGGAGGCGCTCGAAGGCGAGATGGGCCTCGGCGGCTTCAAGGGGATCCATGGTGCGGGGCCGCCGGGCGTTGCGGGCGATGGCGGTGGCGACCCCGCCCGGATGCACCAGGGTTACGCCGAGCCCCGTGCCCTCGACTTCGTGGCGCAGGGCCTCGGTGAAGCCGCGCACCGCGAACTTGCTCGCCGCGTAGGCCGCCTGCCCCGCGGGCGCGATGATGCCGAACACGCTCGACAGGTTGACGATCTGCGCCTGGGCCTCGGCCCGCAGCAGCGGCAGGCAGGCATGGGTCAGCCGCATCACCGCGTGCAGGTTCACGTCCATCAGCCAGTCGATGTCGGCCGGGTCCGTGTCCTCGAACCGGCCGCCGAGCGCCACGCCGGCATTGTTGACGAGGAGGTGCAGCCCGCCGTGGCGGGTGCGGACCGCCTCCGGCAGGGCAAGCAAGGCATCCCGGTCGGCGAGGTCGAGCACATGCTCGCTGACCGTGACGCCGGCAGCGCGGGCGGCGCGCGCCGTCTCGGCGAGGCCCTGCGTGTCGCGGTCGGCCAGCGCCAGGGCGCAGCCGCGCCCCGCCAGCGCGCGGCTCAGCGCCGCGCCGATGCCGCTCGCCGCCCCCGTGACGAGGGCGGTGCGACCCCGCAGAGCGAAACGCTGCGCCATGCCCGCCTCAGGCCTCCGGGGGGAGGGCTTGCGTGCCGTAGGCCCCGGCCATGGTCTCGATCTCGGCGAGCTTGGCGTGAAGCGCCGACCAGTCGTCGGCCACGGCGATCGGCGCCCAGAGCGCCTCGACCTCGTCGATCAGCATCGTGCAGGGCTTTTCGCGGGCAAAGTAAGGGTGGTCGAGGTTGGCCCTGGCGGCGGGGCGCATCGCCTGGAGCGCGGTGTGCACCGGGCGAAAGGCATCGCTGGCGTAGTGCTCGCCCGCCGGGCTCCGGGCCGCGCGGGGTTCGCTCGCCAGCCCGCCGCGCCAATCGAAGAAGACCTGTTCGAACGGCGCGCGGCTGGTCTCGAGGAAGGCCCAGAATGCACCGACCAGCCGGTGAACCGCGCCCTCGCCCTCCCCTTGCGCGGGCGTGACCCCGAGCCGGAACAGGATCGCCTCGGCGAACGCGTCCTGAAGCGCCGGGCCGAAGCCTTTCAGCCCCGCCTCCAGCCGCTCCTTCGGCACGAGGCCGAGCAGGCAATCGGCCAGCCGGCTCAGGTTCCAGAACAGGGCCTCGGGCTGGCGGCCGAAGCTGTAGAGGCCCCACTCGTCGAAATAGGCCGCGGTGAAGGCCGGATCGTGGGCGGGAGCGAAGCGCCATGGGCCGTAATCGAAGCTCTCGCCGGTGACGTTGATGTTGTCGGTGTTGAGCACGCCGTGGACGAAGCCCGCGGCCATCCACTGCGCGCCCATCCGCGCCACCCGCGCCAGCATCGCCTCGAAGAACAGGGCCGCCCGCTCCGCCGGCTCGGCTTCTTGGATGCCGGGATAGTAGGTTTCGACCACGTAATCGACGAGGCGGGCGATCGCCTCGGGCTGTTCGAGGAACCGGAAGCGCTGGAAGGTGCCGATGCGCAGGTGCGAATGCGACAGCCGCACCAGGACCGCCGAGCGGGTGGGAGAGGGCTCGTCCCCCCGCTCCAGCGCCTCGCCGGTCTCGATCAGGCTGAACGACTTCGAGGTCTCGACGCCGAGCGCCTCCAGCATGGTGGTGGCCAGCACCTCGCGCACGCCGCCCTTCAGCGTGAGCCGCCCGTCCGCCCCGCGCGACCAGGGGGTCGTGCCGCTGCCCTTGGTACCGAAATCGCGCAGGCGCCCGTCGCGTCGGTCGTGCGCCTGCGCGAACAGGAAGCCGCGCCCGTCGCCGAGATCCGCGTTGTAGGAGCGGAACTGATGGCCGTGATAGCGCAGCGCCAGCGGCCGCTCGAACGAGCCGGGCAGGGGCGTGAAGCGCGCGAAATGCGCGATCCACGCCGCGTCCGACAGATCGTCGAGCCCGACGCGCCGCGCCCAGGCTTGGTTGCGGTAGCGCAGGATCGCCGAGGGGAAGTCGGCCGGGGCCACGACGTCGTAGAAGTCGGGCCCGAGATCGGCGTGGCGGCGCGAGGGTTTGAAAGCGGGCAGGGGTTCGGCTCCGTCCGGTGTGGCGGGAGGAGTCGGGCAGGCGCGGGGGAACGTCAAGCCGACGAAAGGCTGAACCCGGCGGGGGGAGGGGCGATCCCTTCACCGAATGGCTGATGAGCCCTCCCCTGGCTATTCCGGGACCGGCGCGGCATGGCATCGGACTGGAACGAGCGTCGCATACGGATCTTCCAGCGTGACCCAAGGCACCACCGGCACCCGCGCCTCCGCGGCGGCTTACCCGATCCTGACGCTGACCACCCTCCTCTGGGCGGGCAACACGGTGGCCGGCAAATGGGCGGTGGGCGAGGTCTCGCCGCAGGTGCTGACCACCCTGCGCTGGGCCTTCGCCTTCGCGGTGCTGCTCGTGGTGGCCCGCCGCCAGGTTCTGGCGGACCGGGACCGGCTGGTGCAGCGCTGGCCCTACCTGTTCCTGATGGGCGCGTGCGGCTTCACCATCTTCGCCAGCCTGTTCTACGCCGCCGGCACCTATACCAGCGCGGTCAACGTCGCCCTGATCCAGGGAGCGGTTCCCGTCTTCGTCATGGCGCTGAACCGCGCCGTGCGCCGCGTGCCGGTGAGGGCAGGGCAGGTGATCGGCGCCGCCGTGACCCTGGTGGGTGTCGCGGTGGCGACCACCCACGGCGATCTCGCGGTGCTGGCGCATCTCGGCCTCAACCGCGGCGACGGTCTGATGCTCGCTGCGAGCCTCGTCTATGCCGGATACACCGTGGCGCTCGCCGGGCGCCCCGCCGTGTCGGGGCTCGCCTTCTTCACCGCGCTGGCGCTGGCCGCCTTCCTCACCTCGCTGCCGCCGCTCGCCGCCGAATGGGCGCTCGGCCACGCGATCTGGCCCACCACCGCGACGGCCTGGACCATCGTCGCCTTCGTCGCGCTCGGTCCGTCGTTGCTGGCGCAGCTGTCCTTCATCCGCGGCGTCGAACTGATCGGCCCGAATCGGGCCGGGCTGTTCGTCAACCTCGTGCCGGTCTTCGGCGCGGGGCTCGCCGTGCTGCTGGCGGGCGAACCCTTCGGCGGGGCCGAGATGCTGGCGCTGCTCCTCGTGCTCGGCGGCATCCTCATCGCCGAGATCGCCGGGCGGCGCGCGGCACGATCCCCGGTTCGTTGAACCGAGGAAGGGCAACGGCAAGTACAGCGAGAGGCGAGGGGGAGGGTGCTGCTCCTGGTCGCAGCCAATCCTGAAATAGATCGCCCTGCGCCGAAATGGATGCCCGCCGGGCGTGCAAAAACGCGGAAGAAGAGGAACTTGGAACCCTGCGCGATTGCAGCGCGATCGAGCATGGCCTCGAGGGTTGAGCATCATCTCATCCGCCCCGTCCCGAACGACGGGCGGAAAAACCTGCACCGCGGTGGGCGGGACACAGATCGAGCCTGAAAACCGGATAAAGTTCATCCGAATCACATTTCGGACTTTTCCCCACCAGATGCCGTCCTCCCTCGCCCCTGCCGCCGGACGGCTGCCCGCGCCTTCGTGGTTCGGCGACGTCGCCGCCCTGGGCGCGACGGGGATCGCCATCGCCATGCGTCACGCGCTCGACGACGTGCTGCCGCCGGGTTTCCCGTTCCTGACCTTCTTTCCGGCGGTGATCCTGACGGCGTTCTTCTTCGGCCTGCGGCCGGGGATCATCTGCGCGGTGCTCTCGGGGCTCGCCGCGTGGTACTTCTTCATCGGCGAGGCGAACATCTTCCTTCTCGATGCGCAGACCGCACTGGCGCTCGGCTTCTACGCCTTCATCGTCACGGTCGACATCGCGCTCATCCACCTGATGCGCGTCGCGGGCGAACGGCTGAGCGCGGAGCGGGCGGTGAGCGCCCAACTCTACGAGCGGCAGCGCACCATGTTTCAGGAGCTGCAGCACCGGGTCGCCAACAACATGCAGTTCGTGGCGGCCCTCCTCGCTCTTCAGAAACGCAAGGTCATCGACAATCCGCAGGAGGCGGCCGGTGTCTTCGACGAGGCGCAGGCCCGGCTGCAAACGATCGCGCGCATCCATCGCCGCCTCTACGACCCGGCGCGGGCCGACCAGCCCGTGGGCCAGTACCTGCAGGAACTCTGCGCCGACCTGCTCGACGCGACGGGCGCGCGCAACATCGTCTGCCTCGTCGATGCGCCGCCGGTGCGCCTCGATCTCGCCCGCCTGACCACCCTGTCGCTCCTCGTGGTCGAGGTGGTGACGAACGCCCTCAAGCACGCCTTCCACGGGACCGAGCGCGGCACCATCACCATCCGGTTCGAAACCCTCGGAGCGGGGCAGGCGTCGCTCAGCATCGCCGATAACGGGCCAGGCATCCCCGCGACCTTCGATCCGGACACGAGCCGCAGTCTCGGCTTCCGGATCGTTCAGGGGCTCGCCGGCCAGCTCGACGGCACGCTGACCTACGCCAACGAGGGCGGCACGGTGGTGCGCCTCGTCTTCGTCACCGGTCCGACGGACGCCTGACGGAGCGTCCGCGAGCCGTCACGGTCGGCCGGGGCAGGGCGCCTTCGCGTGAGGCAAGGCCGAAGCAGGCTCATGCGTCCGACCGAGTGCCTGCGCGCCGCTTCGGGCCGTGGATCCGGCGCCCGTTCATGTCTCTCGCAGCCCGTGAAAGCCGTTCGCATAAGATATATTATGGAACATGTAGACGGGTGCAGAGGCCCTTGCAGGTATCTGTTAACCATAAACTGTCGGCATTTTCCCGGTTTTGGCCCTCCGATACCGATAATGCCGCCGGCATGCGGAACGCACGGATTGGAGCGGCGCTCTCGCAATCGTCACAATCATCCGGCAACAGCCCGGGACATCGGGAAACAGAATCGGCTGCCAGACGTTTCGCCATGTTGAACCACCCGCTCTACGGTCTCATCCTCGCCACCGTCCTTGCCGGCCCGCTCGGCCTGTCTGGCGCCTGCGCGCAGCCCGATGCGTCGCCGGTCGTGGCACCGCAGATGCCGGCGTCCGGCGAACGCCTGCCAACCAAGCTGGCACGGCTCGCCTCACAGCTCGGGCGCGACGGCGATGTGCGGATCGTGGCCTTCGGCTCCTCCTCGACGGAAGGGGCAGGCGCCTCGTCACCGGCCATGGCCTACCCTGCCCTGCTTGAGCGCGACCTGGAGGAGCGCCTCCAGATCGGCGCATCGAGCCGGCGCTCGATCACCGTGATCAACCGCGGCAAGGGTGGTGACACCGCCGAGGCGATGGCGCGGCGCTTGGAGCGCGACGTGCTGGCCGAGCGCCCGGATCTCGTGGTCTGGCAGACCGGCAGCAACGATCCGCTCGCCGGGGTGCCACTGGAGCGTTTCGTCGAACTGACCCGCGCGGGCATCCTGGCGATCCGCGCCACGGGGGCCGACGTGGTGCTGATGGACCAGCAATGGTGCAGCAAGCTCTCGGGCATGGAGGGTGCCGCGCGCTACGGCGAGGCTCTGCACGCGCTCGCCACCGAACTGCGCGTGCCGGTGATCCGCCGCCGCGCCCTGATGCAGTCCTGGGTCTCGCACGGATTGATGACCCCGGCCCAGATGATCGGCCCCGACGGCCTGCACATGACCGATGCCGGCTACCGCCAGCTCGCCAAGGCGGCGGCCGCCCAGATCCTCGTCGGCGCCGGCCTGATCCAGCCCTCGCTCGCCCGGAACTGACCGGGGCAGGGGCGGCTTTCGCAAGCATGAAGCCCCCTCCCCGCGCTGTCGTATCCCGCGCTGTCGCATGAAGCAGGCCGAACTCACCGAAGCGGCTCTGGCCGCCTTCCTCGACGCCTTCTACGCCCGGGTGCGCCGCGATCCGCTGATCGGCCCCGTCTTCGCGGCAAAGATTCCGGACGAGGCGTGGCCGCGCCATCTCGCCACGATCCGCGATTTCTGGTCCTCGGTGCTGCTGAAGACCGGCCGCTACAAGGGCAACCCGTTCGGGCGCCACCTCGGCATCGAAGGCATCAACCCTGCGCATTTCGCGCGCTGGCTCGGCCTGTTCGAGGAGACCGCCAGGGAGGTCTTCGTGCCCGAGATCGCGCAGATCATCGTCGAACGGGCGCATCGCATCGGCGACAGCCTGAAATCCGGGCTGTTCTTCCGGCCGGAGATGCGGACCGTAAGGCCCTGATCTTCTTTAGAGATCCAGGGTCGCCGTCAGCCCGTCATAGGCCGGCACCACGTGTCCCGGCAGCTTCCTGGCCAGCGTCGCATAATCGAGATCGGTGTGGAGGTTCGTCAGGATGGCGCGGCGCGGCGCGACCTCCTCGATCAGGGCGAGCGCGTCCGAGACCGAGTAATGCGAGGGGTGAGGGGTTTCGCGCAGGGCATCGATGATGAGCAGGTCGAGGCCGTGCAGGCGGGCCTTGGCCGCCTCGGGCATCACGCTGACGTCCGGCGCGTAGGCGGTGGGGCCGAAGCGGAAGCCGTGGGCGATCTCGTTGCCGTGCTCCATGCGGAAGGCATCCGCCACGATCGGGCCGCCCGCACCCACGATGGTCAGCGGTTCGTCCGCCTGCATCTCATGCAGGTCGAGGATCGGCGGATAGAGGCTGCCCGGCGGCGTCTCGAAGGCGTAGCCGAAGCGCTTCATGAGGAGCGCGTGGGTGAGGGGGTCGGCATGGACCGGGATGCGCCGGTGCATGTGGATGACGAGCGGGCGCACGTCGTCGATGCCGTGGGTGTGGTCGGCATGCGCGTGGGTGTAGAGCACGGCGTCGAGGCGGGTGACGCCGGCGTCGATGAGCTGCTCGCGCAGGTCCGGCGAGGTATCGACCAGCACCGTCGTGGCGCCCCCTCCCCCGTTTCCGTCCCCTTCGCGCCGCTCCACCAGCAGCGAGCAGCGGCGGCGGCGGTTGCGCGGCTCGGACGGGTCGCAGGCGCCCCAGCCGTAACCCACCCGCGGCACGCCGCCGGACGAGCCGCAGCCGAGGATGCGCAGGGTCAGACTCGCCATGCGCCCTCCCCCGTGCTCATCGCGCGATCCTCATGCGCTCACGCCCTCGATCGCCGCGGCCTTGGAGAACAGCCGGTAGAAGTTGGCGGTGGTGGTCGCTGCGAAATCCTCGAAGGGCAGGCCGAGCGCCTTGGCCAGCACGCGGGCGGTGTCGGCGGTGTAGGCCGGCTCGCAGCGCCGGCCGCGGTGCGGCTCGGGCGCGAGGAACGGCGCATCGGTCTCGACCAGGATGCGGTCGAGGGGCACGCTGCGGGCGATGTCGCGCAGCGCGTCCGAGCGGCGGAAGGTGACGATGCCGGAGAATGAGACCGACAGGCCGAGCTCGACCCCGACTTCGGCCAGCCGGGCGCCGGACGAGAAGCAGTGCAGCACGGCCTTGAAGGGCCTGCTAGCCATCTCGTCGGTGAGCACCGCTTCCATCTGCGCGTCGGCGTCGCGGGAATGGATCACCAGCGGCAGGCCGGAGAGGCGGGCGGCCTCGATATGGGCGCGCAGCACCCGCTCCTGCACCGCCTCCGGTGCGGCGTCCTCGTAATGGTAGTCGAGCCCCGCCTCGCCGATGCCGACGCAGCGCGGCGTATCGGCCAGAGCGGCGATGGTGTCGGCCGGCACGGCCGGCTCCTCGGCGGCGCCGTGCGGGTGGGTGCCGACCGTGTACCACACCGCCGTGTGCGCCTCCGCGAGCGCGCGGTAGCTGTCGGCCTTGGCGACCCGCGTCGAGATGGTGAGGAGGCGCGTCACGCCGGCCTCGGCCGCGCGGGCGATCACACCCGGAATGTCCTGCGCGAAGTCCGGGAAATCGAGGTGGCAGTGGCTGTCGACCAGCATGGTCTCTTGAGCGGATTCGTTGGGGAGGGAGCGATGTGGGGAGGCGGCGTCAGGCCGTCGCCTCCGGCTTCTCGAAGCGGGGGAAGATCGGGGCCGGGGCGGGCAGCGCCGTGCCGCCCTGCAGGCGGTGCTCCGAGCCGGTAAAAGCGAAGCTGCGTGCGTTCACCGGCACGGCGAGCAGGTCGAGCAAAGCGGCACCCGCCGTCGGCACGAAGGGCTGCACGATCAGGCCGACCCGGCGCAGGGTCTCGACCGTGACGTAGAGCACCGTGTTCATGCGCGCCGGATCGGACTTGCGCAGTTTCCACGGCTCTTCGGAGGCGAAGTAGCGGTTGGCCTCGCCGACCACGGCCCAGATCTCGGCCAGGATCGCGTGCAGGGCGAGATTCTGCATCAGCCCCCGTGCCTTCTCCGGCAGGGCGGCGGCGGCGGCGAGCAGGCGCTCGTCGGCCTCGGTGAACGTGCCCGGCTCCGGCACCGTGCCCTCACAGTTCTTCGCGATCATCGAGAGCGAGCGCTGGGCGAGGTTGCCGAGGTCGTTGGCGAGGTCCGCGTTGATGCGGTTGATGATCGCCTCGTGGTCGTAATTGCCGTCGCTGCCGAACGGCGCCTCGCGCAGGAGGAAATAGCGCACCGGATCGACGCCGTAGGTGCCGACGAGATCGAGCGGATCGACCACGTTGCCGAGCGACTTCGACATCTTCTCGCCGCGACTGAGAAAGAAGCCGTGGCCGAACACGCGCTTGGGCAGCGGCAGCCCGGCCGACATCAGGAAGGCCGGCCAGTAGACCGCATGGAAGCGGACGATGTCCTTGCCGATGACATGCAGGCTCGCCGGCCAGAACCGGGCGTTGGCTGCCCCCGCATCGGGAAACCCCGTCACCGTCAGGTAGTTGGTCAGGGCATCGACCCAGACATACATGACGTGGCCCGGCCGGTCCGGCACCGGCACGCCCCAGTCGAAGGTGGTGCGGCTGATCGAGAGATCCTTGAGGCCGGAGCGCACGAAGCTCGCGACCTCGTTCATCCGCGTCTCGGGGCCGAGGAAGTCCGGCTGCTCCGCGTAGAGCTTGAGCAGGGGCTCCTGGTACTTTGAGAGACGGAAGAGGTAGTTTTCCTCCTCCATCCACTCGACGGGCGTGTCCGTCTTGATCGAGCGGCGGTTGCCCTCAGAGACGAGCACGGTCTCGGCCTCGTCGTAATAGGCCTCGTCGCGCACCGAGTACCAGCCGGCATATTTGGCGAGGTAGATGTCGCCGTTGGCCTCCATCCGCCGCCACAGCTCCTGGGCCGCGGCGTAGTGGTCGGCTTCCGTGGTGCGGATGAAGCGATCGTAGCTGCAGTCGAGCCGGTCGGCCACGGCCTTGAAGCGCCCGGCCATGTCATCGACGAAGGCGCGTGGCGTCACGCCGGCGCGGGACGCCGTCTGCTGGATCTTGAGGCCGTGCTCGTCGGTGCCGGTGGTGAACAGCACGTCGCGCCCGTCGAGGCGGTGGAAGCGGGCGATGGCGTCGGTGGCGATCACCTCGTAGGCGTGGCCGATATGCGGCGCGCCGTTCGGGTAAGAGATCGCCGTGGTGATGAGGAAGGGCTCGTTCGCCTTCTCGCTCGCGCTCACGTCAGAAGATGTCCCGGATGCGAAGGTCGGACTGTCATGCCTTGTGGCGCGCAACGTCCCGCGACGCAACCGGCCCGCCGGGCGCCGTCCGGACTTGGCCCGAAGCTGCGCTCCTTATGGAGACGCAAAAGAGCCCTGCCGGGACCCGGCAGGGCTCTTTGGACGTGCAGCACGCGTGTGGGGTCGAGGGCGCTCAGGCGGCGCGCTGAGCGCCGACGGGCAGGACGTTCTCGTTGCCGATCTTGACGGCGGCGCGCTTCGCAGAAGCGGGCGCAGCCCCACCGACGGCCACGAATTCGCCGGCCGCAGCGGTATCGGCCTTCGGGCCCAGACGGTTGGCCACCAGGGCGACCAGGGCGATGTTGATGACACCAGCAGTGAGGGCGGCGAGCAGAGCCAGGGAGATCATGGTGGGCATCCCGTGCGGTTTGTTGCGTTGCAGCGTATGTGCCACCAACCGGGCCGTTCTGGTATACCAAGCACCAAATGCCAGATATTCGCTGGACGCATGTATCGGGCGCTGCGGGGCCTGAGCCCCGAGCATTTTGCATTATGGTGCTATAATACCCAGTGTCCTGTTCTATTTTGCATGGACACGGCCGGGATCATCGGGTTAATCCTCGGCGGCGCTGCGAACGGCCGGTAAGGTTCCAGCGTGAGCCACAAGCGTTGGCTAACCCTCGCCGACGACTTCGAGGACGGTTTTCATGTCAATCGCCAAGGTTCGCCAGCCTGAAGAGCAGTGGATCGAGCTCCCGGAGCCGAATCTTGACCGTTACCTGCTGCACTCATGCTCCCGCACTGCGAACGACAACCGCCGGCCGGCCGGCGAGATCTTTCGTGTCGTGCAAATCGGCGCATGCGTGGTCCTGATCGGTGCAACCACCCTGATCAGTGCTTTGATCTGACAGGCGCCGCGCGGTTGCATGGATCGCGGGTGCGAGCCGGGAAAAAGTCCGGCCTCGCCCACTGACGGCCCGCGCCCGATCCGTCCGGCGCCGTTCTCAGCCCATCAGGACTTTCACGGAATCCGCGTCGCCCCCGCCAATTCCCGGAAGGCCGCGAGCATCAGCGGCCGGCGGTCGAGGTTGTAGATCGCGGCCTCGCGGGCCGAGGATGCGATGCGCTCGGCGGCCTCCACCAGCGCCAGCAGCCGGGCCGGGCCCTCCCCTTGCCGCCGATCGATCTCGGTGGCGACGTGGCGTTGGATCGCGTCGAGAACGGTGGCGAGCAGGGGTTCGGCGTCGCGGCCCGCAAGCGTTTCGGCCAGCTTGAGCACGCGCCGCCCGTCCGGCTCGGGCAGGCCGGCGAGAAGGGCCGAGACTTCCGCCTCGACCGCGGCGGTGGCGGGGTCGAGGAGCGCCACCGCGCGGGCGACCGAGCCCTCGCAGAGCGAGACGGCCCGCGCCAGAGCCGCCGCGTCGGGCCGGGCGAAGGGCGCCGGAAATTCTTCGATGATCGCGCGCACGTCCGCCTCCGGCAGCGCACGCAGCGTCAGGGCCCGGCAGCGCGAGCGGATCGTCGGCAGCAGGCGGCCCGGCGCGTGCGAGACGATCAGGAAGATGGCGCGGGGCGGCGGCTCCTCGATCATCTTCAGGAGGGCGTTGGCGCTGTTGGCGTTCAGATCCTCGGCGCTGTCGACGATGCAGACGCGCCAGCCACCCTCCCCGCCCGCGGTGGCCCCGAACAGCGCAAGCGCCTCGCGGGCGGCATCGACCGAAATGCGGGTCGGCAGCGTCTTGGCACCCGGCGCCTGGACCCGGCGCAGCGCGACCAGATTCGGGTGAGACAGGGCCGTCACCTGCCGCGCGGCCGGGTGATCCTCCGGTACGTCAAGGGAATCGGGGGAGGGGAGCGTGCGCGGGTCAGCCACGAGCCGGCGCGCGACCCGGTAGGCCAGCGTCGCCTTGCCGATGCCGGCAGGACCCCCGATCAGCCAGGCATGATGGAGCCGGCCCGCGGCCAGCGCCCCCGCGAAAGCGGCTTGCGCGTGACCGTGCCCGAGAAGGCGGGTCTGTTCGCGCGGGCGCGGGACGTGGGCGAGATCGCCCGCCTCGGCCTCGGTGCGACTGGCGTCGCGAGCGGTCCGGGCGGAATCAGGCCGCATGACCTCGTCCCTCCCGCTCCTTGCCCTCCCGCTCCGTGTCCGCTTGCCCCTGCCCTTCTCCCGCGGCTGGCAGCAGATCCGGCCACCGGGCGGCGATGGCGGCGGCGATGGCGGTCTCGACCGCATCGGGGCCGAGATCCGCGTCGATGACGCGGCAGCGCTCCGGCTCGGCCTCGGCGATGCTGCGGAAGGCCGTCCGCAGCCGCTCGTGGAACCGCATGCCCTCGGCCTCGAAGCGGTCGGCGGGTTCGCCCGCCCCGCGCCGCCGCGCCCGGGCGAGGCCGGCCTCGGGCGGCAGATCGAGGATCAGGGTGAGGTCGGGGCGCAGATCCTCGAGCGTCACCCGCACCAGGCTGTCGATCAGCGCCGGATCCAGGCCGCCGGCCGCGCCCTGATAGGCGCGGGTCGAATCCGAGAAACGGTCGCACAGCACGATCGCGCCGCGGTTCAGGGCCGGGCGGATCAAGTTCTCGATGTGGTCGATGCGGGCGGCGGCGAACATCAGCGCCTCGGCGAAGGGCCCGTAGGGCTTCGCCACGCCCCGCAGCAGCGCAGCACGCAGGGCTTCCGCCCGTTCCGTCCCGCCGGGCTCGCGGGTGGTCACGACCTCGCGCCCGCTCACCCGGCGCAAGGTCTCGGCAAGGCGCGCGATCTGGGTGGACTTACCCGCCCCCTCCCCGCCCTCGAAGGTGATGAAGACGCCCCGCGGCGCATCGCTCGACATCGGGCGGGGCTAGCACACTGGGGGGCGCTGCGCGACCACGGCTAGACCGCCGCCCCTTTCCGCCCCGTGAGCCAGGATGCGCCCAGCACCACGAGGCCGACGGCGGCGATCAGCAGGGTCGAGGCGGCGTTGATCTCCGGGTTCACCCCGAGGCGGACCTGGCTGTAGATCCGCATCGGCAGGGTGGTGGCGCCGGGCCCCGAGACGAAGCTCGCGATGACGAGATCATCCAGCGACAGGGTGAAGGCGAGCAGGAACCCGGCCGCGACCGAAGGCGCGATCAGCGGAAGGGTGATCCCGAAGAACACGCGGGCCGGCCCCGCGCCGAGATCGGCGGCGGCCTCCTCCAGCGAGCGGTCGAGACCCTTCAGGCGCGCACCCACCACCACGGCGACGAAGCCGGTGGCGAAGGTCGCATGTGCGATGACGAGGGTCGCGATGCCCCGGTCGAGGCCGATGCCGACGAAGAGCAGCAGCAGCGACAGGCCGGTGATGACTTCCGGCATCACCATCGGCGCGTAGAGCAGCCCGGTATAGGCGCCGCGCCCCCAAAAACGCCCGTGCCGGTCGAGCGCCAGCGCGGCGCATGTGCCGAGCACCCCGGCGATCGCGGCCGACAGGACGGCGACCTTGAGCGAGACGAGGGCCGAGGCGATCAGCGGCCCGTCCCGGAACAGCACCCCGTACCAGCGTGTCGAGAACCCGCCCCAGACGGTCACGAGCTTCGAATCGTTGAAGGAATAGGCGACCAGCACGAGGATCGGCGCGTAGAGGAAGGCCAGCGCGAGGGTCAGCGCCGTACGGGCGAAGAGGCTCATCGCTGAGCCGCTTCCTGAGCCCCTTCCACCGCTTCCTCGCGGCGCAGCTCGGCCTCGCGGAACAGCACCACGGGGCCGACCACGAGGATCAGCAGCAGCACGGCCACCGCCGAGGCGAGCGGCCAGTCGCGGTTGGAGAAGAACTCGCTCCACAGCACGCGGCCGAGCATCAGCGTGTCGGAGCCGCCGAGCAGATCGGGGATGATGAACTCGCCGACCATCGGGATGAAGCAGAGCAGCGCCCCGGCGGCAAGACCGGGCAGGCTCAGCGGCAGGGTGACGGTGAAGAAGGCCCGCGCCCGCGACGCGCCGAGATCGGCGGCGGCCTCGGTGAGCGCCGGATCGAGCCGGCTCATCACCGCGTAGAGCGGCAGCACCATGAAGGGCAGGTAGGCGTAGGAGAGGCCGACCAGCACGCCATAGGGGCTATCGAGGATCGGCAGCGGCGCGGCGATCAGGCCGAGCTTCAGGAGGGCGGCGTTGAGCAGACCTTCGGGCTTGAGGATCGCGATCCAGGCGTAGACCCGGATCAAAAAACTCGTCCAGAACGGCACGATGACCAGCGCCACGAGGATCGGCTGCCAGCGCACCGAGGCGCGGGCCATGGCGTAGGCCGTCGGCGTTCCGATCAGAACGAGGATCGCGGTGGCGAGCGCGGCATAGCCCAGCGAGGAGAGGGCGGCGTCGCGGTAGAGCGCGTCGGCCGCGATCATCAGGTAGTTCTGGAAGTCGAGCGCCTCGAAGAACTCGCGCCAGCCCTCCAGGCCGCCATCCCATTCGAGTACGGGCAGGTAGGGCGGCTGCGCGGTGGCCGGCGAGGAGAAGCTGATCTTCAGCGTCACCGCGAAGGGCACGACGAAGAACAGCGCCAGCCACAGCAGCGGCAGGCCCCGGACGAGGCCGCGCCCCAGGCGTTGGGGCAGCCGCCCCGCATGTGCGGGGGCAACCGGCGACGAGCGGTCACCGCCGGTCGGTCGAGGCTGTCGCGACAGCCCGCTCATGCCGGCAGAATCCACGCGGAGTCCGCGGGCACCCCGAGGGTGATGGTCTCGCCGACGGCCGGGATCGGGCCGGGCGCCGGCAGGGCGGCGGAGGCGCGCAAGGTCGTGCCGTTCGCCATCTCGACCCGGTAGCGGATGCGGTCGCCGAGGAAGGTCGCCTCGGTCAGAAGTCCGGACAGCCCATGGGCCCCCCCCTCCCCGCCCACGATCAGACGCTCGGGGCGAACCGCGATCACGACCGCATTGCCCGCCTCGCCCTCGCCGCTCGCGCGCAGGATGCCCAGAGCCGTCTCGACGCTGCGGATTCCACCCGGCTCCGCCCGCCCGAGGCGACCGTCGATCAGGTTCACGTCGCCGAGCAGGCCCGCGACGTAGCGGCTCGCCGGATGCTCGTAGAGCGCGCGCGCCGGCCCCACCTGCACGAGGCGGCCGCGCTCCATGACGCCGATCCGGTCGGCGAGCGCCATCGCTTCCGCGGCATCGTGGGTGACGACGACGAAGCTCGTGCCGAGCCGCCGCTGGATCGCCCGCAACTCGCCTTGCGTCTCCTCGCGTAGGGCCCGGTCGAGCGCTCCGAGCGGCTCGTCGAGGAGGAGGAGGCGCGGTTCGCGGGCCAGGGCGCGCGCCAGGGCCACGCGCTGGCGCTGGCCGCCCGAGAGCGTGTCGGGGCGGCGCGCCTCGAAGCCTTCGAGCCGCACGAGCCGGAGGAGGTCCCTCACCCGCCCGGCGGCCTGCGCCCGGCTCAGGCCCAGACCCTTCAGGCCGTAGGCGAGGTTGGCCGCCACGCTCATATGCGGGAACAGCGCGTAGGACTGGAACATCATGTTGACCGGCCGCCGGTGCGGCGGCAGCGCCGTCAGATCGGTCCCGCCGAGGCGGATCGTGCCGGAATCCGGCGTCTCGAACCCCGCCACCATCCGCAGCAGGGTGCTCTTGCCGCAGCCGGAGGGACCGAGCAGGCAGAAGAACTCGCCTTCCCCGAGGTCGAGGGAGACCGCATCGACGGCCGTATGCGCGGAAAAGCGCTTGGTGACCCGCTCCAGGCGGAGCCTCTGGTCCGGACGGGGAGGGCTGGGGTGCAAGATGGATCTTCGAACCGGTGCCGCGACGGATCTCGGTGACGTACCGTGGGAAAGACGATGCTCTAGGCGTCTTCGCGCAGCGCCTCCTGCACCCGCGCCTCCAACAGGTCGGGGCGGCGGATGACGAGGGCGCCGCGGGTGCGGTCGATCAATCCCTCGCCCGCCATCACCGTGAACTCGCGGGTCACCTGCTCCCGGCGGCAGCCGATGCGGGCGGCCAGAACGTGGTGGTAGGGCGGCGGCGTCACCACCCGCTCGCCCACGGAATCGCTCCCCTGCCCGGCCCGCGGCACGGAGAGGCGCAGCAGTTCGGCGTAGAGACGATGGCGCAGGTCGAGCAGCGCGTGCTCCATCAGCCGCGTGTTCAACTCGCGCACGCGCTTGGCGAGCAGGCGGAACAGCCGGTCGGCGATGACCTCTGAGGCGAACACGATCTGACGGAAGACAGGGGCGGGTACGACACAGACCTCGCCCCGGGTCAGCGCCGTGACGTTGGCCGAGCGGCCGATGCCGTCCAGTGCCGCCAGCTCGCCGAAGAAGGCGCCCACGCGCATCTCGCCGAGGATCACCTCTTTGCCGGATTGCGACCGGTTGAGAATCCGCACTTCCCCCATGGCGAGGAAGTACACGTCGGTGGAGATGTCGTCGTAATCGACGAGCGTCTCGTTCTCGTCGAAGCGCCGCCAATGGCAGCGCGTCTCGAACGGGGAAAGATCGACACCCGGTTCCTTGAAGAACGGGATGCTCGCCAACCGGGCTGTCGCCACGCCTCTTGTACCTTAGTCTACGCGCGTAGACTGAATGGTGAGGCTCCTGCCGGGGCGGGTCAAGTCGCCGGGCGCGGCGGCCGGACGATTGACGTGGACGGCGCGGGCGTCCGGTCGGGAGCGGCTCCGCGTGGGGCAGGCCCGACGCCCCGAGCGTGCCTGCCAGAATGGACGCATCGCGCGGCCGTCATGGCGCCAAAAGACCAGAATGAGAAGCGCTTGGTGTCTCTCACGAAGCTCCCGGGGCGTCGCCGTGCCCAGAACGGAGACGGTCGGTGATCGGGCGTTTCGTGCGGCACTCTCAGCTGAAGAACGAATAGGGACTCCCTAGCCGGCTTCCATGAACTTGCCCGTTACGCAACAGATTTTTTTGACTTCAAGTAGCCATTTTCCTCGTGATTTCAGTGCTCATTAACCGTAAAGTTTGGTTGCGGATCTGAAGCAATCGCGGAGTTAACCGATGTTGGAAGGTTACCGTGACTTATTTCTGCAGGATGCTTTCAAGGTAGGACTGATTTCATCTTCGGGGGGACGCAATGATATCGGATGCCTCATTTGGGACGAGACACCCGATGGTGTCGATGTCGAAGTTGGCCCAGATGTCGTCGTGCCTGATTCTGTGCGCTTGTTCATCGGCTGTCTGAAGATCGATTGTCGTTGTGCCGTCGTCGAACGCGAGGGTTGCCGTCTTCATCTCGCCTTCGTCCGCTGAGGCCGCGCCGCTCTGGCGTCCGCTGCGAACGCCTGAACCGCCAAGCATTTGCAAGACCGCGCGATCTGTAGGAGTCGTGACACCACGATTCACGAGCGTGTGAGCACCCGCACCCGTAAGGGCCGGAAACAAGGCTAGCTTCGCCGCTCCCGAAGCGGACGCTCGGCCTATGGACGATGGTTTTTTCCTGAGTGCGGCGCTGATCGTGCTGGCGCTCGCGCTGTCCGGTCCGGCGGGCCTGCTGCTGGCGCTGCGGCAGCGGCAGCATATCCGGGTGCTCGAGCGGCGCCTCGCTCTGGTGGAGGCGCGTCCGGTCGCCGGCTCCGGGCCGATCACGGCTCCGATGACGACCCCGATCCCTGCTCCGGAGCCGGTTCGCCCGGAACCGGCGCCTGCTGCGGTGCCGCCCGTTTCCTCGCCTGCCCTTCCGCCTGCGCCGCCGCGCGGCGCCGTTCCGGCCGTGGCACGGGAGCGGCCGATTTCGGCCCCCGCCCCGTCCATCGAGGAGCGCTTCGGCACCCGCTGGACCGTATGGGTCGGCGGCCTCGCCCTCGCCTTCGGCGCGGTGCTGCTCGTGCGCTACTCGGCCGAGCGTGGCCTGTTCGGGCCGGGCGTGCGAATCGCGGGCGCTCTTGCCCTCGCGCTCAGTCTCGTCGGGCTCGGAGAGTTCCTGAGGCGACGCCTGCGCGGAGCGGAGCCTGTGCCTCCGATCTGGCCCGATGTGCCGGCCATGGTCACCGCCGCGGGCACGGTCGGCCTGTTCGGCGCGGTCTACGCCGCGCACGCCCTCTACGGCTTCATCGGGCCGGCCCTGGCCTTCACCGGACTCGCGGCGACGGGCCTCGCTGCCATGGTCGCCGCCCTGCTGCACGGGCCGGCTTTGGCGGGCATCGGCCTCGTCGGGGCGCTCGCCACGCCGATCCTCGTCGGGGGTGGGGGGACGAGCCTGTGGCCGCTCGCCCTCTACCTGCCGGTGGTGGCAGGCAGCGCCTACGCCTTCGCCTGGCTGAAAGGCTGGCGCGCGCTCGCGGTGGCGGGCGGCGTCGGCGCGGCGGCCTGGGCCCTGTTCCTCACCCTCCTGCCCGGTGAGAGTGTCGCCGTGCAGGTCCACCTCGTGCTGCAGCAGGCGCTGGCGATCCTCGTCTTCGCCGTTCTGCCGGGGCGTGACGTACCGGACGCGGAAGCGCGCCTCGACCGCTTCGCCGCGCTCGCCCTCGCGGCGGCAGCGAGCGTGGCGTTGGCGGTGCTCGGCCTGACGGCCCATGCTGGCAGCGGTCTGGGTTGGGCGGCCGCCGCCCTGGCGGCGATCGTGCTGCCCGCGCTTGCGGGCTTCGTCGCCGCCCCCGCCGCCCTAGGTGGTGCCGTCGCGGCCCTGACGCTCGCCGGCGCCCTCGTGCTTTGGCCGGAGGCGGCCGAGCCCTCGAGCGCCGCCTTGTTCTTTCTCTGGTACGGCACGGACCATCCCGGTCTGCTGCTGGCGCTGGCGGTGGCCGGATCGCTCGCGGTCGCGGGGCTCGGCACGCTGCGGCTCCTGGGCGGCAGCCGCCTGCCCTATGCCACCGCGCTGGCCTTCGCGGCGGGCGCGGCGGTGGCGCCCCTCGCGGCGCTCGCCCTGGCCTATCTGCGAATCACGGGCGGCGCGGTGGCGCCGGACTTCGCCGCCGCCGCGGGAGGGCTGGCCGCCGGATTCTGCGGTCTTGCCGTCCTGTGCCGGCGTCAGGGCGACGCGACCCCCTCCCCGGCCCTCACGCTGGGGCTCGGTGCCTTCGCCGCGGCAGCGGTGGCGAGCCTGTGCCTCGGCCTCGTCTTCGCCCTCGCGGGCGGCTCGCTGACGCCGGCCTTGGCCGGGACGGCGCTCGCCACCGGCCTGATCGCCCGGCGCCTCGACATCCCGGCCCTGCGCTGGTGCGTGGCCGGTCTGGCCGTCATCGTCGCCGCGCGGCTCGCCTGGGATCCGGCCCTGATCCGGGGCGGCCTGTCGGACCGGCTCATCCTCAACGGGCTCGTGACCGCCTACGGCCTGCCGGCCCTGTGCTTCGGCCTCGCCGCCTGGGCGATCCGCCGTCCGGATCGCTCGGCGGACATCCCGGAGCAGGTGGCCCAAGCCTTGAGCCTTCTGCTTTCGGGCCTGTTCGTCTTCCTGGAGATCCGTCACGCGCTCCACGGCGGCACCCTGGCCGACTCGGGGACGAGCGTGCTGGAACAGGGTCTGACGACGCTGACCGCCCTCGGCTTCTCCCTGGTGCTGGTGCGGTTCTCCGGTCCCTCGGCCTCGCCGGTGATCCGCTTTGCTGGCCTCGCCTTCGCCTGCCTCGCCCTGTTTCAGGGCGCACTCGGCCTCGGGCTTGCCGCCAACCCGCTCCTGACCGACGAGCCGGTCACGGGCGGGCTCATCCTGAACGACGCCGTGCTCGCCTACGCCCTGCCGGCGGCGGCGGCCTTCGCCCTGGCGCGGGCGGCACGCGGCGTGCGGCCCGTCTGGTTCGTGCGCATGGCCGGCGGTCTGGGGCTGGCCCTGAGCTTCCTCGCCCTGTGCCTCGCCGTGCGCCACGGCTTCCAGGGCGAGCGGCTCGGGCTCGACCGCGAGACGGGACAGGCAGAGTGGTACGCCTACTCGGCGGTGTGGCTCGGCCTGGGCCTCATCGCCCTCGGCTACGGCATCCTGCGCGGGTCGGCGACCGCGCGGCTGGCCTCCGCCGTGCTGGTGGGCCTGGCAACGCTCAAGGTGTTCCTGTTCGATCTCTCGGGCCTGGAGGGGCCGCTGCGGGCGCTCTCCTTCCTCGGGCTCGGCGGCTGCCTGATTGGCATCGGTCTCGTCTACCAGCGCCTCGTCTTCGCGCCCGCCCCCCGGCCGGCCGCGCCGGATGCGTGAGACGGTCCCGTTCCGGCACGTCGCCGGTTCCCGGCATTGACCGTCGGCTAACCGGTCGCGGTCATTCTACGGGGGAGCCACGTTGCGTATCGGCTCGGTCGTGCGAACGACACCCCCCGCCGTCCCGCGTGGACGGCGGGGACGCCCGCACCGGCTCGACGGAGCGGTTGCGACGCCGCCGAACGCCCTCTCCCCGCCGACACCAATGCGGCGCTGAACGGGGTGAGCCGGGCCAACCCGCCGGTGGCGATCCGTCCGTTCGAGGGCAGTCGCGTGCCGCCCGCCGACGGCCCCGCGCTCGCTTTCGGCCCCGTCTCGGGGCTTGGCAGGTCCCGTGCCTGATCCTTTAAAAGGGGGACCGTTCCCTTGTCCCTTCCTCTTGGCAGGGCCATGGATTCGGAACCGAGGAGACGGGACAGAGAGCGCATGGCCAAGCCGGCGGACGAAGACGAGCAGGCCATCGACCGCCTGACCCTGTACATGCTCAAGGAGACGTACTGCGCCGCCGCGGGCGCCCTGATGCGGATGAGCCCGCAGGCGGCCGGGACCCTGTTCGAAGCCTTCGAGCGGCAGATCGCCGACGCGCTCCAGCGCATGCACGCCCACCGCTCGGAGGGGCCGGATTCGACCGCGATCGCCCTGGCGGTCGGCGACCGGATCGCCGACATCCTCGATCAGGCCCATCGCCGTCAGTTCGAGCCGGCGACCGCGCCGGGATTCGAGGACCGCAGCCTCGAGGCGGTACGGGAGACGGGCATCTCGAACGAGGCGGTCGAGATGCTGGCGGACCTTCAGCGCCGCTTCCCCCTGCCCTGAACCGTCGCCGCGGGGAGAGCGCGGCGACGGGACGGTTCTACTCCGCCGGTACCACCCGCGGGGTCACGGGCGCCGGTTCATCCTCGAACGGGCGCTCGGGGTGCATGGTGAAGGCGAGGCCCGCGCCCAGAAGCAGCAGGCCGACCGACCCGGCAAACGGCAGGATCCAGTTGCCGGTGAGATCCACGATCAGGCCGAAGGTGAGCGGCGAGACGATCGCGGCGAAGGCCGAGCCGAAATTCATCAGCCCGCTCGCGGTGCCGGCATATTGCGGGGCGATGTCCATCGGCACCGACCAGATCGGCCCGATCACCAGTTCGAGGAAGAAGAATCCGCCGCTCAAGAGCAGCGCCACCAGGGTCAGCTCCTTGGTGAAGAACACGCCCGCGAGGCAGGCGGCGGCGCCCAGCATGCCGAAGCTGATCACGTTGCGGCGCGCCTTCTGCAGGTCGCCGGTCTTCTTCAGGATGCGGTCGGAGATCACGCCGCCGAGCGTGTCGCCGACCACGCCCGCGAAGAACACGCCCGAGGCGAACAGGGCCGAGTTCTTGATGTCGAGGCCGTAGCCGTCCTTGAAGAAGGAGGGCAGCCAGTTGAGGTAGAGCCAGAGCGACCAGCCGTAGCAGAAATAGGTCAGCGTGACGGGCGCCATGCGCGGGATCAGCCGGCGCCACGGCACCGGCGGTTTGGCGGCGGGCTTGGCCGTCCGGTCGTGGATCGCCAGCCGCTCCAGATCCTCGTTCGTGATGGCCTTATGCTCGCGCGGGTCGTCCCGGTAATAGAACGCCCAGACCAGCACCCAGGCGAAGCTGACGATGCCGAGCACGACGAAGGCGCCGCGCCAGCCGACATAGGCCATCATCAGCACTACCAGCGGCGGCGTGATGGCGTTGCCGAAGCGGGCGAACGAGTGGGTGATGCCCTGCGCGAAGCCGCGCTGGTCCTTGGCGACCCAGGACTGCATCGCCCGCGTCGCGGTGGGGAAGGTGGCGCCCTCGCCGAAGCCGAGCGCGAAGCGCGCGAGGAACAGCGAGACCACGCCGCCGACGAAGCCGGTCGCCACCGTCGCCGCCGCCCAGATCAGGCCGCAGAAGAGCAGGGTGCGCCGCGCCCCCCACTTGTCGGCCATCACGCCGCCGACGATCTGGAACACCGCGTAGGGGTAGGCGAAGGCCGAGAAGACAAGGCCGAGTTCGGTGTTGCTGAGGCCGAGTTCGCGCTTGATCTCCGGGGCGGCGGTGCCGACGTTGACCCGGTCGACATAGGTGATGAAGTACATCAGGCAGAGCAAGAACAGCACCATGCCCGGCGCCGTCACGCGGCGTGGGATCGTGATCATCGGGGCTTCCTCCGGTTCTTATGAGCAAGCGCCCCGGGCCCCGCATCTGACGCGCGGCTTGGCCCGGGGCGTGGGCGTTCGGGAAAAGATCAGCCGTCGAGGCCGGAGCGCAGGCGCGCCATGGCGGCGAGCACGCCGCCCTGCCGGTGCGGCACGCCGGCCGCCGCCAAGCCCATCTCGACGCCGGACAGGGCGCCCATCAGGGTCAGGTCGTTGGTCTCGCCGAGATGGCCGATGCGGAAGATCTTGTCGGCGAGCTTCGACAGCCCGGCGCCGAGCGACATGTCGAACTTGTCGAGCACGAGCGCGCGGAAGGCATCCGCCCCCTTGCCGTCCGGCATCATCACGGCGGTGAGCACCGGCGAGTGCTCGTCGGGGTTCAGGCACAGAACCTCGAGCCCCCAGGCCTCGACCGCGGCGCGGGTCGCGGCGGCCAGCCGCTGGTGGCGGGCGAAGACGTTGTCGAGCCCCTCCTCCATCAACATCGCGACCGCCTCGCGCAGGCCGTAGAGCAGGTTGGTGGCCGGCGTGTAGGGGAAGTAGCCGTTGGCGTTGGGCTTCAGCATCTCCTCCCAGTCCCAGTAGGAGCGGGGGAGGTTGTTGGACTTGCCCACCGCCCGCGCCTTGTCCGAGATCGCGGTAAAGCCGAGGCCCGGCGGCAGCATCAGGCCCTTCTGCGAGCCGCTGACGGTGACGTCGACGCCCCACTCGTCGTGGCGGACATCGACCGAACCGAGCGAGGAGATCGTGTCGACCAGCAGCAGCGCCGGGTGGCCGGCAGCGTCGATCGCCTTGCGGATGGCGGGGATGCGGCTCGTCACGCCGGTGGAGGTCTCGTTGTGGACCACCATCACCGCCTTGAAGGTGTGGCTGCGGTCCTCGGCGAGCTTCGCCTCCACCAGGGCCGGATCGACGCCGTGGCGCCAATCGCCGGGCACGAACTCGACCTCGATGCCCCACCGCGCCGCCATCTGACGCCATAGCGTGGCGAAGTGGCCGGTCTCGAACATCAAGACCCGGTCGCCCGAGGAGAGCGTGTTGACGATCGCTGCCTCCCAGGCCCCCGTGCCGGAGCCCGGATAGATCACCACCGGTCCCTTGGTGCGGAAGATCGTGCGGCAGCCCTCCAGCACCTCGCGGCCGAGCACGCCGAAGTCCGGCCCGCGATGGTCGATCACCTGCCGGTCCATGGCGCGCAGCACGCGCTCCGGCACCGGGCTCGGACCCGGAATGTGCAGGAAGTGTCGTCCGGTGCGGCGCGTCATGGTCCCTCCCGTTGGGCCGGATGCCGGGCGCTTCACGTCATGCCCGGTCGTTTCATCCTGTAGGTTTGCATTCATTTTTAGCCGAGACAAGAAGTATCATGCCTACATTCGTCCCATCGACGGCGGTTGAGCCCGCTGCTACCAATCGGCCATGACTTCCGCCATGACACGCGCCGAACGCGAATCGGAGGGCGCAGACGGCCCGATCCCCCTCCCCGCCCCGCTCCCGGTCGAACTGCCGGCCAAGCCTCGGGAAAACCTCGTGCATTCCCTCCACGACGAGGTGCTGGCGCGGCTGCGCGAATTCATCGTCGAGGGCAATCTCGCGCCGGGCGCCCGTGTCCCCGAACGGCTCCTGTGCGAGCGCTTCGGCATCTCGCGCACGCCCCTGCGGGAGGCGCTGAAGGTCCTGGCCTCGGAGGGGCTGATCGACCTGCTGCCGAACCGTGGGGCGCGGGTGCGCCGGATCGGCGAGCAGGAAATCGTCGAGCTGTTCGACGTGATGGGCGGGTTGGAGGCCCTGGCCGGCCGTCTCGCCTGCGAGCGCATCACGGACGAGGCCTTTGCCGAGATCGAGCGGCTCCACCATGAGATGTACGGCCACTATCTGCGGCGCGACCTGCACGGCTACTTCGCGTGCAATCAGGCGATCCACGACCGGATCGTTCAGGCCGCCGGCAACGGGCCCTTGAGCGCCACCTATGCCGGCTTCGCCGGGCGTCTGCGGCGGGCACGCTACTCGGCCAATCTCGATGCCAACCGCGACCGCTGGGGCGAGGCGATGCGCGAGCACGAGGAAATCCTCGACGCCCTGCGCCGCCGGGCCGGTTCGGAACTCAGCGACATCCTGTTCCGCCACCTGCGCAACAAGCGGAAGGCCGCGGCCGACCGGGAGGCCGCGCAGCCCATCTCCCGCGAGCCGGCCACAGCCGACATCGATTGATGTCGGCAAAATCCATCATTTTTGAATGCATTTTGTGCGACCAGACGGCCCGGATATGCCCCGCTTCGCTGCCAATCTGAGCCTGCTGTTCACCGAACGGCCGCTGCTCGATCGGTTCGCGGCAGCCCGCGCTGCCGGATTCGCGGCCGTGGAGATGCAGTTTCCCTATGTCGAGCCGAAGGAGGCGCTGGCGCACCGCCTCGCGGAGACGGGCCTGCCGCTGGTGCTGCACAACCTGCCGCCCGGCGACTGGGCGGCGGGCGAGCGCGGCATCGCCATCCTGCCCGACCGGGTCTGCGAATTTCGCGAGGGCGTCGCGCGCGCGATCGAATATGCCGGGGCACTCGGATGCCGGCAGATCAACTGTCTTGCCGGCCTCATACCGGCCGGCATCGAGCGGGCGTGCCTTCTCGCGACGCTGACCGAAAATCTCGCCTACGCCGCCGACGCGCTGGGACGAGCGGGCCTGCGCCTGCTGATCGAGCCGATCAACGACCGCGACATGCCAGGCTTCTTCCTGAACCGTCTCGCCGACGCCGCTCGCGTGATCGAGGCGGTCGGCGCCGCAAACCTCTTCATCCAGGCCGACCTCTACCACATGGCGATGATGGGCGAGGATCTGGCCACCGAACTCGCAGCCTACCGCGCCCGCATCGCTCACGTCCAGATCGCCGACGCCCCCGGCCGCCACGAGCCCGGCACCGGCCGCATCGATGTCGCCGCCGCGTTCGCGACCCTCGACCGCCTCGGCTACGACGGCTTCATCGGCTGCGAATACCTGCCCGCTTCCGGCACGGAAGCCGGCCTCGGCTGGATGTCCGCGTACCGCTGAAAATCCCGGGATCCCAAAGGGATCATTCCTTTGGCGGGGTGCCGGGGCAGCGCCCCGGCTTGTCTCCAGGGCTCTGCCCTGGACCCGCGAAAGGACCTGTCCTTTCGACACCTGGACTTGTGAGGTGCAGGCGGCGCCAAGCCCGTGGTGTCAGGCCGGTCCAGCCGAGAAAGGCACGGGTGAAGTGGGCCGCATCGGCGTAGCCGAGATCGAGCGCGATCCGGCCGATGGGGCTTGTGGGCTGCGCCAGCAACGCCTCGGCACGCACCCGCAGAACATGCTGGAGGATGTGTGCGAAGCCCGTGCCCTCCGCCTCCAGCCGCCGCTGCAAGCCGCGCCGCGACAGGCCGAGCCGGCGTGCGACCCAGTCGATCGAGGGACGGCCCTCGCACAGTGCGAGATCGACCAGCCCGGCGACGCAGGCCGGCAGGCCGTCCGGCAGCGGTTGCGGCGGCGTGTCGAGGAGCGGGCCGGGCGCTGGATTCGGCGTGGTCAGCAGCGCGGGGCCGAAGTGAAGGCCGGCACGCGGCCCGAGATCCAGATCGCAACCGAAGACGCGCTCGATCTCGGCCCGGTCGGGCAGGGTCGCGCCGGTCAAGATCGCGCGCCGCGGGCGCCAGCGTGGCCCGAGAAAGTGCCTCACCGTGCCCAGCAGGTAGCCGAGCGCCAGCATCTCGTTGGCTTGCCGCCCCACCTCGATCCGCTCGGCGACGGCGTACCCGTAGACGGCGTCCCCGCCCTCCTGGCGCAGGCCGGTCCAGGTCGCGGTCTGGAGAAGCTCCGGCGTGATCGCCTCGACCCGCGCCAGCGCCGCGCCGAGGGTCGCGCATGCACGGACGTGCCGGCCGATGGCGCCGAGGCCGCCGATTCCCGTGGCGATGGAGAGCCGGGCGGGCAAGGCAGGGTCGCCGCTCTCGCGCACGGCCTCTTCCACGAGGCGGAGCTGATCGCGCAGCAGGATGAGGCGGTCGGGCGCGTCCATCAGGGCGAGCGGCATCTCGGCCCGCCGGAACACCCGCGCGATCGAACCGCCCGCGGTCTCCACCGCCCCCACGATCGGGCCCATTGTGCACGCCCGCGTCAGTCCCGCCCTGTCCATGGGCCCTCCTCCCGGTGCGCAGGCTCGACCGGGCGGCACCGAATGGCAAGAGGCCGGGCCCCGAGCGCCGTAGCGTCCCCCTGAGCCGCCTCATGCGGTGTTGGTGGAACGGGGTGATCATGAGCGGAACCTATGGCGCCCGATGGGGCGCGCAGCTTGCTGCGGCCGGTCTCATCCTGGCGGCAGCGCCGTCCGCCCCGTGCGCCGAGCCGAGACCGACGACCTTGGCGATCCTGCCGCTGAAGCTCCTCGACACGTCCGGCGAGCCGATCGACCAGGGGCCGGAGCACGCCCGCCGCCTCGCGGTCATGGCCCAGGATCTCGCGGCCGATCTCGGCAGCGACGGCAGCTACCGCACCCTGCGGCTCGCCTCGGAGACGCTCCGCACCCGTTGCCCGGGCGAGCACCCCGAATGCCTCCTCGCCGCTGCCCGGGAAGCGGATGCGAGCCTCGTCTTCGTCGGTGTGGTCCACAAGAGCAGCACGTTGATCCTGCAGATCTTCGCGCGGGTGGTCGATACGCACACCGGCCACGCGGTGCTGACCCGCGACCTCAATTTCCGCGGTGATACCGACGAGGCGTGGCACCGGGCCTAAGCCTTCCTCGCCGGGCAGATCCGGGAGGCCAGACCCTGATCGGCTTCGGCTCCGCCGCCGGCGCATCGTCCTGGATCTCGGATCGAGGACGATGCGCCGGGGTGGCGGAGGGGATGTCAGAAGATCGGCATGCCGCCGGCGACGGTGATCAGGGCGCCGGAGGTGTAGCTGCTCTCTTCGGCTGCCAGCATCACATAGGCCGAGGCGAGCTCCGCCGGCTGGCCGGGGCGGTTGAACGGCACTTGGCTGCCGAAGGTCTTCACCGCATCCTCGCTCATCCCGGCGGGGATGAACGGCGTCCAGATCGGGCCGGGCAGCACGCCGTTCACGCGGATGCCCTTTTCGGCGAGCAACTGTGCGAGGCCGAGCACCATGTTGCTGAGCGCGCCCTTGGTGGCGCTGTAGGCGAACAGGGTCGGCACCGGGTGCTTGGAATTGACCGAGGAGGTGAAGATCACCGAGGCGCCGGGCTTGAGATGCGCCAGCGCGGCCTTGGTGGCGTAGAACGGGCCGAAGATGTTGGTCTGGAAGTGTTTTTCGAACACGTCGTCGTCGATGTCCGCGACGCCCTGGTTCGGCTGCTGGAAGGCGGCGTTGTTCACCAGGATATCGAGCCGGCCGAATTCCTTGGCCGTGCGCTCGACGATCTCGCGGGCATAGGCCGCGTCCTTGATGTCCCCGGGCAGCAGCAGGGCGCGCCGGCCCGCCTTCTCGATCCATTGGCCGACGCTCTCCGCATCCGCCTGCTCGTCGGGCAGGTAGGAGATCGCCACGTCGGCGCCCTCGCGGGCATAGGCGATGGCGACCGCCTTGCCGATGCCGCTGTCGCCGCCCGTCACCAGGGCCACCTTGCCGGCGAGCCGGCCGGAGCCCTTGTAGCTCTCCTCGCCGTGGTCGGGCTCGGGCGCCATCTTGCCCGTCTTACCGGGGAAACTCTGCGACGGCGTCTCGAAGGGCGGGCGCGGGTACTTGGTCAGCGGATCGGACATCACGGCTCCTGTTCGGGGATTGCCGCGACAACCGGATGGGACGGCCTGCGTTCCGAAGCGGCGACCCTGAGCCGCGGTCAGCCCGCCGGCATAAGGGCTGTATCGAGCACGCGGGCCACGTGGATCGCGTCGCGGCCGAGACCGTCGTGGATCTGGTGGCGGCAGCTCGTGCCGTCGGCGACCACGAGGTCGTCGGCGGACGCTTTCCGGAGCGCCGGGAACAGCGACAGCTCGGCCATGGCGAAGGAGACGTCGATCGTATCCTTGCCGTAGCCGAAGGCGCCGGCCATGCCGCAGCAGCTCGATTCGATGACGCGCACATCGAGCCCCGGCACGGTGCGCAGCACCGTCTCCACCGACCCCATCACTCCGAACGACTTCTGGTGGCAATGGCCGTGCAGGTGGGCGACCCGGCCGCCCTGGTCGGCGAGCGGGAGGCTGATGCGGCCGGCGGCGAGATCGGCGGCGAGCAGTTCCTCGAACAGCAGGGCGCTCTGGGCCAACGCGCTCGCCTCCTCCCGCGGCAGCAGGGACAAAAACTCGTCGCGGAAGGTGAGGAGGCAGGACGGCTCCAGGCCGACCACGCGGGCGCCGGCCCGCACGAAGGGCAGGAGCGTGTCGAGCGTGCGCCGAGCCTCCTCGCGCGCCCTGTCGGTCTGGCCGGAGGCGAGATAGGTGCGGCCGCAGCAGAGCGGGCGGCGGCCCTCATGGGCGACGACGCGGTGCAGGCGGTAGCCCGCCGCGCGCAGCACCCGCTCGGCGGCTTCCAGGTTCTCGCGCTCGAAGGCGCGGTTGAAGGTGTCGCCGAACAGGACGAGGTCGCGGTGGTCGCCCGCCACGTCTTGCGGATGGGCCACCTCGCCGGTCTCCCGCCAGGGCCGGCGCCATTCCGGCAGCGAGCGGCGCGCGGAGAAGCCGGTCCATGCCTCACCGAACCGGGCGAGCGCCGGGTAGCGGTTGCGCAGGTTGAGCAGCGGCGCGAGGGCTGCGGCGACGCCGGCGTAGCGCGGCATCTCGGCGACCAGCCGCTCCTTCAGCGGCAGGCCGTGCCGGGCGTGGTAATGGTGCAGGAACTCGATCTTCATCTTGGCCATGTCGACGCCGGTCGGGCATTCCCGGCGGCACGCCTTGCACGACACGCACAGATCCATCGTGCGCTTCATTTCAGGCGACAGGAACGCGTCCGGCCCGAGCTGGCCCGAGATCGCGAGGCGCAGCGAGTTGGCGCGTCCGCGGGTCAGGTGCTGCTCGTCGCGGGTGGCGCGGTAGGAGGGGCACATCGCGCCGCCGGCAAGCTTCCGGCAGGTGCCGTTGTTGTTGCACATCTCGACCGCCGGGCCGAACCCGCCCCAATCCGACCAGTCCAGCGCCGTCTTCTGCGGGGCGCTCACCGCGTAGCCGGGGCCGAAGCGCATCAGCGTGCGGTCGTCCATCTTCAGCGGACGGACGATCTTGTTGGGGTTCAGGCGGTTGTCGGGATCAAAGCCGTCCTTCACCGTCTCGAAGGCGCGGGTGAGTTTTTGGCCGAACAGCGGCTCCACGAATTCGGAGCGCGAGATGCCGTCGCCGTGCTCGCCCGAATAGGAGCCCTTGTGACGGCGCACCAGCTCTGCCGTCTCCTCGGCGATGGCGCGCATCTTTTTGACATCGCCGCCCTGCTTCATGTCGAGGATCGGGCGCACATGCAGGCAGCCGACGGAGGCGTGGGCGTACCACGTGCCGCGGGTGCCGTGCCGCGAGAACACCTCGGTGACCGCATCGGTGTAGTCGGCCAGATGCTCCAGAGGGACGGCGCAATCCTCGATGAAGGAGACGGGCTTGGCGTCCCCCTTCATCGACATCATGATGTTGAGGCAGGCCTCGCGCACCTCCCAGACCGCCTTCTGGCGGTTCGGCTCCACGACCTCGACGACCGCGTCGGGAAAGCCGTGATCGGCCATGCACTGGTCGAGGCGCCTGAGGTCTCGCTTCAGCGCGGCAAGGTCGTCGCCGGCGAACTCGGCCAGCAGCAGGCAGTTCGGCTGGCCTCGCGTGATGTCGGCCAGGGTCGTGCGGAACAGCGGGATGTCGGCGCCGAGCACGAGCACGTTGTTGTCGACGAGTTCGACCGCCACGGGGTCGAGGCCGACGATCGCCTTCGTCGTCTCCATGGCCGCGCGGAACGAGGGGAAGTGACACACGCCCATGGCCCGGTGGGTCGGTAGACGGGAGAGCTTGAGCGTCACCGCGGTGGTGGCAGCGAGCGTTCCTTCCGAGCCGACGAGGAGGTGGGCGAGGTTCGGGCGCGGTTCTATCAGCGAATCGAGATTGTAGCCGCCGACCCGCCGCTGCACCTTCGGGTACATCGTCTCGATTTCGTCGCGGTGGGCATCCGCCAAAGCGAGCATGCGTCGGGCGAGGTCTTCCGCCCGCGCGCCGCCGGTCACGGCGCTCGCCGCGTTGCCGGTGAGCCCGAAGCCGAAGGCGGCGCCGTCGTGGAACAGGGCCTCCAGAGCGAGCACGTTGTCGCTCATCTTGCCGTAGCGGAGCGAGCGGGCGCCGCAGGAATTGTTGCCGGCCATCCCGCCGATGGTGCAGCGGGTCGCGGTCGAGGGCTCGACGGGGAAGAACCAGCCGTCGGCTTTCAGCCGCGCGTTGAGGCGCTCCAGCACGTGGCCGGGTTCGACGGTGACCGTGCCCCCTTCCGCGTCGTAGGCGAGCACACCGTTGAAGTGGCGCGAGCAATCGACCACGAGGCCGGAGCCGATCGGCTGGCCGTTCTGCGAGGTGCCGCCGCCGCGCAGGATCACGGGGACGTCGTAGTCGGCCGCGACCTTCAGCGTCGCGGCGATGTCGGCGGCGCTCTTGGGGAAGACCACGCCCGCCGGCATGATCTGGTAGATCGAGGCATCGGTGGCGTAGCGTCCGCGGGTGAAGGCGTCGAAGCGGGCCTCGCCCTGCAGGGTCTCCGCGAGCTTGCGCGGCAGCCCCGCATCGTTGCGGGCCTTCGCCCGCGCGCTGGAGGCCGTTGCCCCAAAAGCCGCTTCGCCCGGTGTCGCGCTCGCGCCCAAGTGGAACCTCCCTCCCCGCGCCGCAGCCTGTACGGGCGCATGGCTTTTTGAATGCATAATTCCAGCGCGGGGGCGGGTCAAACGCGGTGGGGTCGCAGCGTCCCTTCCACGTCAAAGCGGCCGCCGAAGGAATCGGCGGCCGCTTTGACGGATGGCGGAGAGCGGTTGGGAGCAACGGTTACAGGGCAATCCGCTGCCGGATCGCTTCCGGTCGTTCCTGCCGATCGGCCATGGCCTCGGGCAGCATGATGGCGCGGGCGGGTGTGGCGCGCGGAGACTGCAGGACGGGGCTGTGGCGCAGAAGGATCGGATGCGGCTCCGGTGCCGGCACGACCGGGGCCGGACGCGGCGCGGCGGGCCGCAGGCTGCGTTCCATGAAGCCCAGCACCAACGGCACGATGTCCTGGCGGAAGCGCGAGCCGTTGAAGATGCCGTAATGCCCGGCGCCAGGCTGCATGTGGTAGGTCTTGGCCGCCTCGGGCAGGTTCACCGCGAGATCGAGGGCGGCCTTCGTCTGGCCGAGGCCGGTGATGTCGTCCTTCTCGCCCTCCACCGCCATCAGGTGGCAGCGGTGGATCGCGCCGAGATCGACCCGTTCGCCGTGATGACGCAGGGTGCCGCGGGGCAGGTCGTGGCTGATGAAGACCCGCTCGATCGTCTCAAGGTAGAACTCGGCAGTCAGGTCCATGACCGCGAGATACTCGTCGTAGAAGGCGCGGTGGCGTGCGGCCGAGTCGCCGTCGCCGCGCACGAGATGGTCGAACATCGCGTGGTGGGCGTCCCGGTGGCGCTCGAGGTTCATCCCCATGAAGCCGGCGAGCTGAAGGAAGCCCGGATAGACCGCGCGGCCCGCTCCCGGATATCCGCCCGGCACCGTATGGATGCAGTGCCGCTCGAACCACGCGAAGCCCTTCGCCTCGGCCATAATGTTGACGGCGGTGGGCGAGCGACGGGTATCGACCGGCCCTCCCATCAGCACGGCCGAGCGCGGCACGAGCGGATGATCCTGCGCCTCCATGCGGGCGATGGCGGCGAGCACCGGCACCGAGGGCTGACAGACTGCCGCGACGTGAAGGTCCGGCCCGAGCGCCGCGAACAGGGCGATGCAGGTATCGATGTAGTCGTCGAGGCCGAACCGGCCGGCGCTCGCCGGCACCTGACGCGCATCGGACCAATCGGTGATGAAGACCTGATGGCTGGGGAGGAACGCCTCGACCGTGCCGCGCAGCAGCGTGGCGTAGTGGCCCGACATCGGCGCGACGATCAGGAGCTTGGGCTTCGCCTCCCGTTCCGCGGAGGGCTCGCCGAAGGCGACGACGCGGCAGAACGGGCGCTCCCAGACCACTCGCTCCGGCACGCCGAGCCCGAAGGCCGGCTTGGCGTAGACGCGGGTGGCGCGCTCGAACATCTCGCAGCCCGCGGCCATGGTGCGGCTCTGCGGGGCGTAGGCGAAGGGATTGAACGGGTTCTCGCAGGCAAGCTTGGTAGCCTCCGCCGCCAAGCGCATCGGTGCGAGCATGAGATGGCCGGCCTCGTAAAGAGGATACAGCATGCGAGCGCTTCCCTCGGAGCAGCTCGCTTGAATCAAGCTGTCCTTTTCTTGAGTTCGTGAGGGCTTAAACTCCCGAACCTCAAGAAAAGTTTCATTTGCTCAAGTTCGGCTGTGGATCAGAGCAGTCCCACCCTCTCATAACGGGCACTGCATCGGCTCGGCGGAGGCACGCTTGACCGGTGACGTGGCGGCCGGGGTGGCGAGCGACGGCGCCACCCCGGCCCGGTCAGGCGTTGGCCTGCGTCACGAATTTCGTCGTGAGATAGGCCTCGATCGCCTCCGAGCCGCCCTCGCTGCCGTAGCCGGAATCCTTCACGCCGCCGAAGGGCGTCTCGGGCAGCGCGATGCCGTGGTGGTTGATCGAGATCATGCCGGCCTCGACCCCCGCCCCGACCCGGTTCGCCCGGGTGCCGGAGCGGGTATAGGCGTAGGCCGCGAGCCCGTAGGGCAGGCGGTTGGCCTCGGTGAGCGCCTCCGCTTCATCGGAAAAGCGTCGGATCGCCGCGATCGGTCCGAACGGCTCCTCGTTCATGATCCGGGCCTCCAGCGGCACGTCGGCGAAGACGGTGGGCTCGAAGAAGTGGCCGCGATTGCCGATGCGGCTGCCGCCGGTGAGGAGGCGCGCGCCCTTCGCCTCGGCATCGGCCACGAAGGCCTCCATCGCCTCGACACGGCGGCCGTGGACGAGGGGACCCATCTGCGTCTCGGGATCGAGGCCGTCGCCGACCTTGAGCGCCTTTGAGGCGGCCACGAAGCCGTCGACGAAGCGGTCGTACACGTTCTCCTGCACGAGGAAGCGGGTCGGGGCGACGCAGACTTGGCCGGCGTTACGGTACTTGTTGGCGGACAGCACCCGCACGGCGGTGTCGATATCGGCATCGTCGAACACGATCGCCGGAGCATGGCCGCCGAGTTCCATCGTCGCCCGCTTCATGTGCTGGCCCGCGAGCGCCGCGAGCTGCTTGCCGACCGCGGTCGAGCCGGTGAAGGTGATCTTGCGGATCACCGGGTGCGGGATGAGATAGCCGGAGATCTCGGCCGGATCGCCGTAGACCAGGGCGAGCGCGTCGCCGGGCACGCCCGCATCGAGGAAGGCGCGCACCAGTTCGGCGCAGGAGGCCGGGGTGTCCTCCGGTCCCTTGAGGATGACGGGACAGCCGGTGCACAGCGCCGCCGAGAGCTTGCGCACGGCCTGATTGATCGGGAAATTCCAGGGCGTGAAGGCCGCCACCGGCCCGACCGGCTCACGGGTGACGATCTGCAGCACGCCCTCGGCGCGGGCGGGGATGACCCGGCCGTAGGCGCGCCGGCCCTCTTCGGCGAACCACTCGATGATGTCGGCCGCCACCCCGGTCTCGATCCGTGATTCGGCGAGCGGCTTGCCCTGCTCGACGGTCATGGTGCGGGCGATGTCCTCCGCGCGC
This sequence comes from Methylobacterium sp. AMS5, assembly GCF_001542815.1. Taxonomy (GTDB): domain Bacteria; phylum Pseudomonadota; class Alphaproteobacteria; order Rhizobiales; family Beijerinckiaceae; genus Methylobacterium. The sequence continues at coordinate 4,536,173 of NZ_CP006992.1, forward strand.
TCGCGCATCAGCGCGGCGGCCCGGCGCAGCACCTTGGACCGGTCGAAGGCGGAGACCCGCCGCCACGCGGCAAAGCCCCGTTCGGCCGCCTCCAGCGCCTCGTCGAGATCGGCCCGCGTCGCAACCGCGACCCGGCCGATCGCCTCGCCCGTAGCCGGGTTGAGGACGGCCAGGGTTCCGCCGCCGCCACCGGGACGCCAGCGGCCGGCGATGTGAAGCGAAACGTCGAGGTCCATGGGCCATCTCCGGGGAAAGGGACGGCCTTTCATATAGGCGCCGCGGCGCCGGGGCATCGCCCCGGATCGCATCCGGCCTGCTCGGTGGCCGCGGGCGGGCCCGACGCCACGCGCCCCTGCCGGGGTTCGGCAGAGGCGCGTGGTCGGTCGCCCTGTTACGCGGCGCGCCACACCGGCATGTCGGTCCAGGCGGCGTGGCCGTCGATCTCCGCGGCGAAGACCGCGCCGAGCCGCTGCCGCTCACCGTCCACGAGGGCGCCGTCCACCGCCACCGGGCGGCAGCGGCCGTGCTCGCCGGCCGGCACGAAGTCGGGATCGGTCAGCCGGCCGTCCTCGCCCGCAAACCAGACCCGGCTGCCCATGTCGTAGTAGCTCTCGGCAGCCAGACCTTCGGCGAGCAGGATGTCGTGCGCATCCAGCTCGACATGCCAGTAGGTCACCTGCGTCGCCGGCTCGCGGAGGACGGAGGTGCCGTTGATCAGGCACATCACGGGCACCAGCACGCCGCCCTCGCCGTTGGCATCGGCGCCGACGAGCACCGGATGGCCATGCGAGAGGCGCAGATCGCGCGCCGGGAGGCCGGGGCCGAAGGCGCCCGCGCGGATCCGGATGGGCTGCTCGTTGTGGGGCAGCGCCTCACCCTTGGTATCGAGGGCGCGGTTGCCGATCCACGTGATGGGACGCAGCGTTCCGGAGGCCGTCACGGCGAGATCGCCGACGATCAGATCCTCGACCGCAACCTCGCCGCGGGCCGTGCGGATGAGGGTGCCCGTGGTGAAGCAGGGCGCAGCCTGGACGTTGTAATCGCCGAGCGTGTTGTTGCCGTCGGCCAGGAAGCGCGTCCGGGTGGACCCGGCAGGCGGATTCGAGCCGACCACCTGGGTGTTCGAGAGAAGGTAGCGGTAGTTGCCGGTCTCCGTCTCCCCGGGCGGAATGGCTCTGCTTATGAACAGGATCTGGCCCGAATTGTCGAACTGCGTCGAGGTCAGCTGAATGGACGTGCCTGCAAAACCGGCGGGAGCATCGGCTCCATAGGTCAGCGTTACTGGATCGCCGACAGCGTTGATGGTGCCTGATACTGTGACGGAATAGGTCGAGGCGGTATCGACCTGAAAGTTTCCGGATGCGCCGCCGTCGTCGGTTCCAAGGAAGCCAGGAGCATACGTGGTATTATTGAACGTGATTGGCAAAGCCATAGTTCATCCCTCCCATTTCGAGCGGGCGCTTTTTCGTCAGTTATGCGCCGAGCGATCAATTGGCGACGAATACAGAGAGATGGGCTCCGTTCCAGGAGCGCCTGCGGCCTTCAACGCTGCTTTGCTCTGACTCTGCTTTCGGTCACGGCCCAACCATGCGGGGAACCGGCGACGCCGACAATCCATCGGGATCTGTTATCTGCCGATCGGATTATAATTCTCTCATGATCGTGGAATGATGTGCCGGATCTGCAACATTTCACTGCCGAAAACGCTGGCTTATCAGTCGGTTAGGCAAAATCATCCGGGAACTTTCGGCAATTAATTTGCGCCTTTATCTTCCGTCTGGCGGGGTCGATGCGCCGATCCTTCGACCATGCCGAGAAGAGCGGCTCGCGGCGGCGCGTTGCGAGTGCGGACGCTCCCGTCACACGGCCAGCTGTGATTCTGGTTGCCGCTGCCCAACGGTGCGGCGTCCGCCGGCCGGGCGTTCTCGAACAGCATCGAAGGCCGTCGCTGAGCGTCACGCCTCCAGCCCTGTCTCGGGTGACGCTGCGTTCGCTCGCGCGTCGGAGGGCGTTCCCGAAGACGGCGTCGTCCGGATCGGGCTCGTCAAAGGCAGATTTTCGGAACAGCCGCCAACGCCGAGGGCGCCCGCTTCATCGAGGGAATGCGGCCGGACCCTGCCGCTCACGGCGATGGTCGGCCGATCCCCCGGGATGGTCACCGCGGACGAAACAACCGAACAGCGGCTTCGATCGTGAGAGGTCGGCGCAGCATCAATGCCGGGCCGATGCCATGCGCCTCGAACCAGCCGAGCGATCACGGAACATCGCCGCGCCGGATGGAAAGACCCTCTCCGGGGGATGCTTCCATCAACGCGCAGCGCCGGGAAGTCTTGTGTGAGACCGCTGCGTGATTGCGGCTATTTCGCTTCTAATTTTCGCCCCAACTCCTTCCGATCACTCAGGAAAGAGTATGGTGCGGCCAAGAGGACTCGAACCTCCACCCCTCGCGGGACTAGCACCTCAAGCTAGCGCGTCTACCAATTCCGCCATGGCCGCCCTTGCCGCCGTGCCGCTTGTGGCGGCCGGTGTCTTGTGTGGGCGGCGCAGCGGATAACAGATGCCCGGGGCGGGCACAAGCGCCGGATGCGCTTCTTGGCGTTTTGCCGCCTCGAAATCCGCTCAGGGCATCGCGCCCGCGTCGTCGAGGATCGGCACGGCGCCCTCGCCGATGGTCACGCCGGGGGTGCGCACGACCTCGGCCTTGCGGATCAGCTCGGTCACCTCCACGGAGATGCGGTTTCCGGTCACCACGATCTGCCCGCGGGCGATCGGGTGATCGTTGGCGAGGATCTCGACCATGTCGGTCTCGGTGGCCTCCAGCTCGATCACCGCGCCGCGGCCCATGCGCAGCAGCATGTGCAGCGGCATGTGGCTGCGCCCCAGTACGACCTTGAGATCGACCTGCAATTCGTCCAGGACCGCCACGCGCGGATGCTCCGTTTGTTAAAAACCCGGAAAACCTTCCGCACGCGATGGTGAAGTCTTGGTAAACAATTCCTTCACGGCACCCGCTTCCCGGCTTTCGATCGCACCCGCGACATTCCTGCCGCGGGCGGGCGCGCCGCCGGTGGTCTGGCGCGTGACCGACACCCTCGTCGACTACCAGGAGGCGGAGGCCGAGATGGAGGCCCGCGCCACGGCCATCGCCCGCGGCGAGGCGGACGAACTCGTCTGGCTCCTGGAGCATCCGCCGCTCTATACGGCGGGCACCTCGGCCAAGACCGCCGACCTCGTCGAGCCGGAGCGCTTCCCCGTCCACCGCACGGGCCGGGGCGGGCAGTACACCTATCACGGGCCCGGCCAGCGCATCGCCTACGTGATGCTGGACCTCAACCGGCGCCGGCCCGACCTGCGGGCCTATGTGGCGAGCCTGGAGGCGTGGCTGATCGCGACGCTCGACGCCTTCACCGTGCGGGCCGAGCGCCGCGAGGACCGGGTCGGGGTCTGGGTGCGCCGGCCGGACAAGGGGCCGACCGTCGAGGACAAGATCGCGGCGATCGGCATCCGGGTGCGGCGCTGGGTGAGCCTGCACGGGATCAGCCTCAACGTCGAGCCGGACCTCGCCCACTTCTCCGGCATCGTGCCCTGCGGCGTGCGCGAGCACGGGGTCACGAGCCTGGCCGACCTCGGCCGCATCGTCAGCCTGCCCGAGGTGGACATGGCGCTGCGCGCCGCCTTCGAGCCGATCTTCGGCCCGACACGCGACGAAGCCTGAAATCCGGGGTTTCGAAAGGGCAAGCCCTTTCGCGGGTCCAGGGCGGAGCCCTGGAAGAAGGCCGGGGCGCTGCCCCGGCGCCCCGCCAAAGGGGTGACCCCTTTGGGATCCCGGACTTTACGCGTCGGCGGTGGCCGTTGGGGCGACCGGGCGTGCCGACGGCGCCGAACGGCGCAGGCGGAGGCTCGCGCGCAACAGCGGCAGGACGAGGCGGGCGAGCCGGATCTGGCCGGGAAGCTGCCGCGGCATCAGCGGGCGGTAGGCGAGGCGCGGGCTGGCGCGATCGACCGCCGCGACGATCTCGCCGACCCGTGGCAGGGCGGCGATGCGGCGGGCTTCGCCTTCAGGGATGCCGAGCCGGCGCGCCCAGGCGAGATCGCGGGTGAGACGGCCCTCGTCGTAGAGGCGGCGCAGCCGCGCCCGCCAGACGTAGCGGTGGAGCGCGCGGGGCACCGGCTCCATGCGGGCGTCGCACAGGGCGTCGGGCTCCTCGCAGCGGGAGCGGATCGTGTCGGCGACGCCGCCGGCCGCCCGGCCGGTGAGCCGGGCCGAGATCAGCACCAGCACCGCCCGGTCATGGCGCACGCGAAAGCCCCGCTGGAGCAGGGCGCCGACGAAGGCGCCATCCTCGCCGAGGGGAATCTCCGGCATGCCGCCGACGTCGCGGTAGGCAGGAAGCCGCACGGCGAGCGAAGCGCCGATGGTGGTGCGATGGCAGGGCCAGGGATCGTGCGGATCGGGATCGATGCGCGCCTCCATCTCGGTGATGAGCGCGTCGTAGGTGTCCTCCAGCCGGCCGCGGGCGGGCAGCGAGGGCGGCAGCAGGGCCGCCTCCTCCGGGATCAGCTCGACCCGGCCGGCGACCGCGTCGGCACCCGCCTCCAGGGCGGCGAGGTTGGCCGCGACCCAATCCGGCGGCACGATGCTGTCGGCATCGGTCGTCAGGAGCGTCGCCGTCGCGGAGGCCGTCCCCTCCGCTTCGAGCCACGCGACCGCCGCGTCCATCGCCGCGCGGCGCGCCCAGCCCGCATGCGCCCCGGCATGAACGCGCTCGATCACCCGGACGGGAATCGAGAGCGCCGGCACGAGACGGGCGACGATCTCCGCCGTGTCGTCGGTGCAGTTGTTGAGGAACAGCACGAGCCCGAGCCGCCCCGGCGCGAGGCCGGTCTGCCGGTCGATCGCCGTCAGGCAGCGGGCGATCCGCTCGGCCTCGTTGCGCACGGGGATGGCGATGAGGGTGTCGAGGCGCGACGGCGTGGGGGAAACGGGCGGCACGGACAGGCTCCGGGAAAGCCGATGGGAGGCGCCGGAAGGCGGGCTCCGCGCGGCGCGTGCGCCTCCATAGGCTGCGCTTGATGAACCGCGGCTGATGGTCTCGCGCCACGGAACGGCGCGGGCGGGCCCCGGTTTCCCGCGCACCCCCGTCAGCAGGCAGCCTTCAACGGAGGCTTCGAAGAATCGTCCCGGGATCGCGCGGGATCCGGACCCCTCATCGCGGCTCGCCGCAGGAACCCGAAACGATGATCGTCCTCTACGGCATTGCCCTGCTCGCCGGCATCGCCACGGCCGTGCAGCCCGGCCAAAGCACCCAACTCGCCAAATCCTTCGGCGAGCAGCCCTTCGCGGCCGGGCTCGTGTCGATGCTGGTCGGCACCGTCACCATGCTCGGCATCGGCCTCGCCACCGGGCGTCTGCACCTGCCGAGCCTTCAGCAGGCCGGTCAGACGCCGGTCTGGGCGTGGTTCGGTGGTGCGCTCGGCGCCGGCGTCATCCTGGCCCAGCTCTTCGTCGCGCAGCGGATCGGCGCGGCGGCCTTCCTTGGCCTTCTCGTGACCGCGGGCGTCGTCACCTCGATCACGCTCGACCATTTCGGGCTCGAAGGCTTCACCGTCCATCCCGCGGGCGTCACGCGCCTTCTCGGAGGGGCGCTGATGATCGCGGGCGTCGCCCTGGTGGCCCTGTCCTGACCGGGATCGCCCGGCCACCCCCTACTCCGCCGCCTGCCGAAGCCGGGGCGAGGCCGGAGAAGCCTTCCCGGCCCGCGCCCGTGCCAACGCCGCGTCGAGGGCGTCGCTCAGCGAGGTCACGAGCAGGTCGGCGGAGATCGCCCGGCGCAGGCGGCCGAGGGAAGCCGGGTCGCGCTCGCGCCAGAAGCCGACGAGGATCGTCACCCCCGGCGCGGCCTTGCGGGCGCGGCGGATGGTCAGGCGGATCTGCGACAGGCTGATCGGGTCGAGATAGGAGAAGCAGATCATCGCCGGGCGCTCGCCCTCGGGCAGAGCATTCGGTAACGCGTTGCCCGGCGCCACCCGTGCCCCGAGCCCGTGGCGGGAAAGCGTCTGGGCGAGCATCAGCGTCGCGGCCTCGTCGAAGGCACCTCCGCTCGGCACGCACAGGACCGGCGCCTGCCCGCGCCAGGCCGAAGCCAGGTCGTCAGGGCCGAGCACGATGCCGGCGGTGTGCCGGTCCGGCCCCACTGCGGCGAAGGCGGCCTCGGCCTCGGCACCGATGGGCTTGCGTGAGCGCCGCGGCATGCCGCGCTTGCGCGCCAGCCCCAGCGCCTCGACCACCGTGCGGAAGCCGGCGCCGACCTCGCCCTGCCGGGCTCGGTCGAGCATGCCGCGTGCCGCATCCTCCTGGGCCATGCGCAGGCCCGGGAGCACGACCTCGTCGTAGTAGGTGACGAGTGCCCGCTCCTTCAGGAACAGCCGCCCCTGGTCGACGGCCTCGGCCGGATCGCCCGCCAGCATGCGCTGGTAGAAGATCTCCTGGGGGCCGAGCGCCGGGCGGTCGCCGAGGATCACGTCGAGGAACCACAGCCGCTCGACATGGCGGCCGAGCACCACGAGGCAGACCGTCAGCGGGGTGGCGAGGAGGAGGCCGATCGGCCCCCACAGGAAGGTCCAGATCGTCGCCGCGAGGATCACCGCAATCGGCGAGATGCCGGTCGAGTGCCCGTAGAGCAGCGGCTCCACCACGTGCCCGGCGATGGGCTCCACGATCAGAAACAGGATCGCGACCTGGATCGCCATCGACCAGCCGGGATCGACGGCCACGGCGATGGCGAGCGGCAGCACCGCCGAGATCACCGCGCCGACATAGGGCACGAAGCGCGAGATGCCGGCGATGACCCCGAACAGGATCGGGCTCGGCACGCCGATGAACCAAAGGCCCACGCCGATGACGAGGCCGAAGGCGACGTTGAGGATGAGCTGCGCCACGAAGAACCGGCTGAGCCGGCTCGTGGCGTCGTCGATCGCCGCGGTGGTGCGGCGCAGGTCGCTCGATCCCGCGAGCCGGATCGCGCGGTTTCGCAGATCCTCGCGCTGGAGCAGGATGAAGATCGTGAACAGCAGGATCAGGCCGAGCGTCGCCAGCGGATGCAGCACCCCGCCCGCCACGCTGCCGAGCGTCGTCAGCAGCCCGGAGCGGGGGGCGTGGATCTCGACCTGCATCGGCCGCTCCACCGTGCCGAGCGGCGCGTTCGTCTCGGACTCGGTCTTGGAGGCGGGCGGCTGCAACTCCTTGCCGATCTCCTCGGCCATGTCGAAGAAGCCGGAGAACGTGTCCGACAGGCTTCCGCGCTCGGCGGTGGCGGCGCGCAGGGCCGTGATCTTGTCGCGCAGGGTCAGCGAGTAGCGCGGCAGATCGGTCGCGAGCTGCGCCGCCTCCCGGGCGATCAGGCTGCCGATGGCGCCGAGCAGGCCGAATGCCAGCACCACGACCAGCAGCACCGCCGCCACCCGTGGCACCCGGACGCGCCGCAGGGCCCGCACGGCGGGCACGAGGACGAAGCTCAGCAGGATGGCGAGCGCCACCGGCACGAGGATGTCGCGGCCGAAATACAACGCGCCGGCGAGCGTCACGACCAGCAGCATCGAGGCGAGCGTCGTCACCACCGGCAGCGCTTGCCGCAGCAGCCGCGTGGTGACCGGATCGGTGGTCATGGCGTCCTCATGGGCAACGGGGCCCGTTCGGGTAATGGATCGTTCGGAGCGGTGGAGGCGGGCCGGACGCCTCAATCCCCCGCGCCGATCGCCGCGCCGATCTGGGTGAGCAGTTTGGGGAAGTCGATCGGTTTGGGGTGATAGTCGTCGCAGCCGGCCTGGATCGCCTTGTCGCGGTCGCCCGACATGGCGTGGGCGGTCAGCGCGATGATCGGGATGGCACGGGTATCGGTCGCGGCCTTCAGGGCGCGGGCGGTCGACCAGCCGTCGAGGATCGGCAGGTTCATGTCGAGCAGGATCACGTCGGGCTGGGCGGCGCGGGCCTGCTGCACGCCCGCCTCGCCGTCATGGGCGAGCACGACTTCGTAGCCGCGGCGCTTGAGCCGGCGGGACAGGAAATCCCAGATCTCCTCGTGGTCTTCCACCAGCAGGATTTTGCCCGACACGCCTGAACCCCTTACTCGCGCCGCACGCGCTGTGGCCACACAACGCACGGAAAGCCGTTGCGGTAGCATAGGATCGTTCGCAAAACCGCGTCCCTTCCACGGCCCCTCGCCTTGTGTCGCTCGGGCCGGGCCGGCTATGGGGCTTGGGGGCGGGATCATGCGGGGCGTTTGCGGTGCGACAGGGCGATGCGGAGGGCGATGATCCGCGCGTCGCAGCACTGCTCGCGCGTCTGTCGGACGACGCGGTGCCGTTCTCGATCGCCGGGCGCGACGACTTGGCCGGGCTCACCCTGTCGCGCGCCGCGCTGAACGGTCACATCGATCCGACGGCGCCGCCGCGCTGGTGGAGGGAGGGCGCGGGCGGGCTCGACCTGGTCGGCGCCGACCTCGCCGACGCCCGGCTGGAGATGACCGATTTTTCCGACGCCTCCTTACGTCGCGCCTCGCTTGCCGGCGCGCTCGCGCGCTCGGCCGGCTTCGCGAATGCCTGCCTGGAGGAGGCAGACTTTTCCGGTGCGGACCTCAGCGGCGCGCGCTTTGCCGGAATTGCCGGCGGGCAGGCCTCCTTCCGCGAGGCGATGCTGGAGGATGCCGACTTCTCCGGCGCGACCATGCGCTTTGCCCGGCTCGACAAGGCTTTGCTCGACGGCGCCCGCTTCGAGGGCGCCGACCTGTGGGGTACCGACTTCACCGGGGCGGATGCCGACGATTCCGTGTTCCGAAAGGCTCGGCTCGACGAGGCCAACCTCTCCGACTGCAATCTCACCGGCGCGGATTTCGAGGGGGCGAGCCTGAAGAAGGCGCGGCTCGTCGGCTCGCGGCTGCGGGGCGCCAACTTTTCCGGGGCCCGCCTCGACGGGGCGGACATGTCGGGGGCCGACTTCTCCCGCACCAGCCTCGTGCGGCTCGACCTCACGACGTGCAAGCTGCACCGCGCGCGCTTCGCCGGCGCGTGGCTGGAAGGCGTGCGGCTCTCCGTCGAGCAGATCGGCGGGATGGTCGGCGAGGAGGCCGCCGGCGAGTACGAGGCGGCCCAGGCGAGCTATCTCGCCCTCGAGCGCAACCTTCAGAGCATCGGCAGCCCCGAGGGCGCGAGCTGGGCCTACAAGCGCGGGCGCCGCATGGGCCGCCGCCATGCCGGCGTGCGGGCCCGCAAGGCCTTTTTCGCCCGCGATGTGCGCGGAACGCTGAGCGCCGGCTACCGATGGATCGCCGACCGCTTCGTCGAGTGGCTGTGCGATTATGGCGAGAGCCTGTCGCGGATCGCCCGCGCCTTCCTCGTCGGGATCGTCCTGTTCGCCGGGGCCTATGGGGCGACGGGCGGGCTCTTCCACGAGGGCGAGAACACGCCGACCTACAACCCGCTCGATCTCGTGAGCTACAGTGCGCTCAACATGATGACTGCCAACCCGCCGGAGATCGGCGTGAAGCCGCTGGGCCGCGTCACCAACCTGCTGGTCGGGCTGCAGGGGGCGGCGGGCATCGTGCTGATGGGGTTGTTCGGCTTCGTCCTCGGCAACCGCCTGCGCCGCTGACTTTTGATTTCGCATCCGCGCGAAAGCCGGCCACACCGGGCGGACGCAAACCGTGACGACGCGGCTGCGACGCCGACGAAGCCATGATGCCGACGAAGCTGACGGGAGACATCACCGTGACCGTACAGGACGGGAAGATGCCGGAAACCGGGCCGACCATGGCCGATTTCCGCAATCTCGCCGACGCCTTGCCGCAACTCGCCTGGATCGCCGAGGCCGACGGCACCCTCGTCTGGTACAATCGCCGCTGGTACGACTACACCGGCACGACGCCCGCCGAGATGGCCGACCATGGCTGGCGCAAGCTGCACCATCCCGACCATCTTGCCGGCGCCGCGGAGCGCTTCGCCTCCTGCATCGCGGCGGGCGAATCGTGGCAGGACACCTTCCCCCTGCGCGGCAAGGACGGCCGCTACCGCTGGTTCCTGTCGATGGCCGAGCCGGTCCGCAATGCGGACGGCACCGTCGTGCGCTGGTACGGCACCAACACCGACGTCACCGAGACGCGGGTCGCGCAGGACGCGCTGGGCCATTCCGAGCAGCGCTTCCGCGCGCTGGTGGATGCTTCCGCCGCCGTCATCTGGAGCACGACCGCGCAAGGGGAGCTGATGCCGCCCCAGCCCAGCTGGGCCGCCTATACCGGCCAGAGCGACGAGGCCTATCAGGGCTGGGGCTGGATCGACGCGATCCATCCCGACGACCGGGCGCGCGTCGCCGAGGTCTGGGCCGAATGCGTCGAGAAGGTGAAGGTGTTCGAGGTCGAGTACCGCCTGCGCCGCCACGACGCGGTCTGGCGCGACATGGAGGTGCGCGGCGTGCCGGTCCTCGCCGAGGACGGCTCCATCCGCGAATGGGTCGGGCTCAACATCGACATTACCGCCCGGAAGGAGGCCGAGGCCGCGATCGAGCAGGCCCGCGCCGCGGCGGAGGCGGCCAACCTCGCCAAGAGCCAGTTCCTGGCCAACATGAGCCACGAACTGCGCACGCCGCTCTCGGCGGTGATCGGCTATTCCGAGATGCTCGGCGAGGAGCTGGAGGATCTGGGCCAGGCCGATCTGCTGCCGGACCTGCGCAAGATCGAGTCGTCGGCCCGCCACCTGCTCGGCCTCATCAACGACGTGCTCGACATTTCCAAGATCGAGGCCGGTCGCCTGACCCTGGCCGCGGAGACCTTCGATGTCCTGTCCCTGATCGAGGATGTCACGGCCGCCACGCAGAGCCTGATCACGAAGAAGCGCAACCACTTCCGCCTCGATTTCGAGGGGGATCTGGGCGCGATGCATCAGGACCAGTTGAAGCTGCGCCAGTCGCTGATCAACCTGATCGGCAACGCCGCGAAGTTCTCGGAGGAGGGCGAGATCATCCTCGGTGTGCGGCGCCTGCGGAAGGACGGGGCCGACTGGCTGAGTTTTTCCGTCTCGGATACCGGCATCGGCCTGACGCAGGAGCAGATCGGCCGGCTGTTCGAGCGCTTCTCCCAGGCCGACGAATCGACCACGCGCCAGTTCGGCGGCACCGGCCTCGGGCTCGCCATCACCCGCGCGTTCGTCGAGCGGATGGGCGGTACGATCGGCGTCGAGAGCATCTTCGGCGAGGGCGCGACCTTCACGATCCGCCTGCCGGCCGAACTCGCCGCCCACGAGGAAGAGGTCGAGGCGGAAAGCGTCGCCGCCCGCGTTCAGGAGATCACCGAGGGCGAGGCGCATCTGCACGACGTGGTGCTGCTCGTCGATGACGACCCGGCCGCCCGCGACCTGCTTCAGCGCTTCCTCGAACGCGAGGGGTTCCGCGTGCGCACCGCCAATGACGGGCGGGCCGGGCTGACCTTGGCCCGGGCGCTGAAGCCGCGGGCGATCCTGCTCGACATCGAGATGCCGCGCATGGACGGCTGGGCGGTGCTGCACGCGATCCGCACCGATCCCGAGATCGCCGAGACGCCGGTCATCATCACAAGCGTGGTCAACGAGTTCAGCCTCGCTCACGTGCTCGGCGCCACCGACTACATGGTCAAGCCGATCGATTGGGGTGCGCTCAAGGATGCGATGGAGCGCTACCGCCCCGTCGACCGCGAGGGCAGCGTGCTCGTGGTCGACGACGACGCCGACGCCCGAGAGCGGGTGCGCCGCACGCTCCAGCGCGACGGCTGGCAGGTGCGCGAGGCCGAGAACGGCGCCGCCGCCCTGGAGAGCCTGGATCAGGTCCGCCCGAGCCTGATCCTGCTCGACCTGATGATGCCGGTGATGGACGGCTTCGCCTTCCTGCGGGCGCTGCGTGGGCGCCCCGATGGCGACAGCATCCCCGTGGTGGTGCTCACCGCCAAGGAGATCACGAGCGAAGAGAAGGAGAGCCTCGGCCGGCAGGCCGACCGGCTCATCGTCAAGGGTACGATGAGCCTCTCCGAAATCGGCCGGCAATTGCGCGACCTCTACAGCCGCCAGGAGGGCACGCCGCTGCCGGGCAAGATCCAGAGTTTGATTGACAAGCTGTCGCCGTAGAACCGGCTGAGAGTGCCTGACAAAACTCCCGGTCCCTGACCGTTCTCGCTCGGGCGATGACAGCGCGGCGGGAGTTTTGTGAGAGACACTTAGTGGTCCAACCCACACCCTCACCCTGAGGTGTCGGCGCAAAGCGCAGGCCTCGAAGGGGCTTACAGGGATCGCGCGGGGTACGGGAAGACCCTTCGAGGCCGCTTTGCGGCGCCTCAGGGTGAGGATGCGGCTGGGATCTCCGCTCCCTCCATCGCCCGCGTCAGCCCCTCGTAGACCCGCGGATCGGTCATCTGCGCCACGTTGAAGCGCATGAAGCTGCCGGCCGTCTGCGAGACGCTGAAGACGTTGCCGGGGGCCAGCACCAGACCCTCCGCCAAGCCGGCGCGGGCCAGAGCCGCCGCGTCCTGCCCGTCGGGCAGGCGGCACCAGAGGGTGAAGCCGCCGCGCGGTACGATCCAGGGCGCGATGCCGAGCGAACCGAGCCGGGTGGTGGCCTCCCGGCGTGTCCGTGACAGACGGCGGCGCAAGGCTTCCAGATGCTTGCGGTAGCTGCCGTCGGCGAGCGTGCCGGCGATCAGCTCGGCGGCGACCGGGCTCGGGCCGCCGAAGCTCGTCGCCACCTGGAGATCGACCAGGGCCTCGATCCAGTCGGGGCGCGCAGCGATGAAGCCGCAGCGAATCGAGGCCGAGAGCGTCTTCGAGAAGCTGCCGATGCGGATCACGCGGGCGAGGCCGTCGAGGGCCGCGAGCCGGGGCGAGGGCTCGGGCTCCAGATCGGCGAAGATGTCGTCCTCGACGATGGTGAGGTCGTGCCCCGCCGCGAGCGTCAGGAGCCGGTGGGCGGTCTGCGGCGAGAGCGTCGCGCCGGTCGGATTGTGGAGCGCTGAATTGGTGACGTAGAGGCGCGGACGATGCTCGGCGAGGGCCGCGGCGAAGGCCGCCAGGTCGGGCCCCGTCGGCGTGTAGGGCACCCCGACGATCCGGACCGCGTGGACGCGCAGCACGGCCTGGAAGTTGAAGTAGCAGGGATCGTCCACGATCACCGTGTCGCCGGGCCGCAGGAGAAAGCGGCCGATCAGGTCGATGGCTTGCGTGCCGGAGGCCGTGAGCAGCAGCTGATCCGCGCCGAGTTCGATCCCCTCCCCCGCCATCCGGCGCACGAGGTGACGGCGCAGGGACAGCGCGCCGCGGCTGACACCGTAATCGGTCAGCACCGCGTCCCCGGCCTGCGCGAGGCCGCGCACGGCCCGGCGGATCGCCGCGCTCGGCATCCACTCGGCCGGAAGCCAGCCGCAGCCCGGCTTGAGCATCTCCGGGCCGGCATCGAGCGATTGGCGCGAAACCCAGAGCGGATCGATCGCCCGTTCCCGCCGCGGCTCCGCCTCGGTGAGCGCCAGCGGCGAGACCGCCCCCGAGACGAAGAAGCCCGCGCCCGGCCGAGCCCGGATCAACCCCTCCGCCGCGAGCCGGTCATAGGCTTCGACCACGGTCGAGGGCGAGACGCCCATGGTCGTGGCGAAGCGGCGGATCGAGGGCAACTTCTCGCCTGGGCTCAGCGCCCGGGCGGCGAGCTTGGTGCGGATCGCCGTCATCACCGCCGCCGTACGGCCTGCGATCTCATCCGTCATGTCACGATCGCTCAAGCATATGGGCGCAACGAGCCATACAGTTCGGTTCAGACTGTAGGGCACTGTTTGTGTCGCCGCCAGGGATCGAGTTCTAACCTCGCATCGCCCTTCGAGACGAACGATGCCCGAACATCACAGGAACAATCCGGTCGGAAAGACCTGGGACGGGTGGGGCTACGGCTTCCTCGGCGTGCTCATCTTCAGCGGCTCGCTCCCGGCGACGCGGCTGGCGGTCGGCGGCTTCACGCCGCTCTTCCTCACCGCCTCGCGCGCGGTGATCGCCGCCGGGCTCGGTGGCGCGCTCCTGGCCCTGCTGCGGCAGAAGCGGCCGGCGCGGGGCGATCTCGGGCCGCTTGCCGTCGTGGCCCTCGGCGTCGTGGTCGGCTTTCCCCTGCTCACGGCGCTGGCGCTCCGGCACATCACCTCGGCCCGCTCCATCGTGTTCATCGGCCTGCTGCCGCTCGCCACCGCCCTGTTCGGTTTGTTGGGGGCCCATGACAGGCCGAAACCCGCCTTCTGGCTGTTCTCGGGCATGGGCAGCGTGCTGGTGGCGGGCTTCGCCCTGGCGCGCAGCGAAGGCGCCGACCTGACGGGCGACGGGCTGATGCTGGGGGCGATCCTGCTGTGCGGTCTCGGCTACGCCGAGGGCGCCCGCCTGTCGCGCCGGCTCGGCGGCTGGCAGGTCATCTCCTGGGCGCTCGTGCTGGCCGCACCCGCCATGGCCGTTCTGGCGCTCGCCACCCTGCCGGATTCATGGACCGGGATCGGCCTGCCGGCCTGGGCCGGGCTCGGCTACGTCTCGGTCTTCAGCATGCTGGTCGGCTTCGTGTTCTGGTATCGCGGGCTGGCGCTCGGCGGCATCGCCGGGGTCGGGCAATTGCAACTGCTCCAGCCCTTCTTCGGCCTCGCGCTCGCCGGCCTTCTGCTGGGCGAGCCGGTCGAGGGGGCGATGGTCGCGGTCGCCGCCGGGGTCGTGCTGTGCGTCGTCGCGGCGAAACGGTTCGCCTGAAGGCGATCCCGATCAGAACCCCCCGCCCGCCTGATCGAAATCGACATAGGCCGTCTCGATCACGATCTGCGTGCGGCTGATGACTTCGAGCTTGCGCAGGATCTCGGAGACGTGGGCCTTCACCGTCGAGCCGCCGACCTGCAGCTCGTAGGCGATCTGCTTGTTGAGCTTGCCCTGGCGGATCATGCCGAGCACCCGCATCTGCTGCGGGGTCAGGCGGGCGACCCGCTCGGCGATCGGCGCCTTGTCGCCGCCCCGCGCCGGGGCCGGAGCGGCGGCAAGATCGGGCGGCATGAACAGGGCTCCGCCGAGCACCTCGGAGATCGCCCGGGTCAGGGTCGCCTTGTCGACGGCCTTCGGCACGAAGCCGGCCGCACCGTGGCGCAGGGCCTCCTGCATGATGCGCGGATCGGTAACGCCGGAGACGATCAGGATCGGCACGCGGGGAAAGCGCGTGCGGATCGCGGTGAGACCCTCGAACCCGGTCACGCCCTGCATCGAGAGATCGAGCAGCGTTAGGTCGATGGCCGGGTTCCGGCCCAGGATCTCGCTGGCCGCCCCGATGCCGTCCGCCTCGTGCAAAACGGCGTCGGGGAAGGCGAGCGCGATGGCGCTCGCCAGAGCCTCGCGGAACAGGGGGTGGTCGTCGACGATCAGGAGGCGCAGCGCCTGTCCGCCTGCCAGGGGAGCCGCCTCGTCGGAGTGGCCGCCGATATCCGATTGTGCGCTGGCCGTCATCGCGATCATGTCTTCCGGCGCGCCGGCACTGGCCGGCGAGGGCCCATTCGCCGATCTTAGGCCGATTCGAGATCCGCCGCTTCCCGGTCTTTGGTCCATCCCCCCCGTCCGGCCCGTCGGCACGGCCTGCGGGGTCAGATGCCTTCGAGGACGAGCTGGCGGCGGCCGGGGCGGTGCCCCTCCGAGCCGGTCTCGCGGAAGCCGATCTTGTGCAGCAGGCCCCAGGAGGCGACGTTGCCGGGCCGGCATTCGGCCACGATCGCCCGGCGGGGAAAGCGGCGGCGCAGCAGGCCGACGATGGCGGAGACCGCCTCCGTCCCGAAGCCGCGCCCGCGGGCGGCCCCGCCGATCCAGTAGCCGATCTCGACCGCGCCCTCCCCCCGCAGATGGGTGCCGACGACGCCGACGAGCGGGGCGGCCGCCTCGCGGCTCCAGGCACCGAGGAAGCGGTCGCGCCCATGCCGACCGGAGGCGATCAGCGCCTCGGCGTCCGCCAGGGTGAAGGGGGTGGCGAGGAAATCGACCGCGCCGGTGATCGCCGGATCGTCGGTGAGCGTGTGCACGGCCCGCGCGTCCCCCGCACCGAGCGGCGCGATCGTCAGCCGCCCCGTCTCGAGACCGGGCAGGTCGCTCAGGCTGTCGCGGCGGATCCGGCGGAGGAACATGTTTGCGGCATGCTGTGGCGCGCGTGAGACCATTAACGCTCTGTCTCCGCCATTTAATCCCGAGCGCTCGAAAAAACTCGGCTCGAAAAATCCGTCCGGTCCCGCATGGGTGGCCTGCGGGGCGTTGGCGAACCATCGCAGCGGGCATTGGTTGCCTCGCCAGGAGACCGTGATGACCGACACCCGTGACGCGATTTCGACCGAGACCCGGTACGAGCCCCAGGCGCCGCTCTCCGTGGCGGCGCGCAGCGCCTGCCCGCGCTGTGGCCGGGGCCATCTGTTCAAGGGTTTTCTGAGCATCGCCCCGCGCTGCGACGCCTGCGGCCTCGACTTCTCCTTCGCCGATCCCGCCGACGGCCCGGCCTTCTTCGTGATGATGACCACGGCGATCCCCGCGGTCGCCTTCGGCCTGTGGCTGGAGCTGACCTACGACCCGCCGGTCTGGCTCCACTTCGCCCTGACCCTGCCCGTGGTGCTGATCGCCTGCACCCTCCCCTTGCGCTTCTTCAAGGGCTGGCTGGTGGCGAGCCAGTATGTCCACCGCGCCGAGGAGGGGCGGCTCGCCCGGCCGGCGCAGCCGCTCGAGGCCGCAAAGCCGGACGCGCCCGGCCCGCGCTAATTCAGATCCACGAAAAAGCCCGCCCCGATCGCTCGGGGCGGGCTTCGCTTGCGTGCCGTCGAACCGGCCGGTCAGTGCGCGGCAGGCGCCGTCGCGGCCGGGTGGATCACCATCTCGGTGAACGGGTAGACGTAGGCCTGGAGCATCACGAGGCCGCCGACGAGGCAGGCCAGCACGATCGAGTGCCAGAACACGAAGCGCAGGATCTTGCTCTCCTGGCCGAAATAGCCCGTCGCCGTCGAAGCCACGACGATCGACTGGGCGTCGATCATCTTGCCCATCACGCCGCCCGACGAATTCGCCGAGGCCATCAGGATGCCCGACAGTCCGAGCTGCTCGGAAGTGATCCGCTGCAGACCGCCGAACAGCACGTTCGAGGCTGTGTCCGAACCCGTGAGCGCGACGCCGAGCCAGCCCAGCAGCGTGCCGAAGAACGGGTAGAGGATGCCCGTGCCGGCGAAGGCGAGGCCGAGCGTGGCGTCGACGCCGGCGTAGCGGGTGAGCACGCCGAGGGCGAGCATCGCGGCGATGGTGATGAGCGAGTAGCGCAGCACCCAGATCGTCTCGAAATACGCGGTGACGAGACGCACCGGCGAGAACCGCATGATGATGCCGGAGATGATCGCCGCGAACAGCACCCCGGTGCCCGTGTAGGACATGTAGGTGAAGTTGAAGATCGCGGCCTCGGCCTTCGGCGCGGCCTCCACGGGCGGCACCTTCATGATCATGTTGTGCAGGCCCGGCACCTCGTATTTCCACGAGAAGATCGGGTTGACGATGCCCTTGAACCAGCCGGTGCCCCAGATCGCCACGATGATCGAGAGGATGATCCACGGCACCCAGGCCATGAAGATCTCGCTCGACGAGGCGGTGCGGCCGCCGACATGCACCTTGGGAAGATCGCCGGGGACGCCCGCGCCGAGGGAGGCCGGACGCGGCTGACCGTAGCCGATCGACGGATCGTGGCCGCGCAGGGCCGGCGAGGACCAGATCTGCGCCGGACGCCACACCTTCAGGAAGGCGACGAGGGCGGCCATCGACACGAGCGAGGCGCCGATATCGACGATCCAGGGATTGATGTAGTTCGAGATCAGGAACTGCGCGGCCGCGAACGAGATGCCGCAGACGGCGATCGGCGGCCAGATCGCGATCATGCCGCGGAAGCCCGCGAACACCCAGATCAGCCAGAACGGCACGATCACCGAGAAGAACGGCAACTGACGGCCGATCATCGCGCCGAGGATGTAGGGGTCGTAGCCCGTCACCGAGGCCAGACCCTGGACCGGGGCGCCGAGCGCGCCGTAGGCGACGGGGGCGGTGTTGGCGATGAGCGAGAGGCCGGAGGCGGCCAGCGGCGAGAAGCCGAGCCCGATCAGGATGGCGCCGGTGACGGCCACCGGGGTGCCGAAGCCGCCCGCGCCCTCGAAGAAGGCGCCGAAGGCGAAGGCGACCAGCAGGAGCTGGATGCGCCGGTCCTCGGTGATGCCGGCCACCGATTGCTGGAGGACGGCGAACCAGCCCTTCTCCACCGTCAGCCGGTAGAGGAAGATGACGTTGAGGATGATCCAGCCGATCGGGAACATGCCCGTGACCATGCCGAGGATCGTCGCGCGAACCGCCAGATCCGTCGGCATGCCGAAGGCGACGACCGCCACGAGGAAGGCGACGCCCAGCGCGAGGACGGCCGCGATGTGCACCTTGATCTTGCCGCTCGCGATCATGCCGAGCAGGGCGATGACCGGCAGCGATGCCATGAAAGTCGAGAGCCATTGGCTCCCGAACGGATCGTAGACCTGATTCCAGGGTGTCACGGGCTTTGCCCTCCTCCCAAGCCCCGATCTTCCGCCGGGGCTTTCCGGCACAGGGTGCTAGCAGAGCCGTTAGGCCCGCTCAACGCAAGGCATCATGTATTCAATCCCATGATCGACAGATGTTTTCTTGGTGACGCTTTTGCGCACCGCGGCGGCGCGGTGCATTGCAGATCCAGGCGCCGGAACGGCCGGGCGTTAAGCCTGCAACCGGTGCGTGGCGCCGGGAACAGAGGCCTTCGTCGGGCGGTTCCAACCGCACACCCCAGTGCCCGACCGAACCTCCGACCGTCGGGCCGCTCCAGGCTGTGACGATGCATGGAGGTGTCTGCGGCGCACGTTCCGGTGGTGACCGGCAGCAGCAAGAGGCCTTCTCAAATGTTCATGCGCGTCGACAAGCTACAAGCCGAGCTTCCCGCACCCAAACGCAAGGATCCCAATGCGGCTGCCGCGCTGCAGGAGTTGCTGGGCGGCAAATACGGTGAGATGTCCACGCTCGGGAACTACATGTTCCAGAGCTTCAATTTCCGCAGCAAGGACAAGCTCAAGCCGTTCTACAGCCTCGTCTCGAGCATTACGGCGGAAGAACTCGGCCACGTCGAACTCGTGAGCAACGGCGTGGCCATGCTCAATAACGGGCCCGACAACGACGGCGACGAGACGGACGGGGGCGACATTTCGGGTGCGCCGTTCGAGGACATGAAGGACATCCGGCTTGCCGCGGCCTTCCTGTCGAACGGGGGCGGTTCGGCGCCGATCAACAGCAACGGCGCCTCGTGGAACAACGACTTCATCACCTCGACGGGCAATGTCGTCGTCGATCTCCTGCACAACTTCCACCTCGAATGCGGCGCACGGTTGCACAAGCTGCGGGTCTACGAGACCCTGTCCGACCCGACCGGACGCGAAGTATGCGGCTACCTGCTGGTGCGCGGCTCGGTCCACGCCCACGCCTACGCGCTGGCGCTGAAGCAGATCACCGGCGTCGATCTCGACAAGTTTTTGCCGACCCCGAACATCAATCTCGACAAGATTCCCGAGTGCCAGAAGTATCTGCAGGAGGGCTCGCACCGCCGGCTCTACACCTGGAGCCCGAACGATTATCGTGAGATCGCCGGGATCTGGAATAGCAGCGAGCACGCCCTGCCGGGCGACCCGCCGGGCGAACTCGAGATCGTGGAGGGCATGCCCGACGGCGGTAAGATCCACCAGCTCACCGGCATCCCCTCGGCCTTCGCGCCCGATTATGCGCCGGAGGAGATGTTCGAGATCGCGCAGAAGCTGACGAAGAAGGCGCGCTGACGCCCCGCTTCATCGACCTCCTCCCCTTGGCGGGGAGGAGCCCCTGTCTGCGTGTGAAACGTCTCTATCGTCCCGTGCGTGCCGCCCGCCACAGCCGCCACAGGCGGCGCCAACGGGGGATCTCGATCACGCTGTTGAGCGGATCGTAGCCGGCCCGCTCCATCGCCGCGAGATAGGGCTCGACCAGCGCGGTCGGCAGAAAGGCGGGACGGGCCGCCGGAGCGATGGTGCTGCGGGCCGCCTCGTAGGCGGCGAGATGGCGCCGCGCCAGCGCCCGCAATTCGACGCAGGTGCGCACGAGGCCCGGTCCACCCCGGCCCGAGACGATGTCCTCGCGCGTGACCCCGTTCTGGCGCAGCAGGTCACCGGGCAGGTAGACCTGTCCCTGACGCGCGTGCCACGGCAGCGCCCGCAACAGGCCGGTGATCCCGTAGGCGACGCCCGCATGGCCGGCGGCCGCCGCGCCACCCGGCTCGGCCCCATCGGCAAGCACCAGCCCGGAAAGGCGGATCAGCGCCGAGGCGGTCTCGCCGCAATAGCCCTCCAGATCGTTCACCCGCGGCATCGGGTCGTCGTAGAGGTCGAAGACGCGGGCATCGATCAGGTCCACGAAGGGCTGGCGCCCGAGGCGGCGCGTGACGATCGCATCTTCCAGGGCCGCGGCGACGGGATTGGCCCGGACGTCGCCCCGTGCTTCCCCCTGGAGCGCGTCGCGCCACCATTGCAGGCGGATCTCCCCCGCCATCGGATTCGAGGCCGCCTCCCGGACGCGGGCGATGGTCAGGCTGAAGGCGGAGAGCGCGAAGAGGTGCGGCCGGAAGGCGGCGGGCGCGAACAGGGCTGCGAAGTAGCGGTCCGGGTCGCTTTCGCGCACCAGTTCCTCGCAGTGCCGGAAGGCGAAGGCGAGCCCGCCGTTGCCGGCCTCCGGGCTCGTCTCGGTTCGGGTCTCGGGGCGCGTCATGGAGCGGGGCTCATGCGGCGTTCGGAACTCAAAGCGCTTTCCGACGAAGTGGATGCCGGTTCATCGAAAGAAAGTGCGACCAAACAAGGACCTAGAGTCAGGCCCGGCTTGATGCGATCAGGCCGGGCACGACTCTAGACGGCGATCAGCGCGGCCGCGACCTTGCGGTTCTCGGCCATCAGGATGTTGTAGGTCCGTGCCGCCGCCCCCGTCTGCATCGTGTCGAGGCCGATGCCTGCGGCCTTGAGGCGCTGGCGCAAGGTCTCGGGCAGGAACACGATGTCGGCGCCGGTGCCAATCAAGAGAAGTTCGATCCCCTCGGCCTCGGCGAGCACCGGGCCGAGGCTCGTCCCGTCGATGCCGGTGGGCTCGTTCACCTCCCAGGCGCGCACGCCGGAGGGCAGCAGCAGGATCGAGCCCCGGTGGGACATCTGCCCGAAGCGGAAGCCGCCATTGCCATAGGCGTCGATGCCGTGGCGGCCGGGCAGGAAGCCGTCGTGGATCTGCCCGGGGATTCGTCCCTCGCTCACGCCGTGCCTCCGCTCGCCCGCATTCCGTACCGGAGCATGTCGGAAGCGCGGGCGCCCCTCTCAACCGCCGGGGCGGAGAAAGACGTCCCGGATCGGTCTCGTGCCTCCCGTCGCACGCCGCGCCCTACTCGGCCGCCTGCGGCAGGCCCGACTCGCGCTGCGACGCCTTCGCGCCGGACAGGCGCAGTCCGATGTAGATCAGCGACGGGGTCGAGACGAAGATCGCGGAGTAGGTGCAGATCACCACGCCGCAGAGCATGACGACGGCAAAGCCCTTGATCGCCTCGCCGCCGAACAGCACCAGCGCCACCAGCGACAGGGTGGTCGACAGCGAGGTCATCACCGTGCGCGACATGGTGGAGTTGATCGAGAGGTTGAGGAGTTCCACCACGGGAATCGTCTTGTAGCGGCGCATCAGCTCGCGGGTCCGGTCGAACACCACCACCGTCTCGTTGAGCGAGTAGCCGACGATGGTGAGGATCGCCGCGATCGAGGTCATGTTAAACTCGATGCGGGTGATGATGAACACGCCGACCGTCAGCACGATGTCGTGCAGGGTGCCGACGATGGCGCCGAGCGCCAGCTCCCGCTCGAAGCGGAACCACAGGTAGAGCAGCACCGCCAGCACCGAGAGCACGACGCCGATCGTGCCGGACTGCACGAGTTCGCCCGAGACGCGCGGCCCCACGGTCTCCGTGCGGCGGAAATCGTAGCCCGCGTCGAAGGCGGCGTGCGCCTTCTGCATCACCGCGGTCTGGCCCTGCTCGCCGGCCTGGAGCGGGAAGCGCACCAGCACCTGACCCTCGCCGCCGAGTTCCTGCACTTCGGTCTCGCCGAAGCCGAAGCCGTTGGCGGTGTGGCGGATCTCGGCGACGTCCGCGGTCTGCCCGGCCTTGGCCTGAAGCTCGACCAGGGTACCGCCCTTGAAGTCGATGCCGTAATTGAGCCCGACGGTGATGAACAGCACCAGGGTCACGACCGACATCACCGCCGAGAGCGGGAAGGTGACGCGCCGGAACCGCATGAAGTCGAAATGCGATTCGTCGGGCCAGAGGCGAAGCAGGCGCATGGTCGGTCTCGAAGCGAAGGGGGCGCTCCGCGCGCATCCCCTGAGATTTCAGCTTTCGCGCGGCGCGTGGGCCGCGCCGGGAACGAGGCGGCGGCGCCCCTAGAACGGCAGGGCCTTGGGCCGGAACCAATTGTACCACAGCGCGATCATCATGCGCGTCAGCGTCACGGCGGTGATGACGGTGGTGAGGATGCCGAGGATGAACACCACGGCGAAGCCCTTCACCGGGCCGGAGCCCATGAAGAACAGGAGCAGCGCGGCGATCGCCATGGTCGAGTTCGAATCGATGATGGTGGCGAATGCCCGGTCGAAGCCGGCCTGAAGCGCCGAGACCAGGGAGCGGCCGCCGCGGGCTTCCTCGCGCATGCGCTCGTAGATCAGCACGTTCGAATCGACCGCGGTGCCGATGGTGAGCACGATGCCGGCGATGCCGGGCAGGGTCATCGTCGCCTCCAGCACCGACATCAGGCCGAGGATCAGGCCGACATGCACGATCAGGGCGATGTTGGCGATGAAGCCGAAGGTGCCGTAGGTCGCGAACATGAAGGCGATGACGAGGCCGCCCGCGACCAGGGTCGCCATCTTGCCGGCCTCGATCGAGTCGCGGCCGAGGCCGGGACCGACGACGCGGCGCTCGACCACGGTGAGCTTGGCCGGCAACGCGCCCGCTCGCAGCAGCACCGAGAGGTCGTTGGCGTCCTTGACGGTGAAGTTGCCGGTGATCTGCCCGGTGCCGCCGGTGATCGCCGAGCGAATCACCGGGGCCGACTGGATTACGTTGTCGAGCACGATCGCCATGCGGCGGCCGACATTCTCCGAGGTCGCCTGACCGAAGCGCTGGGCGCCACGCAGGTTGAACTTGAAGCTCACCATCGGCTCGTGGGTCGTCGGGTCGAAGGCGGGCTGGGCGTCGGTGAGATCGCTGCCATCGGCCATGACGCGGCGCTCGACCGGCACCTTGGCGCCGCCCTCGTCCTTCGAGGCGAGCATGTCGACGTCGCCGGAGGGCGAATCGGCCAGCATGCGGAATTCGAGCTTGGCGGTCTTGCCGAGCTGGTCTTCAAGCTCCTGCGGGTTCTGCAGGCCCGGCACCTGGACGAGGATGCGGCTGGCGCCCTGCTGCTGGATCGACGGCTCCTTGGTGCCGCCGAAATCGATGCGCTTGCGCACGACCTCGATCGCCTGGCTGACCGCACGGCGGGTGCGGTCGTTGATGCCGGCCTCGGTGAGGACGAGCTGGATCGTGCCGTTCTCGGCCTCGTTGACCGTGAGGGTCTGGCCGCCGGCGGCGAGCGGGTTGTTGATGGGGGCTGCGAGTTCGCGCAGCTTCGGCATCACCTTCGCGCGGGCCGCCGCATCGGGGATGCGCAGCTCGACGCCGCGGTTGATGACGCGGATGCCGCCTTCCGGCGAGACCGCGGCCTCGCGCAGGATGCGGCGCACGTCGTCGCGCAGGCCGGTGACCATCGAGCGGACGAGGTCGGGCTGGTCGATCTCTAAGAGGATCTGCGAACCGCCCTGGAGGTCGAGACCGAGCACGATCGCCCGGGTCGGCACCATCCATTGGATCGATTTCGGCAGCGCGTTGACGAAGGCCTCGCGCTGCTCCTTCGAGAAGAAGCTCGGCACTGCGAGGCTCAGACCGATCAGGATGATGGCCAGGGTCGCGAAAATCTTGGTTCTCGAGAAGCGCAACATCCGCCCGGTTCCGACTGGGTTTACCGAAAGGTGCCGGGCCTGTGCGCCGGCACCCTCATGTGACCTCTCAGGAGGCCTTGACCGGGGCGCCCTTGACGCGAACCTCGGAGATCATCGAGCGGACCACCTTCACGCGCACGTTCGGGGCGATCTCGACCTCGATCTCGGTGGCGTCGTCCGCGACCTTCGTGACGCGGCCGACGAGGCCGCCGGTGGTCACGATGGTGTCCTCCCGGCGTACGTTCTTCACCATGTTCTGGTGATCCTTGAGCCGGCGCTGCTGCGGGCGCAGGATCAGGAAATACATGATCACGAAGATCAGGACGAAGGGCACGAACTGCAACGCGACATCCGCGCCGCTTCCGGCACCGGCTCCTTGCGCGAAGGCGGGGGTGATCAACGCGAGAAACTCCTGATCGAGGGCAGACGGCCCGTGAGGCCCGGCGGGCCCGGTGCCTTGCGACGACGGGCTTGTCAAAATCGGCTTGCCGAAAGCGACTTGCCAAAATGAGGCTTGCCAGGACCGGCGGGCCGGATCTGACCTGCCGGAAAGCGCGCGGACTATAGCGACGGGCGATTCGAAAGCAACGGCGGGCGATGCATCCGCAGGGCAATCGCTTCGAAGCCGTTCGGGCGGCTTCGCGGCGCGAAGAGCGCCGCGCGGAGCGGGCTTTTCGGGGCGTGAGCCCCGGACAGCATCGAGCGGAGCGACAGCCTGAGGCCGCGGAGGCGGCCGCCGGCGCTTGAGGCCGTCGTAAAACCAGGGCGAAGCCGAGGCCGTAGTAAAACCAGGGCGAAGCCCTGGGATGCATCCGGGCCGGCGGCGCCGCGGTTCCCCTTTCTTTCGACCTTCGCCTAAAAGGCGCCACCTCAGCGAGGGCGGCCGCCCTCCCCCGCAACCGGACCCGAGATCATGGCTTCAGAGCCGACGCCTGCCGACCCCATTCCGAATCTCCTGCCGCTTCTGGAGCGGATCGCCGCAGCCCTGGAGCGCGCCGCGCCGCCCACCGTCCCGAAGGTGGATACGAGCGCCGCCGACGCCTTCCTGTGGGGGCCCGAGCGGCGGCTGATCCCGGTGCCGCGGGTCAACCGCGTCGAGATCGGCCTCCTCACCGGCATCGACCGCGCCCGCGACACCCTGGTGGAGAACACCGAGCGCTTCGCCCGCGGCTTGCCGGCCAACAACGCCCTGCTCTGGGGCGCGCGCGGCATGGGCAAGTCCTCGCTGGTCAAGGCGGCCCATGCCGAGATCAACGCCCGCCGGCCGGAGGGCGCGCGGCCGATGAAGCTCGTGGAGATCCACCGCGAGGACATCGAGGCATTGCCCGAGCTGATGAGCCTGCTCCGGAACGACCCGCACCCCTGGCTGGTGTTCTGCGACGATCTCTCGTTCGATGCCGACGACACCTCCTACAAGTCGCTCAAGACCGCGCTCGATGGCGGTATCGAGGGCCGGCCGGGCAACGTGCTGTTCTACGCCACCTCGAACCGGCGCCACCTGCTGGCCCGCGAGATGGTCGAGAACGAGCGCTCCACCGCGATCAATCCCGGTGAGGCGGTGGAGGAGAAGGTTTCGCTCTCCGACCGTTTCGGCCTCTGGCTCGGCTTCCACAAATGCAGCCAGGACGAATATCTGGCGATGATCCGCGCCTATGTGGAGCGCTACGCACTCGACGTGGAGCCGGACCGGGTGCGGGCCGAGGCGCTCGAATGGGCCACCACCCGCGGCTCGCGCTCCGGGCGCACCGCGTTCCAATTCATCCAGGATCTGGCCGGACGGTTGGGTCAGCGGCTCGACGGATAGTTCGTCCGGCCGCACGACCCGGATTGCCGTGCCTCCCCCCTTGCGGGGAGGGGGGGCACAGCTGAAAGGGAAGGGATGAACGACAAAGGGCGGCTCCGCGAGGAACCGCCCTTTGTCTGCGGGGATCGGGAACGATCAGCCGCCGAGATGGGGCATCGGATCGACCGGGGTCGCGCCCTTGCGCAACTCGAAGTGGAGCTGGGGCGAGGTGACGTTGCCGGTGGCGCCCGACTTGGCGATGGTCTGGCCGCGCTTCACCTTCTCGCCGGGGCGCACGTCCAGCTCGCCGTTATGGGCGTAGGCCGAGACGTAGCCGTTGTTGTGCCGCACCAGCACCAGCTTGCCGTAGCCCTTCACGTCGGAGCCGGCATAGGCCACGGTGCCGTCCTCGGCGGCCTTGACCGGCGTACCCTCGGGCACGGCGATGTTGATGCCCTCGTTGCCGGACGAGCCGTAGGCATTGATGATGCGGCCCTTGGCGGGCCAGCGGAACGACTCGGCCGGGGCCTGCGGGGCGGCGGCCGGGATCGGGGCGGCGGCGTCGGCGCTGGCGACCTTCACGGGGGCAGCCGGTGCCGCGTCCTTCGCGGACGCCTTGGCGGCCTCCTTGCTCTCCTTGGCGGCGGCCTTCGCAGCCGTTTCCGCGGCGCGGGCCTCGGCGAGCTTCTTGGCGGCGTCCGCCTTGGCCTGCCGGGCGTCGGCTTCGGCCTTGCGGGCGGCTTCCGCCTTCGCAGCCTCCTTGGCCGCATCCTTCGGATCGACCTTCGTTTCGGCCTTGGCGACCTTCTCGACGCCCTTCTGGCCCGGACGCGGATGCTTGGCAGCCTCGGCCGCCTTCTTCGCCTCGGCCGCCTTGGACTCGGCGAGCTTCTTCGACTGCGCCGCCTTCTCCGCGGCCTTGGCTTCGGCCGCCTTGGCCTCGGCGACCTTGGCGGCGGCAACCTGCCGCTCGGCGTCGCGGCGGGCCTCGGCCGCCTTCGCGGCAGCGGCCTCGGCGGCGCGCTTCTCAGCCGCCTTATCGACGGGCTTGCCGAACTGGAGCTTGGGCTGCGGCGCCGGGGCGGAGGCGCGCGGCGTCATCGCACGGCCCGCATCGGGGTTCAGGCCGGCCACGTTGCCCGCCATGCCGCCGGAGATCGGCTCGGCCGTCGCGACGCGGGTCACGGTCCGGGGCGCGGCCGGGGCGGCGCTGATCGCGCCGGGGCGCGGCGACAGGGCCGGGCCGGGAGCGGGCAACGCCTGGGACTGGATGCGCGGCGTGCGGATCGCAGGCGCCGGCGCCATCTCGCCCTCGACGCCGTCGTTCGGCAGGCTGCCGGTGGCCGAGGGCTCACCCGTCAGCGAAGCGAACGGGTTGGTGAAGGGATCGCCGAGACGCGAGGCGTCCGACGAACAAGCAGCGGTGCCACCGCCGATCATACCGATGAGGGCGAAGCGCGACAGCGTCCTCAAGCCCAGTATTTTCCCCCGAACCCGCATCGACGCACCCGCTTAAACACTGACGCAACGTGATGAGCTATTCAAACGGGATTCAGGTTAAGCAACCGTTCCCGAGATCGTCGCGGGGATCGGATTCACGCGGGTTCCGTAAAGGTTGAGGGAGTCTGGCAACGGCGCCGATCGCGCGTCCGAGCGGGCGAGACTTCCTCTCGACGCGCACGCGCCGAACCGTTGTCGGGCCGCTACGGGCCCAGTGCACGCCCCGGCGTCAGGGGGCCGAGACGCAGGGCCGCTCCTTCCGTGCGGGCATAGGCGGCCGCGCTGTCGCGGGTCAGCGTCACGAGCCGGCTCCCCCGCCCGGTCCAATGCCCCGCCACCAGCCGGCCGCCGGATTTGAGCGCGGCGGGGAGGTGCGGCGGCAGCGCGGCAAGGCTGCCGTTGACGAGGATGCGGTCGTAGCTTCCGCCGCGCACGACTTCGGGCGCGAGCCCGTCATTGGTCTCGACGGTGGCGTCGGAAAGGTCGCGCCCGAGATGTGCCCGTGCCACGCGGGCGAGCCCCTCGTAGCGCTCCAGGCTGCGCACATGGGCCGCCCCGAGCCGCACCAGCAGGGCGGTGACGTAGCCCGTGCCGGTGCCGACCTCCAGCACGCGCTGGCCGGGGGCGAGATCGAGGGCGCCGAGCATCTGCGCGACGACGCTCGGCGCCGTCATGGTCTGGCCGCAGGCGAGCGGCAGGGCGATGTCGCGCCGCGCATGAGGCCGCAAAGCCGGCGGCGCGAAGCGCTCGCGCGGCACCTGTTCCATCGCCCGCAGCACGGCGGTGTCGCGCACGCCCCGCTCGCGCAGGGCCAGCACGAAGGCGGCGTTGCCGGTCGCCTCCGCCAGCCCCGCGGGCAGCCGATCCGGGTCTTCGACTTCAGGCGGCATGAGGGCCCGGCCGCCCGCCCCCGCTCACGCCCGGAACGCCGCGGCGAAGCGGGTCAGTTCCGGCTCGTCGGTGAGGTCGAGCCGCAGCGGCGTCACCGAGATGCGGTTCTCGGCGATCGCCTTGAGATCGGTGCCGTTGCCGGGCTCGAACCGCGCTTTGGCGAAGGCCAGCCAGAAATAGGGGTTGCCGCGCCCGTCGTGGCGGGCGTCGATCTGCAGGAGCGCCTGATTGCGCTGGCCCTGCGCCGAGACCGCCACGCCCTGCACGTCCTCCGGCTCGCAATCGGGGAAGTTGACGTTGACGAGGATGCCGGGCTCGATGCCGATCTCCAGGATCTTCTCGATCACCCGCGGCCCGTGCGCGGCGGCGCAGGCCCATTTCAGGTTGGCCCGCCCGCCCGCGCCGTAGGCTTGGCTCAGCGCGATCGATCGGATGCCGAGGATCGTGCCCTCCATCGCCCCGGCGATGGTGCCGGAATAGGTCACGTCCTCGGCCACGTTCTGGCCGCGGTTGACGCCCGAGAGCACGAGGTCGGGTTTGTGGTCCTTGAGGATGTGGGCCACCCCCATGATGATGCAGTCCGAGGGCGTGCCCTTCACCGCGAAGCGCTTCTCCGCGATCTGGCGCAGGCGCAGCGGATCGTTGAGCGAGAGCGAGTGCGAGACGCCCGATTGATCGGTCTCGGGTGCGACGATCCAGACGTCGTCGCTGAGTGCCCGGGCGATGCCTTCCAGCGTCTCCAGGCCCGGCGCGTGGATGCCGTCGTCGTTCGTGACCAGGATGCGCATCAGTGGTTCGGTCCCTCGATCCGGTTCAGGCCGCCCATGTAGGGCTGGAGCGCCGACGGGATCGTGACGCTGCCGTCGGGGTTCTGGTAGTTCTCCATCACGGCGATCAGCGCGCGGCCGACCGCGACGCCGGAGCCGTTCAGGGTGTGGACGAAGCCGACCCCCCTGCCCTCCTTGGCCCGGTAGCGCGCATTCATCCGCCGCGCCTGGAACTCGCCGCAGACCGAGCAGGACGAGATTTCCCGGTAGGTCTGCTGGCCGGGCACCCAGACCTCGATGTCGTAGGTTTTCTGGGAGGCAAAGCCCATGTCGCCGGTGCAGAGCGTCATGACCCGATAGGTCAGGTCGAGTTTTTTCAAGACCGCCTCGGCGCAGGCGAGCATCCGCTCGTGCTCCTCGGCCGATTTTTCGGGTGCGGTGATCGAGACCAGCTCGACCTTGTTGAACTGGTGCTGGCGCAGCATGCCGCGGGTGTCGCGCCCCGCCGCCCCGGCCTCCGCGCGGAAGCAGGGGGTGAGCGCGGTGAAGCGCAGGGGAAGCTCGTCCTCCGCCAGGATGCTTTCGCGCACGAGGTTGGTGAGCGGGACTTCCGCCGTGGGGACGAGCCAGCGGCGATTGTATTTTAGCACTATCTCCCGCACACCGCGCCGCTCGTTTTCTTCTATTGCTTTCGATAATTTGGTGCCACTGCTATCTATCGGATCGATCCCATAGAGATATTCGAATGCTTCCGCGACACCTTTCTCAATTTCTGGAATGTTGCCGGCAAAAAACTGATCGTCTTCAAACTTCGGCAGTTGTGCCGTACCGAACATTGCCTCGTCCCGCACCAAAATCGGCGGCGCAACTTCCAAGTAACCATGCTCGCCCGTGTGCAGGTCGAGCATGAACTGGCCGAGCGCCCGCTCCAGCCGGGCGAGTTGACCCTTGAGCACCACGAAGCGCGAGCCGGAGAGTTTCGCGGCCGCCTCGAAATCCATCAGGCCGGTGGCCTCGCCGAGCTCGAAATGCTGGCGGCCCTGCGCCAGGCGCTCGCGGGAGGACTCGAAGCGGCGGTACTCGACATTGCCGTGCTCGTCGGCGCCGAGGGGCACGTCCTCCTTCGGACGGTTCGGGATCGCGGCGAGGCGGTCGTCGAGGGCTTTTTGCGCCTCGCCCTGCGCGGCCTCAAGGCCCGGCGCCTCCTCCTTGAGGCGGGCGACCTCGGCCATCAGCGCGGTCGCGCGGGCCTCGTCCTTGGCCTTCTTGGCGGCGCCGATCTCCTTGGAGAGCGCGTTGCGCCGCTCCTGGGCCGCCTGCGCGGCCGAGACCGCACCCTTGCGCGCGTCGTCGAGGGCGATCAGCTCGGCGCTGAGGGGCGCCAAGCCGCGACGCTCCAGATCGCGGTCGAAGGCCGCCGGGTTCTCGCGGATGGCGCGGATGTCGTGCATTTCGGGGCTCTTGAGGTCTTGTGCGCGCGAGGGCCCCGCTTTGCCGCATCGCCCCCGGCATCACAAGTGCGGGTGCGTCGGCAGGGGGGCGGGCCGAGGCTGGCCCTTCGCGCGCCGGCCCCGGCCCGGAGCGTCGGACTTCCGATAAAAATGATCGGGAGAAACCGGCAAAAGCGCGTGTGAGCCGTCCGACCGGCTGCGCCTGTGCATCGCGGCGATCGGCCCGATGTTCCTGATAAACCAGCATTTTTCCGCACATCCGGCAGAAAGATGCGGCTCTCGATCGTCAGCTCGGGCGTTTTTGAGAGCAATCTATGAGAAATATAAGTGTAGGGCCCGCTTGAATTGCGCCCAACGGATTGTCTATATCAAGGGCGTCGAACACGAGGGACCCGGTGAACGAGCGGCCCACCTCAGTTCGAGGCAGGCCGGTTGAAAGACCGATCTTCGTATTCAAAATTTTATCAGGAGACACGCCATGAAGTGGTCTGCCCCCATCGTTGCCGAGATCTGCGTCGGCATGGAAGTCACCTCCTACGAGTCCGCCGAGATCGACACCTTCAACTAAGAAGGCGTCACCGGCCCCAGGCCGGTTCGGTTGTCATCAATGTCATCCATCAGGAGAAACGTCATGAAGTGGTCCGCTCCCGTCGTTGCCGAGATCTGTGTCGGCATGGAAGTCACCTCCTACGAGTCCGCTGAGATCGACACCTTCAACTAAGAAGGCGTCGCCGGACTCGATCCGGTGAGACCGGGGGCGCTGCCTGAGAGGGCGGCGCCCTTTTCGTTTGCTTCTGACGCGACGAAAAGCAGGAAGGCCGGAGGGTTCGCGACAGAACCCTCCGGCCTTCCTGCTTTCGATGTCCCGGCGCCTCGCTCAGAGACGGTAGCGGATCTGGTCGGTCCAGAAGCGCTCCAGGCGGGAGAGCGCTTGGTTGAGGCGGCCGAAATCGTCCTCGGAGATACCGCCGATCGGCTGGATCGTGCGGGCGTGCTTGTCGTAGAGGCCCTGGATCAGGTCGTGGATCTCGCGGCCCTTCGGCGTCAGGCTGATGCGCACCGAGCGCCGGTCGGTCTTGGAGCGGGCGTGGTGCAGGAAGCCGGCCTCGACGAGCTTCTTGACGTTGTAGGACACGTTCGAGCCGAGATAGTAGCCCTTCGAGCGCAGCTCGCTCGCGGTCAGTTCCTTGTCGCCGATGTTGTAGAGCAGCAGCGCCTGGACACTGTTGACGTCCTCGCGGCCGCGCCGGTCGAACTCGTCCTTGATGACGTCGAGGAGGCGGCGGTGCAGCCGCTCCACGAGGTGCAGCGCCTCGAGATAGGAGCCGGCGGCACTCTGAAGCTCCGGAGCGGCGTCGGTGGTCTTGAGGGCGGTGTTGGCGGCCTTCGTGCTCATCGTGGTGCCTTCCTGTCGGTTCGGTCCGGCTCTTGCTGGCCGGCATCGCTTATGAGGTGAACCTAAGGCCCACCGATGAAAGCCGATTTAAGCGACAGGATGAACTCGCGATTTACTTCTGTCGGTAAATGCAAAATGAAACGATGATGTTGACCTCTTGTTCAGCCTACATCGCGCGCCGCCAGCCAGGATAACACGAAGTAAACAGCGACAATGCTTGCCTGCACTGCGATCACCGGCACCGACATCGGCAGGAGCTGCGGCGTCAGCAACGCCAGCGTCAGGGCCGAGGTCGCGGCGAGCAGCCAGACCACGCCGCCCCAGGCGCTCGTCAGCCACAGGCCGACCGCGGCCACGAAGTCGATCACCGCGAAGTAGACGATCGCCGATTGCCGTCCCATCGGCAGGTCGGCGAACGGCGTCCGGCCGGGAATCAGGTCGAGGATCTCGCCCCAAGTCGCGAGTCCCTTGACCAGCCAGACCAGCGCGGTGATGCGCATGAACCAGACCAGCACCACGTCCCAGCGGGTCTGCGCCCGCGGCGCGGTGCCCTCGATCCGGTCACCGGCTCCGGCGCCCGGGCGTCCGCGCCCGTCGAGGGTCGAGCCGACCTTGGCGAGCGCCCTCACGGCCGTGCCTCCGCGGCGGGCGCCGCTTCGTGCGGGTCCTGGCTGCCGTCGAAAAGCGGCTCAGGGCCGTCGAGCGGGCCGAAGGCGGCCTCGATCGCCCCGGCATCGACGGCGTCCAGGGTCGCGGGCTGCCAGGCCGGCCGGTTGTCCTTGTCGATGATCACCGCCCGCACACCCTCGTAGAAATCGTGCCCGCGCATCACCCGCTCGCACAGCCGGTACTCGGCGAGCATCGCTTCGGCAAAGCTCAAGCCGGCCCCGCGGCGCATCTGTGCCAGGGCGATGGTCAGGCTGGTGGGCGAGCGGGTGCGGATCGTCGCCGCGGTCGCGCCGGCAAAAGCGGAGCCGTCCCGCGCTGCCGCGTCGAGCCGGGCGAGCACCTCCGTGACGGTGTCGGCGGAGAAGCAGGCGTCGATCTGCACCCGCTCGGCGACGAGGGGGCCGGTCTCCGTCACCGGCGCATCGAGGCCGTCGAAGGCGCGGGCGATCGCCCCTCCCCCCGCCAGCCGCTCGATGATGGTCTCGAAGTCGTCCGCCCGCGCCGCGTGGGTCGCAAGTCCGACGGCGAGCGCGTCGCCCGCGCCGATCCGCGCGCCCGTCAGCGCGAGGTAGCGCCCGGTGCAGCCGGGCAGGCGCGGCAGGGCGTAGGTCGCGCCGACATCGGGGAAGAAGCCGATGCCGGTCTCGGGCATGGCGAAGCTGTAATTCCCGGCCGCGACCCGCACGTCGCCGTGCAGCGAGATGCCGACGCCGCCGCCCATCACGATCCCTTCGATCAGGGCGATGTAGGGCTTCGGGTAGGACTTCACGGTGGCGTCGAGCCAGTATTCCCCGCGCCAGAACGCCATCACGTCGGCATGGCGCCCGGCCTTGCCGAGGGCGTGGATCTGGCGGATGTCGCCGCCCGCGCAGAAGGCGCGCCCGCCGGAGCCCCGCACCACGACCCGGCTGACCCGCGCATCCCCCGCCCAGGCCCGGAGCTGCCGGTGCATCGCTTCCACCATGGGCAGCGTGAGGGCATTGAGCGCCTTCGGCCGGGTCAGGGTGATCAGCCCGGCCTCGCCGCGGGTTTCGAACACGATCTCGGGCTCGGCCGACGGCTCTCGCACGTCCCGTTGCAAGGCCCCTTGCTGCGAGGCCTGATGTTGCGAGGCCTTTTGCCCACCCGACATTCCGCGCTCCACCGCCGCGCTCCCCTCCGCCGCATCGTCGCCCCAGCGGATGCCCGCCGTCTCGAAGCCGGGCCCTCCGCCCGGAGGCTTTGCGCGGCCCTCTTAGACGAACTCCCGGGTGGGGCGTCAACGCGGAGCGTGCGACGGCGCCGGACCGCACCGACCGCCTCATGACACGGCCTGGAAAACCTGCCCTCCGACGGCATCCGCATGCATGGGACCTCTTTCGGCACCGTTCAGAAGCGCTCCGTCGAGATCCGGTGGGCGGGCCTCGGGACGGCGCCGGCCGCATTCGACGGCCTGCGGCAACGGCACCTTTCGAGCCCGAATCCGGATGTGCTAGGGCACCGCCCGAAAAGGTGGAGACCGGCCTGTCCGAGTAGACGATGCAACAGCAGGAGGCTTGCGCATCGTCGATGGCCGCGCGTTCCGTGGCGCTTTCCTCACCCCTTCGTCTGGGGGCAACCTCCGATCGTGGGAGGGTTGCCGGGGGATGCGAATTCGGAATTCTCCGCCCCGAGCCATCGCCGCCGGGCTTGCCGTCGAGCATGGCTTTGACGTCTTTGTCGTGATGCGCTCCTCCGCACCGAACCGGTCTCCCCTTTGGTTCGAGAGCGCTCTGGAGCAACCGGAGTCCTGAGGCTCATGTCTGACGCTACCCCGCGCCCGCTCGCCATCGAGACCGCGCGCGAAGCCGCCCCCGGTGCGGGGCCGCTAAGCCTGACCCAGCGCCCGCGCCGCAACCGCAAGGCGGATTGGTCGCGCCGCCTCGTGCGCGAGCATACCCTGACCGTCGATGACCTGATCTGGCCGCTCTTCGTGATCGAGGGGCAGGGACGCCGCGAGCCGATCGCTTCCATGCCCGGCGTCGAGCGCCTGAGCGTGGACGAGATCGTGCGCGAGGCCGAGCGCGCCGCGCGGCTCGGCATCCCGGCGATCTCGTTCTTCCCCTACACCGAGCCGTCCCTGCGTGACCCGACCGGCTCCGAGGCGCTGAACCGCGAAAACCTCGTCTGCCGGGCGGTGCGGGCGGTCAAGCGCGCGGTCCCCGAGATCGGCGTGATGACCGATGTCGCGCTCGACCCCTATACCAGCCACGGTCATGACGGGTTGATCGAGGCCGGCGCCATCCTCAACGACGAGACCGTGGCGGTGCTGGTCGAGCAGAGCCTGATCCAGGCCGAGGCCGGCACCGACATCATCGCCCCCTCCGACATGATGGACGGGCGCGTCGGCGCGATCCGCACCGGTCTCGACCGGGCCGGCTTTCGCGACGTGCAGATCATGGCCTACGCCGCGAAATACGCCAGCGCGTTCTACGGGCCGTTCCGCGACGCCATCGGCACCAGCGCGGCGCTGGTCGGCGACAAGCGTACCTACCAGATGGATCCCGGCAACGCGGCGGAGGCCCTGCGCGAGGTGGCTCTCGACCTTGCCGAGGGCGCCGACTCGGTGATGGTCAAGCCCGGCTTGCCCTATCTCGACATCATCACCCGCGTGAAGACGGAGTTCGGCGTGCCGACCTTCGCCTATCAGGTGTCGGGCGAGTACGCGATGATCGAGGCTGCCGCCCGCAACGGCTGGCTCGACGGCGACCGCGCCATGACCGAGAGCCTGCTCGCCTTCAAACGCGCGGGCGCCGACGGGGTGCTGACCTACTACGCTCCCCGCGTCGCCGAGCGCCTGCGCGCGGGCGCCTGACGGGCCGACCCCGGGCGCGACGACCTTGGTCCGCATCGAGCGGGCGGCGCTGGCGGGCGCCGTCATCCTCTGGCTCGCCGCCGGATTCGGTTGCGACACGGCGCTCGATGCGCGCCGGGCGACGCTCTGCCGCCGGGCGGTGCCGGCACTCGCCCCACCCGGCGCCGAGATCGACCTGCGACGTGTGGGATCGGGCGCGAGCCGCGGCAGCGTGCGGGTCGATTACCGTCTCGTGGGCGGCACCGGTGCGATTCCGAAGGCCGAGGCGACCCGGCCCCGCTTCCTGGTCTGCCATTTCGGTGCCGGCGACGACCTCAGCGCGGTGACGACCGAGCAGGGGCCGGTGAGCGGCGCCTCGCTCTACCTGCTCAGGCGCTACTATCTAACCACGCCCGAGGCTGAGGCGGCCGATCCCGGCGCCCGGTGACGGGACGCCGCGCATCCCGCCCCCCTGCCTCGCGCTGAGCGGTCCTCTCGACTCTCCTCTTGGCAGCACCGCTTCGTCTCCCCACCTGATCGGAGTGCACGCAACGGTCGAGGAAGCGGCGGCCATGACGGATTTTCAGCCCGGTTATCACCCCGGCTACACCAACCCGACGGGAATGCCGGGCCAGGGCGGATTTCCCGTGCCTTATGTGCGGGCGAGCCTCGGCGGGCGCACGGTCGCCTACCTGCTCGATCTCGCCTTCATCTTCGTGTTCACGGCCGTGCTCGCCACGGCGATCGCGATCCTCGGCGTGCTGACCTTCGGCTTTGCCTGGATGCTGTTCCCGATCCTCGGCGTCAGCGGCATCCTCTACAGCGCGATCACGGTGGGCGGCTCTAAGCAGAGCACGCTCGGGATGCGCATGCTCGGCCTGCGCGTGGTGGCGCCCGAGAGCGGGCGTCCGGTGGATTTCCTGACGGCGGGCATCCACGCGCTGCTGTTCTACGTGGCGATCTCGACCTTCCTGCTCTGGTGCGTCGACGTGCTGTTCGGCCTCGTCCGCTCCGACCGGCGCCTCGGCCACGACCTGCTGCTGGGTCTGGCCGTCGTGCGCGACTGATCCCCCCTTCGGGTGAGGGAATGGCGGCGGAAAGCCGCCGTCATGACCCATCAATGCGGTTGAGCCCTGCGGCGATCCCGTTACATTGGCTGCGGTGCCAGCGTTCGATGCCGTGGCCCCGAGGGCGAGCCTTCTCAGCGTGACGAGCCATCCGCGCGACACACCGCAATTCTACCTCACGGCGCCCTCCCCTTGCCCCTACCTGCCGGGCCAGGAGGAGCGGAAGGTGTTCACCCACCTCGTGGGGCGGCGCGCCCGGGACCTCAACGAGATCCTGACCCAGGGCGGCTTCCGCCGCTCGCAGACCATCGCCTACCGCCCGGCCTGCGAGACCTGCCGCGCCTGCGTCTCGGTGCGGGTTGTGGTGGAGGATTTCGCGATCGCCGGGAGCCAGCGGCGCATCCTCCAGCGCAATGCCGAACTCATCGGCACGCCGGAGCCGAACCGTCCGGCCTCCGAGCAATACGCCCTGTTCCGCCGCTATCTCGATGCCCGCCACGGCGATGGCGGCATGGTCGACATGACGGTGCTCGATTACGCGATGATGATCGAGGACAGCCACGTCGATACGCATCTCGTGGTCTACCGCGAGCGCGGGCCCGACAGCGCGATCCATGGGCGCGGTGTCGGCGCCCCCGTAGCCGTCTGCCTCACCGACGTTCTCGCCGACGGCCTGTCGATGGTCTACTCGTTCTACGACCCCGACGAGGCGAGCCGCAGCCTCGGCACCTACATGATCCTCGACCACATCCGCCGTGCCCGCGCACTCGGCCTGCCGTATCTGTATCTCGGCTACTGGGTCGATGGCTCCCGCAAGATGGACTACAAGGCCAAGTTCAAGCCGCAGGAGCGGCTGATGCCTCAGGGCTGGGTGCGGGTGGAGTAGCGCGCGGCGCCGGTGTCTCCGCCGGCCGTTCAGATCACTCCTTCGTCCACTTCACGACCTTTGCCGGGTTTCCCGCCACGACCGCGTAGGGCGCCACGTCGCGGGTCACCACCGCGCCCGCACCGATCACCGCCCCGTCGCCGACGGTGATGCCGGGGAGCAGGATCGCGCCGCCGCCGATCCACACGTCGTCGCCGATGGTGATGGGCCGGGCCGATTCCCAGAATGCGGCCCGCGCGGCGCGGTCGAGGGGGTGCTCGGCGGTGTAGAGCTGCACCATCGGGGCGATCTGCGCGCGGTGGCCGATGGTGATCGGGGCGCAGTCGAGGAAGACGCAGTTGAAGTTGCAGAAGAAGTCGTCGCCGACCGTGATGTTGCCGCCGTAGTCGCAGGCGAATCCGGGGCAGATCGTCGGGTTGCGCCCCGCCGATCCGAGAAGCTCGCGGATCACCGCCTCGCGGCCGGCCGCATCCTCGGGCTCCATGGCGTTGAGCCGCAGGAGGCGTTTTTTGGCCGCGTTGCGGAGCGCGATCAGTTCCGGATCGTCGCCGCGATAGGGCTTCCCGGCGAGCATCAGCTCGCGCGCGGTCTCGGCCATATCCGCCTTCCCCAATTCCAAAAGATCAGCCGCGGCTGGCGCGGAATGTGTCGCAGGACTTGGTCTGGCCGCTCTTGTAGCCGGTCATGAACCAGCGCATCCGCTGCTCGGAGGAGCCGTGGGTGAAGGAATCCGGCACGGCGTAGCCTTGCGACTTTTCCTGCAGCTTGTCGTCGCCGATGGCGCTGGCGGCGTTGAGCGCCTCTTGGATGTCGCTCTGGTCGAGGGCGTTCCAGCGGTCGTTCGAGTTCTTGGCCCAGACGCCGGCGAGGCAGTCGGCCATCAGCTCGACGCGCACGGAGAGCTGGTTCGCCTCCGTCTTGCTGCTCGCATTCTGCTGGCGGCTCTGCACCTTGCCGAGGATGCCGAGCACGTCCTGCACGTGGTGGCCGACCTCGTGGGCGATGACGTAGGCGTAGGCGAAATCGCCCTTCACGCCGAACTTGGTCTGCATCTCCTTGAAGAAGCCGAGGTCGATATAGACCTTCTTGTCGAGCGGGCAGTAGAACGGCCCCATCGCCGCCTGAGCCATGCCGCAGCCCGAACGGGTGCCGCCCTGGTAGAGCACCATCGTCGTCGGCTTGTATGGCCGCCCGGTCTGGTTCGGCAGGATCTCGTTCCACACATCCTCGGTGTTGCCGAGAATCTTCGAGGCGAACTGGCCGGCGCGATCGGTCGGCGCCTCGCCGCGCCGGGCCTGCGTCTCGGGATCGACCCGCTGCTCGCGCTGCTGCCCGCCGCCGGACATCTGCTGCGCGCCGCCGAGCAGGATCGCCGGGTTGATGCCGGTGACCCAGGAGATCAGCAGCACGATGACGATCGTGCCGATGCCGAGGCCGCCCATGCCGCCGCCGGGGAAGCCGCCCCCGCCGCCGCCCTCGCCGCGCCGGTCTTCGACGTTCTCAGAGGCGCGAAAATCGTCCCAGCGCATAAAGTCTCCCGCTGCCCCGCGTCTCGCCCGGCCTCATCGGGATTCCGGACCTGGTTTCTAGAATGGCGAGGCGGAGGATACGGTTCCGCTTGAGCCGCCCCCGGCCTACTTGCCCGCGGCGCTCCCGTCGAGGGCGCTCTTCAGCATCCGGAAGTCGCGCCAGGCCAGCCGCTTCTGCACCGGCTGGCGCAGCAGGTAGGCCGGATGGAGGGTGGCGAGCGCCCGGATCTCGCGGCCGTCGCCGAGGCGGTAGGGGTAGAAGCGTCCGCGTGCCTTGAGGATGCCGTCCTTGGTGCCGGTCAGCGTCTGCGTCGCGGGCGCGCCGAGGCAGACGAGGATGTCGGGGTTGGCGAGTTCGATCTGGCGCTCGACGAAGGGACGGCAGATCGAGATCTCCTGCGGGGTCGGGTTGCGGTTGCCCGGCGGGCGCCAGGGCACGACGTTGGAGATGTAGGCGCTCGTCCGGTCGAGACCGATCGCCGCCATCATCCGGTCGAGAAGCTGGCCGGAGCGTCCCATGAACGGCTTGCCGATCCGGTCCTCATCGGCCCCCGGCGCCTCGCCGACGAACATCACCCGCGCCTGCGGATTGCCGTCGGCGAAGACGAGGTTCTTGGCGGTGAAGCGCAGGCCGCAGCCCTCGAAGCCGCGCAGCAGCTCTTCCAGTTCGTCGAGGGTCTTCATCTGCGCGGCCCGTGCCCGCGCATCGTCCGCCGCCTCGCCGGGCTTGGCGCCGGCCGCGTTACCGTAGGTGCGGGGGGGCTCACGCGCGGGTGCGTCGCGGCTCGGCAGCTCACGCCGGAATTCCAGGGGCGGCCCTTCCGCGGAGGGAGCATTACGCTGCGGCGGCTCGCTGCGCGGTGGAAGAGGCTCGCGGCGCGCTTCAAGCGGCTCACGGCGTGGTTCAAGGGGCTCGCGGCGCGTTGCCGGCTCGGCTCGCGAGGCGGCGGGCGCCGGGACGGACTTGGCCTCGGCCTCGGCGAAGCGGTCGTGGGGCTGCTCGTCGAGGGCCGCGTCGACGCCTGCCGCGACGTGGAAGTCGAGGTAGGAGATCAGGTCGCCTCTGGCGTCGGTATCCGCGTGGTGTGCCGTCATCGTTTCCATGTGGCGTGGGAGCGACCTGTGGACAACGCCCGGATGCGCCCTGCGGATCGTCGCACGGGCGCACCCTCCGTATTCCCCTGCGCTGGCCTGCCGCTACCCGAACAGACTTGCCTTCCTACCTTGGAATCGCTTGAGAGACATCTTGACAATGGATTGGGCCGCGGCGGCGTGAGACAGCGCCCCAACGAACGGCCGCAGGAGGAATGAGGATGGCGCTGCCCGAACGCGAAGGCATGGATTTCGACGTGGTGATCGTCGGCGCGGGACCCGCCGGCCTCGCCGCCGCGATCCGCCTCAAGCAGCTCTCCGCGGAGAAGGGTGAGGAACTCTCGGTCGTCGTCGTGGAGAAGGGCGGCGAGGTCGGCGCGCACATCCTCTCCGGCGCCGTGGTCGATCCGCTCGGCCTCGACACCCTTCTGCCCGAGTGGCGCGACGATCCCGACCGCCCGCTCAAGACGGCGGTGGAGCGCGACGAGTTCCTGTTCCTGACCAAGAACAGCGGCGTCACCATGCCGAACCTGTTCTTCCCCAAGCTGCTGTCGAACCAAGGCAATTTCGTCGGTTCGCTCTCGAACACCGTGAAGTGGCTCGGTGCCAAGGCGGAAGGCCTCGGGGTCGAGATCTATCCCGGCTTCCCGGCCTCCGAAGTGCTCTACGACGAGCGCGGCATCGTCACCGGCATCGCGACGGGGGATCTCGGCATCTCCCGCACCGGCGAGGCGCGCGACGACTTCACCCGCGGCATGGAGCTGCGGGCCAAGTACACGGTGTTCGGTGAGGGCGCGCGCGGCTCGCTCACCAAGACGCTGATCGAGCGGTTCGGGCTCAACCGCAACAGCGACCACCAGAAATACGGCCTGGGCGTCAAGGAGCTGTGGCAGCTCGCGCCGAACAAGTTCGAGCCGGGGCTGGTGCAGCACACGATGGGCTGGCCGCTGCCGAACAAGGCCGGCGGCGGCTCGTGGCTCTACCATTTCGACGACCATCTGCTCTCGGTCGGCTTCGTCACGCACCTGAACTACGAGAACCCGACCCTGTCGCCGTTCGAGGAGTTCCAGCGCTTCAAGACCCATCCGATGATCGCCGAGACCTTCGAGGGGGCCAAGCGCATCGGCTACGGCGCCCGCGCGATCATGGAGGGCGGCTGGCAATCGGTGCCCAAGCTCGTCTTCCCCGGCGGCTGCCTCGTCGGCGATTCCGCCGGCTTCGTGAACGTGCCGCGCATCAAAGGCTCGCACAACGCGATCCTGTCCGGCATCCAGGCGGCGGACGCGATCTTCGACGCGCTCGTCGCCGGCCGCCAGGGCGACGAGCTGACCGCCTACGAGGAGGGCTGGCGCGACAGCCCGATCGGGCGCGACCTCAAGCCGGTGCGCAACGTCAAGCCGCTCTGGTCGAAATACGGCACG
This sequence comes from Methylobacterium sp. AMS5, assembly GCF_001542815.1. Taxonomy (GTDB): domain Bacteria; phylum Pseudomonadota; class Alphaproteobacteria; order Rhizobiales; family Beijerinckiaceae; genus Methylobacterium. The sequence continues at coordinate 4,577,599 of NZ_CP006992.1, forward strand.
CTCGTCGGCGTGGGTCTCGGCGGGCTCGACATGTGGATGAACACGATCGCCAACGCCTCGCTGTTCGGGACGCTGGGCCACGGCAAGCCGGACCATGCCTGCCTCAAGCCCCTCTCCGAGGTGACGCCGATCACCTACCCGAAGCCTGACGGCAAGCTCACCTTCGACCGGCTCTCCTCGGTGTATCTGTCGAACACCAACCACGAGGAGGACCAGCCGCCCCACCTCAAGGTGAAGGATATGGAGCTGCAGAAGACCTCCGAGCACGACGTCTACGGCGGTCCGTCGAGCCGCTACTGCCCGGCCGGCGTCTACGAGTGGGTGGAGGACAAGTCCGCCAGCGACGGCATCCGCTTCCAGATCAACGCGCAGAACTGCGTCCACTGCAAGACGTGCGATATCAAGGACCCGAACCAGAACATCAACTGGGTCACCCCGGAGGGACCGGGCGGGCCGAACTACACCAACCTGTAACACCGTTCCCGGTTGATCGTTTCGGTTCAGCCTCCACCACCGTCATTCCGGGGCGCTGATAAGCGACCCCGGACCCGAAGGGGCGCGCCGGAGGCGTGCAATCCCATGACTGGCCTCGACGGAGCCGTGTTTCCCGCATCACGGGTGGATCCCGGGTTCCGCTGCGCGGCCCCGGGAGGACGCGCTGCCTGGAGGGCTACGCTGCGCTCGCCATGACGGGATGAGGCTCAGCCGCTGTGCAGCTCCCGCCAGGCCGGCAGGTCGAGACAGGGCAATCGCGTCGCCGCGTGGACGCCGATGGCGACCGCCCGCGCCAGCGTCTCGGCGGCCGCCGCGCCGAGGCGGGCGAGGTCGGCCACCTCATCGCCGAGCGGCACCGCGCCGGTGGCGACCGCGAACACCACGTCGCCGTCGAGCGGCGTGTGGGCGGGGTGGATCGCCCGGGCGAGCCCGTCCTGCGCGGCGATGGCGAGGCGCTTGGCTTGTGCCTTGGTGAGCGCCGCGTCGGTGGCGACGATCGCCAGCGTGGTGTTGGCGCCGGGCAGCGGCTCGCGCGGCCAGGAGAGGGCGTCGTCGGGCACAAGCGGCGGCAGGCCGAGGCCGCCGAACTCGCCGTCGCGCTCGAACGGCGCGGCCCAGAAATGCGGCCCCTGCCCCATCGTCACCCGGCCGAAGGCGTTGACCGCCACCAGCGCGCCGACCTGCGCGGACAGGCCCGGCACCGTGCTCGAAGCCGAGCCGAGCCCGCCCTTGAGGTTGGCGGTACGGGCTCCGAGTCCCGCCCCGACCGAGCCGAGGGTGAAGGCGCCGTCCTGCGCGGCGAGCGCCGCCGCGTAGCCGAGTTCGCGATAGGGCGGGAAGCGGCCCCACGCCTTGTCGCCGCCGTTGAGCAGGTCGAACAGGATGGCGCCGGGCACGATCGGCACGCGCACGTCGCCGACCGCGAAGCCCCGGCCCGCCTCCCTGAGATGGGCGACGACGCCGGCCGCCGCGTCGAGCCCGAAGGCCGAGCCGCCCGCCAGCACGAGGGCGTCCACCGCCTGCACCGTAGCGGCGGGATCGAGCAGGTCGGTCTCGCGGGTGCCGGGACCGCCGCCGCGCACATCCACCGCGCAGACGAAGGGTTTTTCGAACACGAGCGCGGTGACGCCGCTCGCGATTCGTTCGTCTTCCGCGTGGCCGACGCGGATTCCCGAGATGTCGGTGATGCGGTTGAGCCGGATCATCGCCTCTCTCCTGCCGGTCCCGTCGTCAACGCAGCGCGGCGCCTGCGCTCGTGGCGGATCGCATCGTACGCGTAGAGCATCAGCGCCAGCCAGATCAGCCCGAACAGTACGAGACGGTCCGGTGTCAGGGTCTCGCCGTAGACCAGCGTGCTGAGCCCCATCAGGCAGGAGGGCGCGATGTACTGCATCAGCCCGAGGGTCGCCAGCGTCAGCCGGGTCGCCGCGGCGGCGAACCAGATCAGCGGCAGCGCCGTGGTCACGCCCGTGAGCGCCAGCAGCGCCCAGGTCCGGGCGTCGTCGGGCACCGGGGGCGCGACGAAGGCGAGATAGGCCAGAGCCGCGGGCAGGAGCAGAAAGGTCTCGGCGCAGAAGCCGACGGTGCCATCGACGGCGACGAGTTTGCGCACCAGCCCGTAGAGCGCGAAGGTGACCGCGAGCCCGAGCGACAGCAGCGGCAGGCGCCCGGCCATCGCCACCGCGACCACCACGCCGAGCACGACGATGGCCACGGCCACCACCTGGACCGGGCGCAGGCGCTCGCCGAGGACGAGGGCGCCGAGGGCCACCGAGACCAGCGGGTTGATGAAATAGCCCAGGCTCGCATCGAGCATGTGCCCGCTCGATACCGCCACGAGGTAGAGCATCCAGTTGATCGCGATCAGCCCCGCCGAGACGACGAGCCCGCCATGGCGCGGTCGCAGCGGGAACGGGTTGGCGAGCCGCTTGCGCAGCAGCGCGATCAGGCCGACCACGAGCAGCGCCGACCATGCGATGCGCTGCGCCAGGATCGTGCCCGGCGGGATGCCGTCGAGGAGCCGGAAATGCACCGGGACGACGAGGCCCCAGCTCAGATAGGCGGCGAGCGCGTAGATCAGGCCCAAGATGGCACGTTCGGCGGCATGGCGGGACGCCGCTTGTAGCCCGGACCGGGGGCGCGGTCAGCGCTTTCGGGCGGGGGCTGCCGGCGTCTCGCCGCGCATCAGGGCGTTGAGGCGCTCGGTGTCGAAGCCGGTGAGCATGCGCTCCTTCTTCGTCTCGGCCGCCGGCCCCTGCGTCACCGTGCCGGTCGTGACGGGATCGGGCAGGACCGGTGCGGCCCGCGCGATCGTCGGGGCCGGCACGGCGGCGACCGCCTGATGCATGAGCCGGTCCGCGCTCACGAGAACGACCGAGAGCGTGCCGAGGCCGGTGATGGTGCCGAAGGTGATGACGCGCAGGATGCTCACGATGGGGAACTCGATACGCAAAGGTACGCGGGACCGTGAACGGCGGCCCCGGAAACAGGATGCGCGCGGTGTCGTTAATGAACCGGACGGCCGGGCCCGCTGCGGACCGGCCCTATTCAGGACATCCAAGACAGAACTTGCGAGACAGGATTGGGCCATGAACGAGCAGGCGACGGCGAGCGACAGCCCCTTCATCCAGGGCCGCAACGCGCGGCTCTACGGCAAGAGCATCGATGAATGCCCCTATGCGGAGGGCTCCGAGGATCGCGCGGCCTGGATCCAGGCCTACGAGGAGGCCGCTTCCGACGATCCGGCGGCGTGAGGGCCGCCCGAGGGTAGCCGAGACCGCCTTGACGCGTCCGGTCTCGGAAGGCTGAAAGGGCTTCAACGCGAAGCCCCTCTCATCCTCCCGAGGCCGATGTCCAAATCTCCCCCCCGCGACCGCGGTCGCTTCGGCGCCGACACCCGCCTCGTCCTCGCCGGGCGCGACCCTGGCGCCCAGCACGGCTTTGTCAACACGCCGATCTATCGCGGCTCGACGGTCCTCTATCCGACCTACGACGACATCAAGCACCGGCGCGGGCGCTACAATTACGGCACCTCCGGCACGCCGACGATGGACGCGCTCTGCGAGGCCTGGAGCGAGATCGCGGGCGCGGCCGGCACGGTGCTGGCGCCGTCCGGCCTCTCGGCGCTGACGCTGGCGCTGATGACCTGCGTCAGCGCGGGCGACCACCTCCTCGTCACCGATTCCGCCTACCGCCCGACCCGCATTTTTTGCGACGGCGTGCTGAAGCGTTACGGCGTCGAGGTCGAGTACTATGATCCGCTGATCGGGGCCGGTATCGCCGGGCTGATGCGCGACAACACGCGGGCGGTGCTCGTGGAGGCGCCGGGCTCACAGACCTTCGAGATGCAGGACGTGCCGGCCATCGCCGAGGCGATGCACGCCCGCGGCGGCACGGTGGTGATGGACAACACTTGGGCGACGCCGCTCCTGTTCCCGCCCCACGAGCGCGGCGTCGATCTCGCGGTGGAGGCCGGCACCAAGTATCTCAGCGGCGGCTCCGACCTCCTGCTCGGCCTCGTCTCGGCCAACGCCGAGCACTACCCGGCGCTCAAGCGCACCTACGAGCACTTCGCCAATTGCCCCGGCCCCGAGGACATTTTTTTGGGTCTCCGGGGACTGCGCACCATGGGCCTGCGCCTGCGCGAGCACGGCGCCCGGGGGCTCGCCATGGCCGAGTGGCTCCAGGCCCGCCCCGAGGTGCTGCGGGTGCTGCATCCGGGTCTGCCGGACGATCCCGGCCACGCGATCTGGAAGCGCGACTTCTCCGGCGCCTCGGGCCTGTTCGGCGTGATCCTGAAGCCCGTCTCGGAGGAGGCGCTCGCCGCCTTCCTCGACGGGCTCGAACTGTTCGGGATGGGCTTTTCCTGGGGCGGCTTCGAGAGCCTCGTCATCCCCTTCGACCCGACCGTCTACCGCACCGCCACGCGCTGGCCGCCGGACGGCTCGGCGCTCCGCTTCCATATCGGGCTGGAGGACCCGGAGGACCTGAAGGCGGATCTGGAGGCCGGGTTCGCGCGGATGGGGGCTTTGGCCTGAGATCAACACTCAGTCGGTTTGACTGGGTGGAGGGTGGGGATCGGACCGCGGCTCTTCATTCGGGGACCAAACGTCCCGTCTCCGGCCTTTCGTCGCGTTTCTGATAAGTGCCACGTCTTCCCCGAAGCTGAGATTCGGACGGGCGCAACGATCCCGTTGGAAACAGATTTTGAGAAGGGCGTCCCACCTCAAATCGGATCATCGCCATCCGAGATGTCACACTGAGCCAAGCTGGCCTGTCATGCCGTCCGAATGCATTCGAGCATGAGGGCGTGATGCACATCATCGAAGAACGCGGTCGGCACGTCGCGCAGACGGAAGATAATATCTGCGTCGTGATCGTCTATCATAGCGGCTATGGACACACCGCCCGGCAGGCCGAGGCTGTGGCGGAGGGCGTGCGGCAGGTCGCCGGCTCCAGTTCTTTGCTCCTTTCCGTCGAAGAAGCGCAGCAGCGCTGGGATGATCTGCATGCCGCGCATGCGATCATTTTCGGCGCGCCGACCTACATGGGCGCGGCCTCGGCTTCGTTCAAAGCCTTCCAGGAAGCGACCTCGAAAGTGATGATGGCTGGAGGTTATCTCTGGAAAGATAAGGTCGCCGCTGGCTTCACCAATTCTGGGGCGCGGGCCGGCGACAAACTGTCGACGCTGCTCCAGATGGTTCTGTTCGCCGCGCAGCACGGCATGCACTGGGTCAGCCTCGATCTGCCACCAGCCAACAACTCGACGTCCGGCTCGGAGGAGGACTTGAACCGGCTGGGCTTCTGGATCGGCGCTGCGGCGCAATCGAACACCGACGAAGGCCCGGGTAGAGCGCCGCCGGAAACCGATCTCGCCACCGCTCGGCATCTTGGGGCACGGGTCGCACGGGTCACGCGCGGCTTCGTTCGCGGCCGGGATCTGGCGGGCGCATAGCCGCGCATGACCGCCGTTTCCGATCCCTACCTGCAAGCGTTTCGCCCCCGCTTGATCCGGCTTGCCTACCGGATGCTGGGATCGGTCGCGGACGCGGAGGATGTGGTGCAAGATGCCTATTCGCGTTGGCTGTCGGTCGATCCCGCCTCGGTACGCGAGCCAGCCGCGTTTCTGCGTGTCATCGTCACGCGCCTCTGCCTCAATCAGTTGCAGTCGGCCCGCCATCGCCGCGAGACGTATATCGGCCCGTGGTTACCGGAACCCATCTTCGATCCCGAAGATATCAATTCGGCCGACGACATCACACTGCCGCTGATGATCGCGCTGGAACGGCTGTCGCCGTTGGAGCGGGCCGCCTTCCTGCTGCATGACGTGTTCGGCGTGGATTTTCCGGAGGTCGCACAAGCCATCGACCGGACTCCTGCCGCTTGCCGTCAACTCGCCAGCCGGGCGCGGATTCATCTTCGGCAGGAGCGCCCGCGCTTTGCCGTGAGCAAAGAGCACGGCCTCAAGATTGCCGCCGCTTTCTTCACGGCATCGCGCAACGGCGACATGAGCGCCCTCCGCGCCATGTTGGCCGAGGATGTGATCGCCTACGCCGATGGTGGCGGCAAGGTTCCGGCAACACTGACACCACTTGTCGGCATCGAGGCGGTACTCGGGCGTCATGCGGAAATGTCGAGCGATTTCACGCACTTTCCATCGCAACTCATGCGTTATGCGGTCATCGACGGTTTGCCGGGTTTCCTCACCGTGGAGAGGGGAGGCATCGTGCAGGTGACGGCGCTACACATTCAAGACAACCGGATTCTCGCCCTCTACGTGACGCGCAACCCCGACAAGCTGAGGCGGGTGCCGGGCGATCACCTCCAGCGGCCCCTCGTCTAACCAACCCGAACAGGGTTCGCCTCTCAAGGCGCCACCCACGTTCCCGCCCAACCCTCGCCCTCCCGGGAAAAAACCGCCCGCCGGTGCCCGCGCCGGTCGAGGTAGAGCCCGTCGATCCGCTCGGCCGTGAGCACCACCGCACAAAAATTCTCGCGGCCGATGCGCGCCTCCGGGTCCTCGTCGGGCATGGCGTAGGCGTCGCCCGCGGCGAGCGCGGTGCCGGGGGCGGGTTCGACCCCGTAGCAGACCCGGCTCATCGTCAGCGCCGCGGCCCAGGCGGCGTCGGCGAGCGCGTCGTCGTGGTGGAGGCGGGCCCGGCCCTCGACGCGGAGCTGGAGCTTGGCCGCCCGATCGTAGACGTGGAGGGCGGCCAGCCCGTTCTGCGCGATCTCCCGCGCCTTGTCCGAGCGCCGGTCGCAGTGGAAGCGCAAGGTCCCCGCCCCGGCTTCCGCCGCGCGCAGGACCACGGTGCGCAGCCGCGGACGGCCCGCCGCATCGACGGTCGCGAGAGACGGCGTGTGGAACGGACTGTGCCGGTGTCCCACGCCGTCGGCGAGGCGGCGCCAGCCCTCGGCGCGGAAGCCGTCGAGGTCGTCGTAGAAGGAAGGCAGCGCGTCCACGAAAGGCTTTCCTCAGAGCATCGTGCCGGGTTGCGGGAAGCCTGACCGGGCGGCTCGTGCCTGCCTTGGATGCTGACGCGGCCGGTGCGCCCGCGCAAGGCGCCTGCATCCTCAAAGCCGTCGGAGCGAGCCGACGCGATCGGAGGTCGAGCGAACTTCTCGGCCGGCTGCCTTGGCATCGCCACCGCTTCGCGCCATGGCATGGGGCCGGGAGGTTCTCGATTCAGCTTCCTGCACCCAGCGATGGCACGGCTGGCTGGTTCCCGCGTTGAACGCTGTCGAACATACGGTCCCGCTTTTCCCTTGCCCCATTCCTTGCCCCTGCACGCCCGCCCGAGAGCCCTCCCTTCGCCCGTCCTCCGATCCCTTCCGCGTTCCGGCGGACGACATCCGTCGTGCCGGAGGCGCACCGCGTGACGGCCGGGCCCTTCTTCCTCGATGGCGGCGGCGAGGCCGGCGCGCTGATCCGCGGGATCGATTGGGCGGCGACGCCGCTCGGGAGCCCGGAGACGTGGCCGGCGGCGCTCAAGACCCTGGTCGGCGTGATGCTCGGCTCGCAGCAGCCCATGCTGATCGTCTGGGGTGAGGGGCACGTCACCCTCTACAACGACGGCTACGCACCGATGTGCGGGGCCCGCCACCCGCGCGCGCTGGGCCTGCCCTTCGACGAGGTGTGGCACGACATCTGGGACCAGGTGGAGCCGATCCTGTCGCGGGCCTATGCGGGCGAGGCCACGCATATGGAGGACATCGCCTTCACGATGCACCGCAACGGCTACCCGGAGGAGACTCACTTCGCCTTCGGTTACACCCCGGTGCGGATCGAGGACGGCACGGTCGCGGGCATGTTCTGCGCGTGCTCGGAGACGACCGCCTCGGTGCGGGCGGGCCGGCAGATGCATGCCGAGCGCGAGCGCTTCGCGCGGCTGTTCGAGCAATCGCCGAGCTTCGTCGCGGTGCTCGACGGGCCCGACCACGTCTTCGCCTTCGCCAACGCCGCCTATCGCCAACTCATCGCCCACCGCGACGTTCTCGGTCGACCCGTGCGGGAGGCTCTGCCGGAAATCGAGGGCCAGGGCTTCTTCGAGCTGCTCGACGAAGTGTTCTCCACCGGCCGCACCCACACGGCGCACGGCGCACCGGTGATGCTCCTGCGCCTGCCCGGCGGCGTGCCGGAGCGGCGCTTCCTCGATTTCGTCTACCAGCCCATGCGGGACGCGGCCGGGACGATCACCGGCGTGTTCGTCGACGGCTCGGACGTGACCGAGCGGATCACCGGCAACGCGGCGCTCGCCGAGAGCGAGGCGCGCTTCCGTACCATGGCGGACGACGCGCCGGTGATGATGTGGGTGACCGGCCCGGACGGCGCCTGCCAATACCTCAACCGGCGCTGGTACGACTTCACCGGCCAAAACGAGGCGCAGGCCCTCGGCCTCGGCTGGCTCGAGGCGGTGCATCCGGACGATCGCGGCTGGTCGGGCGAGACCTTCCTGCGGGCGAATGCCCGGCACGAGGGCTTCAGCCTCGAATACCGCCTGCGCCGCCGCGACGGCGTCTACCGGTGGGCGATCGACACCGCGAGCCCGCGCTTTGCCGTCGACGGGTGTTTCCTCGGCTATATCGGCTCGGTGGTCGACATCGAGGAGCGCCGCGCCGCCGAACTGGCATTAGCCGAGAGCGAGGAGCGCCTGCGGCTCGCGGTCGAGAGTGGCGAGATCGGCCTGTGGGATTTCGATCCGCGCACCGGCACCCTGTTCTGGCCGCCGCGGATCAAGGCGATGTTCGGGCTGGCGCCCGACGCGGACGTGACCCTCGACGACTTCGCCAACAGCCTCCACCCGGACGACCGGGACCGGGTCACCGCCGCCTTTGCCGCCGCGCTCGATCCCGTGACCCGCGCCTTCTACGACGAGGAGTTCCGCGCGATCGGCCGCGCCGACGGCACGGTTCGCTGGGTCGCGGCCAAGGGGCGCGGCGTGTTCGATGCGGAGGGCCGCTGCCTGCGCGGCGTCGGCAGCGCCATCGACATCACCGCGCGAAAAGGCACCGAGGAGCGCCTCGTTGAGGCCACCCGCCGCCTCGACGCGGTGCTCGACAACGCGACGCAGGCGATCTTCATGATGGATGAGCGCCAGCACTGCGCCTACATGAACCGCGCCGCCGAGCGGCTGACCGGCTACAGCCTGGAGGAAACGCACGGAAAGGCGCTCCACGACGTCGTCCACCATACCCGGCCGGACGGCAGCCCCTACCCGCTCCACGAATGCCCGATCGATCAGGCCTTCCCCGAGAACAACCAGGAGCAGGGCCAAGAGGTCTTCGTCCACCGCGACGGTTCGTTCTACCCCGTCGCCTTTACCGCGAGCCCGATCCGCGACGAGGCCGGCATGCCGATCGGCACGGTGATCGAGGCGCGCAACATCGAGGGCGAGCTGCGTGCCAAGGCGCAGTTGGAGGCGTTCAACGCGAGCCTGGAGCAGCAGGTCGCCGCGCGCACCGCCGAACTGATGCGGGCCGAGGAGGCGCTCCGCCAAAGCCAGAAGATGGAGGCGGTGGGCCAGCTCACCGGCGGGCTCGCCCACGACTTCAACAACCTGCTCACCGGCATCACCGGTTCGCTCGAACTGCTGCAGACCCGCCTCGCGCAGGGGCGGATCACCGAGATCGACCGCTACGTCAACGCCGCGCAGGGCGCCGCCAAGCGCGCGGCGGCGCTGACCCACCGCCTGCTCGCCTTCTCGCGGCGCCAGACCCTCGACCCGAAGCCCACCGACGTGAACCGGCTGGTGACCGGCATGGAGGATCTGCTCCGCCGCACCATCGGCCCGTCGATCACCCTCGAAGTGGTGGCCGCGGGCGGGCTATGGTCGGTGCTGGTCGATCCGAGCCAGCTCGAGAACGCGCTGCTGAACCTCTGCATCAACGCCCGCGACGCGATGCCGGATGGCGGGCGCATCACCATCGAGACCGCCAACAAGTGGCTCGACGACCGAGGCGCCAAGGAGCGCGACCTCGATCCCGGCCAGTACCTCTCGCTCTGCGTGACCGATTCCGGCACCGGCATGAGCCCGGACGTCATCGCCAAGGCGTTCGACCCGTTCTTCACGACGAAACCGATCGGCCAGGGCACGGGCCTCGGCCTGTCGATGATCTACGGCTTCGTGCGCCAGTCGGGCGGGCAGGTGCGGATCTACTCGGAGGTCGGCCAGGGCACGACGATGTGCCTCTACCTGCCGCGCCACTACGGGGCGGCGGAAGAGCCGGAGGCGGCCCCGGATCTGGCCGCCGCGCCCCGCGCCGAGCAGGGCGAGACGGTGCTGATCGTCGATGACGAGCCGACGGTGCGGATGCTGGTCACGGAGGTGTTGGAGGATCTCGGCTACACCGCGATCGAGGCCGCCGACGGCCCGTCCGGCCTCAAGGTGCTGCAATCGGACGTGCGCCTCGACCTTCTGGTCACCGATGTCGGGCTTCCCGGCGGCATGAACGGGCGCCAGGTCGCCGATGCGGGCCGTGTCCTGCGGCCGGACCTGAAGGTGCTGTTCATCACCGGCTACGCCGAGAACGCGGCGGTGGGCAACGGCCACCTCGAGCCCGGCATGCAGGTCATCACCAAGCCCTTCGTGATGGAAGTGCTGGCCGCCCGCATCAAGGAGATGATCAACTCGCGGTGAGACACTCCAAGAGGCACTGCAAGCCTCCGGTTGTGGGCAGGCATTCGTATGCGCAGGGAACCGTTCTCAATCCGTGCCGCCCGCCCGCAGGATGCGGAAGCCCTGGCCGCGATGCACGTTGCCGCTTGGAGGGAGACCTATACGGGGCTTCTGCCGGCGCGCATGCTTTCCAACCTGTCCGTTGAAAGCCGAGCGGAGGCTTGGCGCCGGATCATGGCACGCGGCAAGACGGAAACGACCGTCCGCTTGGTCGAGTGCGACGATCGGGTTGTCGCCTTCGGTTCCTGCGGCCCTCAACGAGACGAGGCACTGGCGAAAAGAGGCTTCGATGGCGAGATCAGCGCGATCTATGTCCTGCGTGCGTGTCAGCGCTTGGGACTGGGACGCTGGATCACCCAGGATCTTTCCAGCCGTCTGATGGCCGGAGGCTGCCGAGCGGTGTCCCTCTGGGTGTTGCGCGAGAACACGGGTGCGCGAGCATTCTACGAAAGGCTCGGCGGTGTCGTGGTCGGCGAAAGGGTCGACGAGCGCCCGGACGGTATCCTCGTGGAATTGGCCTATGGCTGGAAGGATCTGCCGGCCCTCCTTTAGGGCCTCCTCCCGAAAGGCGGCCTCCGGCTTTCGGGAGGAGGCTCTCGCAAGCGAGATAGGTCGCGACGTCAGAACCGCGCCGGATCGAGCTCGAAGGTCGGCGGCAGCGCCTCGAACCACGCGCAGTAATAGGGGTCGCGCGGGATTGCCTCCGCCCAGCGCGCGCGGAAGCGGGCCTGCTCGTCCGCCGCGACGGTGCGGGCCCGGTTGCGGCTCTCGTAATGATAGAGTTCGACCTCGGCGCAGTAGACGCTGCGCAGGCCCCGCTCCCACAGGCGTAGGCAGAGATCGACGTCGTTGTAGTTGACGGCAAACCCCTCGTCGAAGCCCCGGATCGCCTCGAAATCGGCCCGCCGCACCATCACGCAGGCGCCCGTCACCGCGAGGTAGTTGCGGTTGCCCGCGGTCGAGAAGAAGTGGCCGGGGTCTTCCCGCGGGTAGGAGCGGCGGGGATGGTCGGGGGTGGCGTCGATCACGGTGACGCCGACATGCTGCAACTCGCCGGTCTCGAACAGGAGCTTGGGGCCGACCGCGCCGACGCCGGGGATCTGCAGAAGCGCCAGCATCGCCTCGATCCAGTCGGGGCTGATGATCTCGATGTCGTCGTTGAGGAAGACCAGCACCGCGCCCGTGGCGGCACGCGCCCCGAGATTCATCTTGGCGGCGACATTGAAGACCGGCTGGTCCCAGGTGACGGAGCGGGCATCGTACCGCTCCAGCGCTTCTTTCGTCGTCGGCCGCAGGTCGCCGTTATCGACCGCCACGATCTCGATCGCCTCGTAGGTGGTCCGCTCGCGGATGCTGGTGAGGCAAGCGGCCAGGAGATCGACGGTGCGGCCGCGGACCTCGCTGTCGCGGCCGGCGGTGGGGATCACGATCGAGACCAGGGGCCGCTCCTTGAGCGGCCGGCGCAGGTGGAAGCTGCCGGCGAAGGCCGTGGGGCGCACGGAATCGAGCCCGCCGGTGCGCCGCGCCCGGTCTTCGAGCGCGCGGACGGCCGCGGCGACCACGTAGCCCTTGTTGTCCATGGCCTGGGCGGTCGAGCCGGGGATCGCCCGCCAGTGGTAGAGCACCTGCGGGATGTGGTGCACGCGGGTGACGTGCTCGGTGTAGCGCAGGACGAAATCGTAATCCTGCGCGCCCTCGCATTCCGCCCGGAAGGCGCCGATGCGGGCGACGATATCCATCCGGTAGAGCGCCAGATGGGCCGTGTACATGCAGGCTTCCAGCGTCTCGGGCGACCAGTCCGGCTTGAAGAACGGCTCGTAGCGCTCGCCGCCCACCGTGATCTTGTCCTCGTCCGAGTAGAGGAAATCGATCTGCGGATCCGCGTTCAGGGCGGCAATGAGCGCGTAGAAGGCGTGCGGCGGGATCGCGTCGTCGTGGTCGATCAGGGTGAGCCAGTCGCCGGTGGCCAAGGCGAGCGCGTCGTTGCTCGCCGCGACGATGCCGCCGTTCTTCGATCGCCGGTGCAGCCGCACCCGCGGCTCTTCCGCTGCCAGCGCGTCCAGCATCGGCGCGATATGGGGCGCGCTCGACGCGTCGTCGCAGAGGCACAGCTCCCAATCGGGATAGGCCTGCGCCCGGATGCTCGTGAGCGCCGCCTCCAGATAGGGTTTGGGCGTGTTGTAGACCGGCATGACGATGGAGATGCGCGGCCGCACCCGAAAGCCCGCGATCGCTGCCCGCATCGCCTCCGGGCTCGGCAGGGCCGGGCGCTCGATCGTTCCGATCCAGGCGGCGTAGGAGGCCGCCGCCGGGCGCGGCCGGGCGCTGTCCCAGAACGCCCGCCACAGGGCGGCGGGCGGGCGGCTGACGGCGAGGCGCGCGAGGCGCGCGAGCAGTGCGCTGCCCCCCCTCTCCGCCTCCGGCAGCCGCGCCAGCAACCGGCGGGCGACGGCGAGGGCGGCGGCCGGGCCGCGCAGCGGTTCGAGGGTCGCCCGCGAGAGGCGGAACCGCCCGCTCGCGGCGAGCGGATCGAGCCGCAGGCCCCGCACCCGGCGCGGCAGGCGCACGAGGTCGTCGATGCCCCCGTCCTCCCGCACTTCGAGCCGGACCGCCTCGTCCTCGCGAAAGCCCGAGCCGTCATCGACGTAGAGGAGCGGAACCGGCTTCGTGTGGCCCAGCCCTGCGAGGTCGGCGCGGATGCGCACCCAGCCTTCTGCCAACCGGAACGGAAACAGCCGTCCGCCGCGGGGATGGGTCAGCCGGAATTGCGGATCGGAGCCGGTGGAGCGCCAGACGCCCTCCCCCTCCGGCTCGATCTGTCCCTTCGGTTCGATGCGGCACGCGATCATGGGACAACGCGTTAGAGCGCATACCGACGCAGTGGCAACCGGTTCGTTGGAACGCGTGTCGAAACGAAGATCGAGCGCCGCCGGCCTGATGCGATCCGGTTGGCGGCGTCAGCGCGGCGCGCAGTGAACCGCGAGCCAGATCGTCGGATTCTGCGTGCGCTCGACGCGATGCCGGCGATGCGCCGGGATCAGCAGGTGATCGCCCGCCGACAGCAGACGCGGCGCCGGCTCGTCGGCGAAGCGGAGTTCGGCGCTGCCCTGAAGCACCGCGACCCACTCGTCCTCGTCCTGATCGTACCAGAAGCCCGGCGGGCTCGCTTGGCCCGTCGAGACGATGCGCTCGACCCGCAGACCGGGACGCGTGAGCAGGGTCTCGAAGGCTTCCGCCTCGGTGTGGTCAGGCAGACCGGCGAACAGGTTCGGGCCAGCATTCATGCAGATCTCTCGTTCTCGGCCGAGCGGCGTTCTGGCGCGTTGAAGCAGGGAAGGCCGCGCGTCCCGCGCGGCCGCAGCTTGCGACGGATCGATGCCCGAGACCAAACCCGCCCCGCTCCCACCCGCGACCGAGGATGCCGGGCTGCCGACGCCGCCGAGCCCCGGCCGCCTGCCGCCGCCGAACCTGCCGCCCTCGCCCTCCACGGATGACGGCGCGTCCGATGCCGGGACGGACGGCGCCGACACGGAGTGAGGCGATGCCGGATCGCGCCGAGGCCCGAACCCGGATGGTCGAGACGCAACTGGTCGCCCGCGGCATCCGTGATGCGGCCGTCCTCGATGCGATGCGGGCCGTGCCGCGGGAGGCCTTCGTGCCGGACGCTCTGGCGGGGGAGGCCTACAGCGACGGGCCACTGCCGATCGGGGCGGGGCAGACGATCTCCCAGCCCTACATCGTCGCCCTGATGATCAAGGCGCTGGCCCTGCGGCCCGGCGACCGGGTGCTGGAGGTCGGCGCCGGCTGCGGCTACGCGGCGGCCGTGCTGGCGCGGATGGACGCGCAGGTCTTCGCCATCGAGCGCCACGCGGCGTTGGGCGAAGCCGCCCGCGCTCGCCTCGCCGCACGCGGGCTCACGGTGCCCCTGCGTGTCGGCGACGGCCATGCGGGCTGGCCGGAGGCCGCGCCGTTCGACGCGATCCTCGTCTCCGCGGCGGGTCCCACGATCCCGGAGACGTTGAAGGCCCAGCTCAAGGCGGGTGGCCGCCTCGTCATCCCGGTCGGTCCGCCCGGCGGGCAGACGCTGCTGCGGCTGATCCGGCGCGGGCCGGATCGGTTCGAGAGCTGCGATTTCGGCCCGGTTTCCTTCGTGCCGCTGCTGCGGGGCGTGGGAACGGCGGATCCTGTGTGACGCGCCGCCTCTCCCGTCCGGTCCGCACCAGGGCGAACAAGATCTCCCTTCCAGCCCAGGCACCGCGCGCCGATCGAAAATTGCGGAAAAATTTGGAACTTGGATCCGCTGATCGCGTTACGCGCGTGCGAGGCCCGAAACGGGCTCGCCTATGGGGCGCCGGATGCAGGTGTCCGGCGGCCCTCGTCATCACGTTGCTCCAAGGAGGATGTGGTCATGAGGACCTTCGACTTTTCTCCCCTCTACCGGTCCACCGTCGGTTTCGACCGGTTGTTCTCCCTGCTCGACCAGGCCGAGACCTCGGCCGCGTGGCCGCCCTACGATATCGAGAAGGTGTCCGAGGACGCCTACCGCATCACCATGGCGGTCGCGGGCTTCGCGCAGGACGAGATCGAACTCACCCAGCAGGACGCCACACTCCTCGTCGCGGGCCAGAAGAAGGCCCAGGAGGGCGAGCGCCAGTATCTGCACCGGGGCATCGCCGGTCGCACGTTCCGCCAGAGCTTCAACCTGGCCCAGCATGTGCGGGTCGCGGGCGCCAGCCTGGATAGCGGCCTGCTCACGGTGGAGCTGAAGCGTGAGGTGCCGGAGGCGTTCAAGCCGCGCCGGATCGCCATCGGCGGCGCGCAGGCCGCCATCGGGCAGGACAACGCGTCGGCCGAGAAGGCGCCGGCCCAGAAGACGCCGGCTCAGGTCGAGGACCTGTCCAAGGCCGCCTGACCCTCGGCGCGCACCAGACACGAGCCGGCATCCCCGGAGGCTGTGCGCCTTCGGGGACCGCTTCCTTTTCGCACGAAAACCCCGTGCTTTCAGGGAGATGACCCGTGACGACGATGGAAACGCATTCCGCCCATTCCGGCCCGATGAACCCGGCCGGCACGCCGGCCGCCTCGTTCGAGACATGGCAGGCGCGCGTCGCCCCCGGCGACGTGTTCCGCCATCCGCGCGAGGTGCTGGCCCACCCGCTCCTGTCGCACGCGGACAAGCGCGCGATCCTGGCCGCCTGGGCGTCCGATGCCTGCGCCCTCGAGAACGCGCCCGCGATGCGCTGCCTTGCCGGCTGCAAGGCCGAGCCGGTGCCGGTCGATACCGTCCTCGCCGCGCTCGGCACGCTCGACCGGGGGCCTCCCTCCGCGAGCACGGCCTCTTCCGGCAGTCCGGCCTGGCCCCGGCGCCCACGGCGCTCGTCGAACCGGCACCGGTTTCTTCGCCCCGGGCGCCGGAACGATGACGACGACCCGCCGCCCTGCCCGGCGGCGGTGATGCCGCGCCCGCGGACGCCCCCGAGCGCGGCGGCCCTGGCGGTCGCCATCCCGGCCTGACGAGAGCGCATTCCGAGAAGGGGTCACCCGTTCGTCGAAAGAATGCGCGTCAAACCAAGGATCGGGAGACGCCGGCGTGATGCAATGGGGTCGGATACGGCTCTCGTGCGGCGTCTTCCTCAGGAGGGCGCCGTCACCGCCGCCCGAACAGCCGCTCGATATCGGCGAGTCCGAGGGTCACGAAGGTCGGGCGGCCGTGGTTGCACGAGCCGGAGAGCGGCGTCGCCTCCATCTCGCGCAGCAGGGCGTTCATCTCCTCGGGCTTGAGGCGGCGACCGGCGCGGATCGAGCCGTGGCAGCTCATGCGCGAGAGGATCGCGTCGAGGCGCCGGCTCACCGGATCGGGATCGCCCGCGCCGGCCGGGCCGCCCTCCTCGACGCCGCTGGCCGCCAGCGCGTCGAGCACGTCGAGCACGAGCCCCTTCACCGATCCGCCCGCCAGCGCCGACGGCACGGAGCGCACCAGCACGGCGCCGGGGCCGAACGCCTCCAGGGTGAGGCCCAGCCGCTCCAGATCGGGCGCGGCCTCGACGAGGCGGTCGGCTTCCTCGGGCGCCATCTCGACCACGTCGGGGATCAAAAGCCCCTGGGCGAGTACGCCGCCGCCGGCCCGCTCGCGCTTCAGCCGCTCGTAGACGAGGCGCTCATGGGCGGCATGCTGATCGACCAGCACGATGCCGTCGCGGGTCTGAGCGACGATGTAGGTCTCGTGGATCTGCGCGCGGGCCGCACCCAGCGGATGGGTCTCGGGATGGGCCTCGGCTTCCGAGATCGCCTCCGCGGGCCGCAGGTCGGCGCCCGGCGGGGCAAGGTCGGCGGAGAACAAAGCCTGCGGCGTCTCGGCAAAGCCCGGATCGTCTTCGGTGAAGGCCGGGCGCGGCGCCGGGCGGTAGCCCGCGGGCGCGGCTACCGAGGGGCCGGAGAACAGGCGGCTCGCCGGGCGGGGGTTCAGGGCGCTCGCGGCGGAGGCGCCCGAATGCGCGGCGAACCGGCCCGCACCTGCCGTCATCGGCGGGGCGCTCCCCATGCCGGCGCCGGCCCGCAGCGCGTCGAGGGCGGCCTGGCTGCCCGTGCTGGAAGACCGCGCCCCGGCTCGGCGCAATGCCTCGTGGATCGCGCTGACGATCAGCGCCCGCACCAGTCCCGGCTCGCGGAAGCGCAGCTCGGTCTTGGCCGGATGCACGTTCACATCGACGAGGGCGGGATCGCAGGTGAGATGGAGCGCGAGCACCGGGTGGCGGTCGGAGCTCATGGTGTCGGCATAAGCCCCGCGCACGGCCCCGAGCAGGAGCCGGTCGCGCACCGGGCGCCCGTTCACGACGAAGTGGATGTGGCTCGCCGCCCCGCGGTGGAAGGTCGGCAGGCCGACATGGCCCTGGAGCGCGAAGCCCTCGCGGGCCATGTCGACGGGCACGGCATTGCCGGGGAAATCGGGGCCGAGCACGGCCCCGAGCCGGCGTAGCAGCGCCGCCGGGCCCGGCTCGCTCTCGGCGGGAAACACGGTCGGGCTGCCGCTCTCGGTCCGCAGGGTGAAGCGGATCTGCGGCTGCGCCACCGCGAGCCGGCGCAGGATTTCGGAGACGGCGGCCGTTTCGGCCCGGTCGGTCTTCAGGAATTTCAGCCGGGCCGGGGTCGCGGCGAAAAGCTCGGTGACCTCGATGCGGGTGCCGCGGGAGGCGGGCGCCGGGCGCACCGGGCCCTTGGCGCCGGAATCGAGGGTGAGGCTCACCCCCTCGCCCTCGGCGGTGCGCGAGGTGATCGTGAGCCGCGAGACCGCGCCGATCGAGGGCAGCGCCTCGCCGCGAAAGCCGAGCGAGCCGATCCGGGTCAGGTCGCCATCGGGCAGTTTCGAGGTGGCGTGGCGCTCGACCGCGAGCGCCAGATCCTCCGCCCCCATGCCGATGCCGTCGTCGATGACGCGGATCAGGCGGCGCCCGCCACCCTCGATCGCCACCTCGATGCTGCGCGCGCCGGCATCGATCGCGTTCTCGACCAACTCCTTGACGGCCGAGGCCGGCCGCTCGACCACCTCGCCCGCGGCGATGCGATCGACCAGGATCGGATCGAGGCGGCGCACATGCGCGGGCGGCGGATCACGGGGCTCGGGGGCGGCGGACATGGTCGGTGAAATATAGGCGGCTTGCCGGCCACCCGATAGGCGAGCGAGCCCAGTATCCTCATCCCTCGGCTCACCCCCGCGGCAGCATCCGGTCGCTGATGATGCGGCGCTGGATCTCGCTGGTACCCTCGAAGATCGTGGTGAGGCGCGCGTCGCGCCAGTAGCGCTCGACCCGCCGCTCGGTGGTGTAGCCGTTCCCGCCGTGGAGCTGCATCGCCTGGTTCGTCACCCGCACCGCCATCTCGGTGGCGAGCAGCTTCACCCCGGCCGATTCGCTCTCGGCGGGCAGACCCTCGTCGAGGAGGTGGGCGACCTGCTGCCAGTAGGCACGGGCCTGGGCCACCTCCGCCGCCATGTCGGCGAGCGCGAAGCGCAGGGCCTGGAACTGGCCGATCGGCTGGCCGAACTGCTCGCGCTCCTGAAGGTAGGCGGTGCAATCCTCCACCGCGGCGCGCGCCACGCCGACGGCGCGGGCGGCGGTGTGGACCCGGGCGATGTTGAGGCCGCGCTGCACCGAGGCGAAGCCGCCGGAATCGGCATCCGCCCCCTCGTCGCCGTAGAGGCCGGTGAGCCGGTCGCGCTCGGGCACGCGCACGCCGTCGAGGTTCAGCTCGAAGGTGAGGAAGCCGTGGTAGCCAATCTTGTCGATGACGGTGCCGGTCATGCCCTCCGGGAAGGTGCCGGGCTGCTTGACCACGAGGAAGGGTTCGAGCCCGGCCGAGCGCGGCTCGCCGGGCTCGGGGTCGCGCACGCGGGCCAGCACCTCGATGAAGTCGGCGCCCAGCGCGAAGCCGGCCCAGCGCTTGGTGCCGGTGAGCACCCATTCGTCGCCCTCGCGCACGGCGCGGGTCTGCACGCCGGCCAGATCCGAGCCGGCGGTGGGTTCGGAGAGTGCGATCGAGCCGATCCACTGCCCCTTGGCGGATTTGGCGAGCAGCGCCCGGCGGCTTTCATCGTCGAGCGTCTGCGTGCCCAGCCCCTGGCCGCGAGCCAGGATCGACCCGGTGGAGAGCCACGCGCGGGCGAGTTCCTCCGAGATCAGGCAGTACTCGAACACCCCCAGCCCCATCCCGCCATACTCGGCGGGGATGGTGATGCCGAACCAGCCTTTCGCCGCCATCGCGTCGATGAGCGAGCGCGGCATCTCGCCCTTCTGCGGGTCGAGTTCGTCGGCGAGCGGCAGGATCACGTCGCGGGCAAACGCCCGGGCCTCCTCTTGGAGCGCGGCGCGCCTGTCCGTGCGCCAGGGCGAGAGCAGCTCCGGCGGGCGCGGCGCCTTGAATTCAGGCTTGGCCATGGTTCCTCCGCGTCTTTTCTGCCGTTGTTCGTCCGAGCCGAACGCTCAAGCTGGCAAAACGTTCGCGCGGGCCCCGCCGATGGCCTGCGCGAGGTCGCTGCTCCTGGGCTCCCCGGCTCCTGAGCTCCGGCTCTTGCGCTTCCCGGCGCCCGCCCCCAGAACGCCGGTCATGCTGCGCGTCAACGATCTCACCTACCGCATCGGCGAGCGGGTCATCCTCGATTCGGCGACCTTCGCGATTCCCGACCGGGCGCGGGTCGGCCTCGTCGGCCGCAACGGCGCGGGGAAAACCACCCTGTTCCGGGCGATCCTCGGCGAGTTGCCGACCGATGCCGGTGCGGTCTCCCTACCCAAAGGCATGCGCATCGGTGCGGTGGCGCAGGAAGCGCCCGCCGGCCCCGAGACCCTGCACGCCGTCGTGCTCGCCGCCGACACCGAGCGCGCCCGGCTGATGCAGGAGGCGGACACCGCCGACGGGCTGCGGCGCGCCGAGATCGAGACGCGGCTCGTCGATATCGGCGCCTATTCGGCGCCGGCGCGGGCCGCGGCGATCCTGCACGGCCTGGGCTTCGATGCGGCGGCGCAGGGCCGTCCCTGCTCGGACTTCTCCGGCGGCTGGCGGATGCGGGTGGCGCTCGCCGCGGTGCTGTTCTCCGAGCCCGACCTGCTCCTGCTCGACGAGCCCACCAACTACCTCGACATCGAGGGCACGCTCTGGCTCTACGACTACCTCGAGAAGTACCCCCGTACGGCCGTCATCATCAGCCACGACCGGGAATTGCTCGACACGAGCGTCGATCACATCCTGCACCTGGATCGGGGCAAGCTCACGATCTACCGCGGCGGCTATACGAGCTTTGCCCGCCAGCTCTCCGAGAAGCGGGTGCTCCAGGCCAAGGCGAAGGCCAAGCAGGAGGTCGAGCGGGCGCATCTCCAGAGCTTCATCGACCGCTTCAAGGCCAAGGCGACCAAGGCGCGCCAGGCCCAGTCGCGGATGAAGCGGCTCGCCAAGATGGAGCCCATCGCCGCGCTTCTCGAAGACGACGTGCCGGTGATCCACCTGCCGAGCCCGGAGAAGCCGCTCTCGCCGCCGATCGTGGCGATGGAGCGCGTCCAGGCCGGCTACGGCGAGCGGATCGTGCTCTCGGGGCTCAACCTCAGCCTCGCCCCCGACGATCGCGTGGCGCTCCTGGGTGCCAACGGCAACGGCAAGTCGACCTTCTGCAAGCTGATCGGCGGGCGGCTGCCCCCGCTCGCGGGCGAGATGCGGCGCTCCTCCAAGATGGAGGTCGCCTATTTCGCCCAGCACCAGCTCGACGAGCTGCGCCCGTCCGAGAGCGCGGTGGCGCATGTGCGCGACCGGATGCCCGACGCGCCCGAGGCCAAGGTGCGCTCGGCCGCCGCCCGGCTCGGCTTCCCGGCCTCGAAGGCCGACACGCCGGTGGAGAAACTCTCCGGCGGCGAGAAGGCGCGGCTTCTGATGGGGCTCGCCGCCTTCGACGGGCCGCACTTGCTGATCCTCGACGAGCCGACCAACCACCTCGATATCGAGAGCCGGCAGGCGCTGGTCGAGGCGATCAACGACTACGAGGGGGCGGTGATCCTCGTCAGCCACGACCGCTTCCTGATCGAGGCCTGCGCCGACCGGCTCTGGATCGTCGGTGACGGCTCGGTGAAGTCCTTCGACGGGGACATGGACGATTACCGCCGCCTCGTGCTCGCCGGCCCGGAGCGGGTGGACACGTCCGGCGACGGCACCGGGGGGCAGAAGGCCGAGGCGCGCCGCTCGGCGGTGGAGCGCCGCGCCGCGCTGGCTCCCCTGCGCAAGCGCCTCGACGGGATCGAGGCGCGCATGGCCAAGCTCTCGGGGGCGATCGAGAAGATCGATGCGGCTTTGGCCGACGGCACCGCCTTCCTGAAGGACGCGGCCAAGGCCGGCGATATCGCCCGCATGCGCGCCGAGGCCGCCGAGGCTCTGGCCAAGGCCGAAGAGGAATGGCTGGAGGTGAGCGGGGAGATCGAGGCGGCGGCCTGAGGCCGAAGCGCGCCGGTCTGCCGAAGGGTCAAGCCGGTTCCTGTGACGGGCGCCCGCCGGTCTCCGCCCCCGATCGGCTGAGCCAAGCCGCGACCAGCGCGGCCCCCGCCGTGAGCCCCAGCCAGAGCCCGGACGAGATCGCTTCGGTCGCGTCGAACAGCGCCGGAAGCGGCACGAGGCAGAGCGGGCCGAGCAGCGTCCCGAGCCCGCCCGCGAGGACGAACAATCCGGTCGCCGCGGCATTACGCGCGGGCGGCGCGGCCCGCAGAAGCGCCAGGACGTTGCCCACGGTGAACAGGCCGCGGCCGAGGCCGAAGGCGAGGAGACCGGCGGCCTGGATCGGCCATGCGCCCGCCGCCCCGCCATCCGGGAGCCCCACGGCGAGAGCGGCGAGGCCGGCCGCCGCGAGCCCCATCCCGATCCGGGGGAGACGCGGCGCGCCGGACCGGCCGGCATAGAAGCCCGCCCCGGCGCTGAGGGCCGCAAGCCCCAGGAACACGACGCCGACACTCTCCTGCAACAGGCCTTCGAGCGCGTTGAGATGGGAGGGAAGGGCCGTGTCCGCCGCGGTGAGGGCGATGGGGCCTGCCAAGGCTGCGGCGAGCGGCCATGCCAGGCCCGGCCGCGCGAGAAGATCGAGCGGCAGCAGCGGCGCCGGCCGCCGCCATTGCTGCCAGATCCACAGCCCCAGCAGCATCAGGCCGAGATTGAGCACCACCAGGGCCGCCACCGGCCGGATCAGCGCGAGCGGCACGGTGGTCAGGAGCAGCCCGAAGCAGAGCAGCGAGAGGATGGCGCCGAGTCCGTCGAAACGCGGCCCCGGCGTGTCCTCCTTCGGCAGGGCAAGGAGGCCGAGGATCAGGCTCGGCCCCGCCAGGAGCAGGGTGGGGACGAGGATGCCAAGGCTTCCCATCCACGGCAGCGCGAACCCGGCCGACATCTGAAGTAGCAGCAGCGCCAGCAGGGCGGCCACTTCCCCCAGTCCGAGGCCGAGCCCGAAGCGCGCCTCGCCGAAGAGGCGGCGCAGCAGGCTCCAGCCCGCGCAGACGATAAGCGCCGTGGCGATGCCTTGAGCCAGACGCAGACCGAGCAGCGGCACGAGGTCGAGCGGCAGCGCCGCGGCGGGGACGAGCAACGTGAGGGCGAAGAGCGCGGCGAGGAAGCCGCGGCGCGGTCCGAGCCGCGCGGCCAGCGCCGCCATCGGCAGCGCGCCCAGGATCAGCCCGTAGGAGTGCGCCGTCTGAATCACCGCAGCCGTGGAGGCCGGAAACGCCCCCTGCTGCATCACCCATGGCATCAGGAACGCCATTCCCGTGGTGGGCAGTACCGTCATCCCGAGACCCGTCAGGACGGCGACGAGGGCGAGGACGCGGCGCTCGGGCTTGCGATCCGGCATCTGGTTCCTTCCCCCTTCGCTCTCCTGCAAGCTTAACGGGAAACCGCTGCGGCATGAACCGTGGGTGGCAAGCGATCGTGGCAACGCCGGCCCCCGCCCCGCGTTGTCCGACGCGAGAGCGGAACGGAGAAATCATGCACGGCACGCGCCATCCCGGGACACGAAAGAGCGGCAAGGCCCTCGCCCTGCTGCCGCTGGCGGCGGCCGGCGCCTGGATCGCCTGGAGCCATCTCGGGCTGAACCGGGCCGGCCCCCTGCCCCCGGCCCTGCCGGGGCGGCGCAGCACCCTGCGCACGCGGGCGGGCCGGGTGAACCTCTACGCCGCGGATGCGCAGGGCGGACGGCCGCTGCTCCTGATCCACTCGGTCAACGCGGCGGCCAACGCCTACGAGGTCAAGCCGCTCTACGAGCATTACCGGGGCCACCGCCCGGTCTACGCGCTGGAACTGCCGGGCTTCGGCTTCTCCGAGCGGGCGGACCGGATCTACACGCCCCGGCTGATGACCGACGCGATCCTCGACGCGGCGGCTGAGATCGCCGGCCGTCATGGCGGCGTGGCGCTCGACGCGATGGCGCTCTCGCTCCCTTGCGCCTATCTCGCCCGCGCCGCTTTGGAGCGGCCGGACCTGTTCTCGACGCTCGGCCTCATCAGCCCGACCGGCTTCGACGCGCGCCTCTCCGGGCGCGGGCCGGCGGACACCCACCGTGGCAAGCCGCTGGCCCGCGGGCTCGCCGCCTTCCCGCTCTGGGGCCGCCCGCTCTTCGACGCGCTGGCGAGCCGGCCGAGCATGCGCTTCTTCCTGGAAAAGACCTGGGGCAGCCGCGACATCGACGAGGGCCTGCTCGCCTACGACCGGCTCTCGGCCCGCCAACCGGGGGCCGAGCACGCGCCGTTCTCGTTCCTTTCGGGCTACCTGTTCCCCGACGACACCACGCGGGTCTACGAGGCGCTGCGCCTGCCCATCTTCATGGTGCACGGGGCGCGGGGCGACTTCGTCGATTATCGCTATGTCGGCGAGGTGGCGGGCCGCCCGAACTGGACGATCCTGCGGCTGCCTACCGGCGCCTTCCCGCATTTCGAGAACCGGGCGGCGGTCACAGGCGCCTACGACGCCTTCCTCGCCGCCCAGCCGCAGCAGGATCAGCCGACCGACTCGATCCGGTAGCGCAGCCAGACGGTGCCGTCGTCGAACGGCTCGCAGGCGGTGCGGGTGAGGCGGCGGCGCGAGCCCATGGACTCGTCTTCCCCGCCCTCGAAATCGAACAGGGCCGGCGTGCCGAGCACGCCGTCGACGGCGGGCGCGAGCAGTAGGCTGAGTTCGTCCACGAGCCCGGCCTTCAGCATCGAGCCGTTGATGCGCCCGCCGCCCTCGACCAGCAGCCGCTCGATGCCGAACAGGCGCTTGAGCTTGGCCAGCGCCAGGGCGAAATCGACGTCGTGCTCACCGGCCAGGATGTAGGACTGGCCGCCGGCCTTCAGGCGGCGCAGGCGGTCGTCCGAAGCCTGTCCCGTCGTGAGCACGATGACGTGATCGCCCTCGATGTCGTTGCGTGCGCCCCAGTCCATCGCGCCACGGGCATCGAGCGCCACCGCATAGCCGGAGGCGTCGGTGCGGGCGACGTGATCCTCGCGGGAGACGGGCTCCTCCGGCGGTGCGGACGCCAAGGGTTTTGCGCTGTCGGCGTAGCCCTGCATGGTGATGCGCCCGCACATCCAGGCGTCGCCCTTCAGTTGCCTGTGAACCTCCTCGTAGTACGCATCCGCGTCGATGGTGGTCCAGCGCCGGACCTTGATGCGCCCATCGACCGAGGTGGTCATGTGGCACAGGACGTAAGGGCGTTCCGATGTGTCGGCCATGGCGGCGGGCTTCCTGCTGTTCGGGATCGGAGGCCGCAACTAGACCGCCTTCGCCTGCCGGCCAGGGGCGGGGCACGCCGCCTTTGCCGGGCATCGCGAAGCGGATAGGCTGCCCGTGGCAGCGAGGGACAGGAATATGGCGACCTACACCGCGGATGTGCGCTGGGTGCTGGCCGCGGGCGAGGATTTTTCCGCGGGGCGCTACAGCCGCGGCCACACCGTGCGGTTCGATGGTGGCGTCGAACTTCCGGGCTCGGCCTCCCCGCACGTCGTCGGCAAGTGGGCGGTGGCGGCGGCGGTCGATCCCGAGGAGATGCTGGTGGCGGCCCTCTCCACCTGCCACATGCTGAGCTTCCTCCACGTCGCCCGGCTCGCCGGCTTCGTCGCGCAGGCCTACCGCGATCATGCCGAGGGCACGATGGCGGAGATCGCCCCCGGCCGGCAGGCGGTGACGCGGGTGGTGCTGCATCCGCGCCTCGAATGGGCCGGCGCGGCGCCCGACGCGGAGCGGCTCGCCGCGCTCCACCATGAGGCGCACGAGACCTGCTTCATCGCCAACTCGGTGCGGACCGAGGTGACGATCGCCTGAGGTGCGCTTGGCGAAACCGGCCCCGCCGGTGCATGTCCGCGACAACGCGATCCTTCGAGGACATCCGGATGACCGACCTGACGCTCGCCGCCGCCCAGACCCTCGTGGCGACCGCCCTGAAGACCGCCCGCGAGAGGAATCTCAAGCCGCTGGCGGTGGTCGTTTACGACGCCCGCGGCGCCCTCAAATGTCTTGCGGCCGAGGACGGCACGTCCCTGCGCCGGGCGGAAGTGGCCCGTGGCAAGGCCAACGGCGCGCTGGCGCTCGGCCTCGGCTCGCGGGCCATCGCCAAGCGGGCCGAGGAGCAGCCGCATTTCGTGGCCGCCGTGAGCCACCTCGTCGGCCCGGACGCCCTGGTGCCGGTGCCCGGCGGCGTGCTGATCCGCGATGCCGACGGCCGCCTGCTCGGCGCGGTCGGCGTCTCCGGCGACACCTCTGACAACGACGAGATCTGCGCGCTCGCCGGCATCGAGGCGGCGGGGTTGAAGGGGGAGACGGGGGCGTGAAGCTCGTCGATGTCGCCTCCGGATGAGCACTGCGGTTCCCCCCTCCCCGGCCAAAGTCGGACGTGCCCGATTTTGGCTACGGCCGATCTGATCCCGGGCAAGCCCGGGATCAGGCGGGGCGAGGGTATCGGGCATGAGCACTCTGGCTTGTCCGTAGGCCGTTCGGCGCCGTGCCCATCGCCGGAGTGTCGGGTAAGCCCATGAGCCTCCCCCGCCGCACCCTCCTGCAGAGCGGCGTGGCGCTCGCCGCCGGGCTCGCCCTCCCCGCTCCCGCGCGGGCGGCGCCGCGCGTCTACCGCCGCGGCAACGACGCCGACCCGGAGACGCTCGATCCGCACAAGACCTCGACGGTGGCCGAGGCGCACATCCTGCGCGACCTGTTCGAGGGGCTGCTGACCTACGACAACCGCGGCACCATCATCCCCGGCATGGCCGAGCGTTGGACCGTCTCCGACGACCGCCTGACCTACCGCTTCATCTTGCGCCCCGACGGGCGCTGGTCGAACGGCGATGCGGTCACGGCAGACGACTTCCTGTTCTCGCTGCGCCGCATCCTCGATCCGAAGACGGCGGCGAAATACGCCGAGGTGCTGTTCCCGATCCGAGGGGCGGCCGCCGTCAATGCGGGCGAGCGGCCGCCGGAGACGCTGGGGGTGACGGCCCCCGATCCCCGCACCCTGGAGATCGGGCTCGCCGAGCCGGTGCCCTACCTCCTCGAACTCCTGACCCACCAGACCTCGCTGCCGGTCCACCGCCCCTCGCTGGAGCGCTGGGGCGACGCCTTCGCGCGGCCCGGCAACCTCGTCTCGAACGGGCCCTACGCTCTGGTCGATTGGGTGCCGAACGATCGCATCACCCTGACGAAGAACCCGCATTACCGCGACGCCGCCGCGATCCCGATCGAGCGGATCGACGTCATCCCGACCCCTGACCTCGCCGCAGCGGTGCGGCGCTACGCGGCCGGCGAGATCGATTCCCTTTCCGATTTGCCCGCCGACCAGATCGCCTCGCTGAAACAGCGCTTCGGAACCCAGGTGCAGCTCGGGCCGGGGCTCGGCCTCCTCGCCATCGCCTTCAACCTGCGCAAGAAACCCTTCGACGACGCGCGGGTGCGCCGCGCCCTCTCGCTCGCCATCGACCGTGAGTTTCTGGCCGAGATCGTGTGGGGACAGACCATGGCCCCGGCCTATTCGTTCTGCCCGCCGGGCCTCGACAACGCCCTGCCGCCCCCGCTCCTGCCGGGGCGCGAGGACGGGCCGATCGACCGCGAGGAGGAGGCTCTGCGGCTGCTGGCGGGGGCCGGCTACGGGCCGGGCAACCCGCTGACGGTCGAGTACCGCTTCAACGTCACCGACAACAACCGCAACACGGCAATCGCGCTGGCCGATGCGTGGCGCGGCATCGGCGTCGTGACCCGCTTCGTCTCCACCGACGCCAAGACCCACTTCGCCTACCTGCGCGACGGCGGCCGCTTCGACCTCGCCCGGATGTCCTGGGTCGCCGACTATTCCGACCCGCAGAACTTCCTGTTCCTGCTCCGCACCGGCAATGACGGCTTCAATGCCGGGCGCTGGTCGAACGCACGCTTCGACGGTCTGCTGACGCAAGCCGCCGGGGAGCGCGACGTGCAGGCCCGCGCGCGGATGCTGTTCGACGCCGAAACCATCGTGCTCGACGAGCTGCCCTGGGTGCCGCTGCTGCATTACCGCTCGAAGGCGCTCGTCTCGCCGCGGCTGCACGGGATGCACCCGAACATCCGCAACGTCGCCCCCACCCGCTATCTCCGGCTCGATCCATGATCCCGCTGATCCTGCGCCGGATCGCGCAGAGCCTGCCGACGCTGTTTCTCGTGGTGGCGGGCAGCTTCTTCCTGATCAGGCTGGCGCCGGGCGGCCCGTTCGACCTGGAGCGGCCGCTGCCGCCGGCGGCGATGGAGAACCTGCGCCGGGTCTACGGCCTCGATCAGCCGCTGATCGTGCAATTCGGGCGTTATCTCCTCAGCCTCCTGCGGGGCGATCTCGGCCCCTCCTTCACCTTTCGCGATCTCACCGTCACCGACCTGTTCGCCCGCGGCCTGCCGGTGTCGGTGACGCTGGGCGGCCTCGCCCTCGTCCTCGCGCTGGTCCTGGGGCTGGGGCTCGGGAGCCTCGCTTCGTTCAACCGCGGTGGGGCCACCGACCGGCTGGTGGGGCTCGCCGCCTCGCTCGGGCTCGCGGTGCCGAACTTCGTCACCGCGCCCCTGCTCCAGATCGTGTTCGGCCTCGGCCTCGCTTGGCTCCCTGTCGGCGGCTGGGCGGACGGTGCGCCGCAAAACCTCGTCCTGCCGGTGCTCACCCTCGCTTTGCCCCACGCGGCCGGCATCGCCCGGCTCACCCGCGCCTCGCTCGGCGAGGTGCTGATCCAGCCGCATATCCGCACGCAGCGCGCCATGGGCCTGTCGCGCGCCCGCATCGCCCGCCACGCGCTGCGCGGGGCGCTGCTCCCCGTGGTCGCGACGCTCGGGCCGCTGGCGGCGGGGCTGATGACCGGCTCGGTGGTGGTCGAGACCATCTTCGGCCTGCCCGGCATCGGCCGCTACTTCGTCGAGGGGGCGCTCAACCGCGACTACACCCTGGTGATGGGCACGGTGATTCTGGTGGCGGTGATGGTGATCGTCTTCAACCTGATCGCCGACCTCATCGCCGCCGCCCTCGATCCGCGCGTGAGGCTGTCGGCATGAGCCCCGCGCTCGTTCGCCGTCTCGCCCGCGACCGCCCGGCGCTTGTGGCCCTTGCGAGCCTCGTGCTGATCGCCCTGGCCTGCTTCGTCGGCCCGCAACTCACCGGCCACCCGCCCGAGCGGATCTATCCGGATTTCGTCCGGGTCGCGCCGAGCCTTGCCGCGCATCCGCGGCCCGACGCGGTGCGGCCGGCCCTCACGCGCCTCGCCTTCCGGATGCGGCTGACGCTGGAAGACGTGGCGCAGGACGGCGACCGGGTGCGGCTGACCCTGACGGCGCCAAAACCCATCGACGCGCGCTCCTTGCGCCTGCTGCCCCGCTCCGGCCTGTTCGGCGAGGCTCGGGTGCTGGAGCGGTCGGCGGATGGACGCCGGCTCGCGGTCGAGGCGCCGATCCGAAAGCTGTATTTCGTCCTCGGCACCGATGCGCTCGGGCGCGACCTTCTCACCCGCTGCCTCGCGGCAGGGCAGGTCTCCCTGCTGATCGGGCTGACCGCGGCGCTCGCCGCCCTGCTGATCGGCGTCGCCTACGGCGCGGTCTCCGGCATGGCCGGGGGCACGGTCGATGCGCTGATGATGCGCCTCCTCGACATCCTCTACGCCCTGCCCTTCGTCTTCTTCGTCATCATGCTGCTGGTGTTCTTCCGCGCCGGCCTGTGGCTGGTGCTGGTGGCGGTGGCCGCGGTCGAGTGGCTCGACATGGCCCGCATCGTCCGCACCCAGACGCTGAGCCTGAAGGACCGCGACTTCGTCCGCGCGGCCTCGGCCCTCGGGGTGGGCACGGGCACGATCCTCGTCCGCCACATCGTGCCGAACACGCTCGGGTCGATCATCGCGGCAGCGACCCTGCTGGTGCCGCGGGTGATCCTCTTGGAAAGCTTCCTGTCGTTCCTCGGTCTCGGCGTGCAGGAGCCCGACACCTCCTGGGGCGTGCTGATCGCGGAAGGCGCCCGCGCCCTCGAATCCGCGCCGTGGATGCTTGCCGCGCCCGCTTGCTTCCTCGTCGTCACCCTGGTGGCGCTGAACCGGCTCGGCGACGGCCTCGGCGAGGCGCTCGACCCGCGGTTTCAGCGCGCTTCGGCCGGCAGGTAGCCCTGGTAGACGATGCGCACCGTGCGCCGCTCGCCGGGCATCTCCGAGACGGGAATGGCCTTGGATCCGCGCAAGACGGGGGCGGGCTCGATCGGGCCGGGCTCCGAGGCAGCCGGGGCGGGCGACGCCTTGGGGCGCAGCGCCCAGCGCTCGGCTCCGCCGGCGCTCGCCAGCGTGGAGACCGCGAGGACGGCCCCCATGGAGGCCAGCCCGGCGGCGAGCGGCGGAAGCAGGGATCTGACGGAAAGGTGCGCGAAAAAAGTCATGGCGGGTGGCCCGGCGAATGGGGCCATTCCGCAACCTGAAGCGTTTCCGAACGCCAATATGCCCGGCCCTCGGTCCGCCGCCGGGCGGGACTTGCGAACACATTTGCCGAGTCAGGGTAAACGGAGGGGCAATGACGAGCCGAGCGGAAGGTCAGGCCGGGGCCGCGGCGCCCGAGCGCGTCGCCACCGGCACGATCGTCGACACCGATATTGCCGCCCGGCTCGACCGCCTGCCCTTCGGCCGCTTCCACACCCTCGTCATCGTCGCGCTCGGCATCACCTGGGTGCTCGACGGGCTCGAGGTGACCTTGGCCGGCGCCCTCGTCGGGGCGCTGCGCAAGGCGCCGATGTCCTTCACGGAGTTCGATGTCGGCTTGGCGGCCAGCTCCTACCTCGTCGGCGCGGTCGTCGGCGCCGTCGGCTTCGGCTGGCTCACCGACCGGATCGGACGCAAGAAGCTGTTCTTCATCACGTTGGCGCTTTACCTCGTGGCGACCGCGGCCACGGGCCTGTCGTGGAATATCTGGAGCTTCTGCCTGTTCCGCTTCCTGACGGGGGCCGGCATCGGCGGCGAGTACACCGCGATCAACTCGACCATCCAGGAGCTGATCCCGGCCCGCGTGCGCGGCTGGACCGACCTCGTCATCAACGGCTCGTTCTGGATCGGCGCGGCGCTCGGCTCCTTCCTCTCGATCGCGCTCCTGCGCCCCGAATGGATCGACCCGGCCTATGGCTGGCGCATCGCCTTCTTCGTCGGCGGCGGCATCGGCCTCGTCATCCTGCTCCTGCGCACCTGGATCCCCGAAAGCCCGCGCTGGCTCGTCACCCATGGCTACGCCGCGGAGGCCGACCGGGTGGTGACCGGCATCGAGAAGCGCTTCACGGATGACGGCATCACCCTGCCCCCGCCGGATGCGTCGCGCCGGCTGAAGCTCAAGGTCCGCAGCCACACCCCGCTCTCGGAGGTCGCCAACGCCCTGTTCGTCACGAACCGGCGCCAGACCATGGTCGGCCTCGCGCTGATGATCGCCCAGGCCTTCTTCTACAACGCGTTGTTCTTCACCTACGCGCTGGTGCTCGAGCGCTTCTACAACGTGCCCGGCGGCGATGTCGGCTGGTATCTCCTGCCCTTCGCGCTCGGCTCCTTCCTCGGCCCGCTGCTGCTCGGCCGGCTGTTCGACACGGTGGGTCGGCGGCCGATGATCGCCTTCACCTACGGCATCTCGGCGGTGTTGCTCGTCGTGGTCGGCCTCGTCTTCCGCGCCGACATGCTCGGCCCCTGGGGCCAGACCGCGGCCTGGATGGCCGTGTTCTTCTTCGCCTCCGCCGCGGCGAGCTCCGCCTACCTCACGGTGGCCGAGACCTTCCCGCTGGAGATCCGCGCGCTGGCGATCGCCGCCTTCTACGCCCTCGGCACCGGCATCGGCGGCGTCTCGGGGCCGCTCCTGTTCGGCGCGCTGGTGGAGACGGGCTCGCGCGACCTCGTGCTGGTCGGCTACTTCATCGGCGCGGCCCTGATGGCGGTGGCTGCCATCGTCGGCTGGATCTGGGGCACGGCGGCCGAGGGCAAGTCGCTGGAAGACGTGTCGAAGCCGCTGGCTTCGGCGTAAGGGGACAATGGGCCGGTCGATCCCGCGTACCTCTCGTCCCGCTTGCCCTCGTCCCGCTTGCGGGGAGAGGGGGAGCGTGCCGGTTTACGAACCGATCGACCGCGACGGGCGAGCCTTGAGTCTCAGGTCGGCCCGGAGCGCGACGCCGAACCCTTTCCACGCAGCCAGATCGCCGAGGCCACCGCCAGGGCGTCGAGCGGGAGGGTGACGGCGCCCTGGCGCTTGCCCCACAATTCCAGACCGCCGAAGCCGACGCGGCGGATCTCCAGCCACGCACCGAACGGGAACACCGTCTGGTTGCCCTCGCCGGGGCCGAAGCACTCCTCGAAGGCCAGCGGATCGACCATGATCGCGTCGTACTTGGCGAGGTGGCTGGCGATCGCGACCTTCGAGCGGAACGGGCCGCGGTCGCGGCGGAACGAGGCGAAGCAGGGCTCGAACTCGGTGAGCGTCACCCAGAGCTTGCCGCCGATGCGCAGGTAGGGCGGGTTCGGACCCTCGGCGCCGAAATTTTCCGGCCCCCAGCCCGCTTCGCTCGTCAGGGATTCGGCGAGCGTCACCGGCTCGGCCGTTGGGGCCGCGGGCGGCCGGTCGTCCAGGCCACCCGCGGGGTCGGCGGTCACGCCGGCCTCGACCAGGCCGCCAGGGTTCGAGCCGCTCTCGGTCACGCCACCGTGGATCATGCCACGTCCTCGCGCCTGCCGCCGCTCCGTGGGAGCGGCCGGCCAGCATTATTCCGCATCTGTTGCGGGCGAGCGAGAAGTTTCTTTCACGAATGGATCTGCGCGTATGACGCAGGCCCCCAGCCGAAGAGCGAAACGATCACGCTTCGTCGTCGTCCTCGTCGATCCGGCTCATGCCCTTGAGCTTGGCGAAGACCGCATCGGCGTTGAGATCTTCTTCCTCTTCCTCCCGCTCCGCGGCGGCCGGGGCGGTCGAGACCTCGGTCGGCAGGAGCTTGGCGCCGCCGTCGGTCGGCAACACGGCGGGGCGGTCCTTGGCGGCGCGCTGCACCTCGAAATCGAGGTCGATCTGCGAGCACAGGCCGAGCGTCACCGGGTCCATCGGCTGGAGCGAGGCCGAGTTCCAGTGGGTCCGCTCGCGGATCTGCTGGATCGTCGCCTTGGTGGTGCCCACCAGCCGGATGACCTGCGCGTCCTTCAGCTCCGGGTGGTTGCGGATCAGCCAGAGGATGGCGTTCGGCCGGTCCTGACGACGCGACAGCGGGGTATAGCGCGGGCCCTTGGTGGTGCGCTTGACCTCGGGCAGCTTCACCTTCGAAACCGCGACCTTGAGCCGGTAGTTGGGCGCTTTCTGCGCCTTCTCGATCTCGTCGCGGGTGAGCTGGCCGGTGGTGATCGGGTCGAGGCCCTTGATGCCGGCGGCGACTTCACCGTCGGCGATGCCCTTCACCTCGAGCGGGTGCAGCTTGCAGAAATCGGCGATCTGCTCGAAGGCGAGCGAGGTGTTCTCGACGAGCCACACGGCGGTCGCCTTGGGCATCAGCGGACCTTGGGACATCGGACAAAGCTCCAGACGGTCAGAGTGCGCGGCAGGGAAACGGGCGGGATGCCGGAATGGCTTCCCCGCGGCCTCCGGCCCGGTCAGGCCCGAAGGATCCCATGTCGCGATGAATGAGGGGATCGCCTCTTATACAGGCGGGACCGGCCGTTGCGCAATTGCGTTGAGAGCCGTCGCGCGACGGCGCGCGAGGGCTCCGCGATGCGAAGGGCGCCGCGCCGGGCGAGCGTTTCAGGACTGCGTTCCTGGCAAAGCCTCGAGCCGGGCGCTCACCCTGCTGCGCGGATCGTCCCCTTGGCGCCCTTCCAGGACCGGGCGCAACGGTGCGACCTCGGCGGCCACATGGTCCATGAAGGCCCGCACCCGCGCCGCGTGGCGCAGGTCCGGGTGGGTCAGAAGCCAGAGCGAAGCGGCCAGTTCCGGCTCTGGCCCCGAAAGGCGTTTCAGGGATGCGAGCCGGTCGCCGCGGTAGCAGGGCAGCGGCCCGATGCCGACGCCCTCCACGATCGCCTCGCACAGACCCTGCACGCTGTTGAGGCGCAGCGCGATCCGCTCCGGCCCGGCGCGGGCGGCGACGAAGCGCGCGAAGAGTCCGCCGGCCACCGCTTCGCTCGGGCTGACCCAGTCGGCGTCGCCGCTGTCCGCATCGTCTCGCGCCGGCCCGTAAACCGCCCAGGCGATGGTGGCGAGCCGGCGCCCGACGAGGTTCGGCGGCGGGTCGCGGGTGGCGCGCAACGCCACATCCGCATCGCGGCGGGACAGGTTCAGCGCCTCCTCGGAGGTGACGAGTTCGATCCGGACTTGTCGGTAGCGCGTCCGAAATCGGCCGAGCATCGGCATCAGGAAATCGGTGACGAGCGTTGCCGCAGCGGTGACCCGCAAAAGGCCCGAGGGCGTCTGCGCCCGGTCGGCGACCTCCCGGTCGAAGCGGGCGACCTCCTCCTCCATCCGCACGGCCGCGGCGGCCATGGCCTCGCCGGCCGGCGTCGGCACGTAGCCGGAGCGGTGGCGCTCGAACAGGCGCGCACCGAGTTCCGCCTCGACCGCCGCGAGGCGGCGGAAGGCGGTGGAAGGGTTGATGCCGAGATGCGCCGCGGCCGGAGCCAGCGCGCCCCGGTCGGCGATGGCCTGCACGAGGCGGAATTCGTCCCAGGCCACCGGCACCGCACCCTCCCCCGTCCACTGTTTGCAGATCTGCAAGAGTGGTCTTGCATGTCAGGGCATGTCTGCAAACAGCGCGAACCTTCATAGGAGTCGCGCATTCGACGCTCGGGCCGAATCGAGTGCGTCGCCTCCGCTCAAGGGCGGAAAGCCCCTTCCGGGGCGATGCGCCGGGCCCGCGAACAGGAGAGACGACGATGGCGAAGGTTCTGGTGCTCTACTACTCGTCGTGGGGCCATGTGGAGCAGATGGCCAAGGCGGTGGCCGAGGGCGCCCGCGAGACCGGGGCCGAGGTCGCGCTCAAGCGCGTGCCGGAACTGGTGCCGGACGAGGTGGCCAAGCAGTTCCACTACAAGCTCGATCAGGAGGCGCCGATCGCCACCGTCGAGGAATTGGCCGATTACGACGCGATCATCTTCGGCACGCCGACCCGCTACGGCAACATGGCTTCGCAGATGAAGCAGTTCATCGACCAGACCGGCGGCCTGTGGGCCAAGGGCGCGCTGGTCGGCAAGGTCGGCTCGGCCTTCACCTCGACCGCCTCGCAGCACGGCGGCCAGGAGACCACGCTGACGAGCTTCCACACGGTGCTGTTCCATCACGGCATGGTGGTGGTGGGCCTGCCCTACAGCTTCGCGGGGCAGAACGGCGTCGAGCAGGTAAAGGGCAATTCCCCCTACGGCGCGACCACGATCGCCGACGGCGACGGCTCGCGCCAGCCCTCCGAGGTCGAACTCGACGGCGCCCGCTACCAGGGCCGCCACGTGGCCGGCATCGCGGCCAAGCTCGCGGGCTGACATGGCCGTTTCGGCGCCTCGCTGCTGTCATGCATGAGGCACGGTTTCCCCTCTTCCCGCATGCGGGGAGAGGGGATGAACGGGACCGCTCGTGAGCCCTACTGCGCCGCCGCGACGTCCTTCTGCCCGATCGCTGCGAGGACGATCCCTTCCGTCAGGATCTGCGGCAGCACCTGCGCTTCGCTCGTCCCGCGATAGACGAGATACAGCGGCACGCCGCTGCGGCCGTGACGCTCCAGGAGGCGGGTGATCTCCGGGTTCTGGTTGGTCCAGTCGCCCTTCAGATAGACCACCTGTCCCGCCCGGAACGCCGCCTGCACCCCCTCACGGGCAATGACGGTCCGCTCGTTGACCTGGCAGGTGATGCACCATGCCGCCGTCATGTCCACGAACACCGTGCGCCCCTCACGCCTCAGCGCGTCGAGACGGGCTTGCGTGAAGGCCTCCTCGCCCTGCGCCAGCGCGGTGCGCGCCGTGGCGCGGTCGCCGTCGAGGACGGCGACGAGGCCGAGCGCCGCCGCGAGCGCCGTGAGTGCCGCCACCCGGCCAAAGCCCGTGCCGAGCCGGCCCGCCCCGCGCGCCCGTTCCCAGGCCCAGGCCGCGAGCGCCACGAGGACGAGGCCGGTGAGCCCCGCGAGCAGCCCGTTGGGTCCGACCTGCTGCGCCAGCACCCAGACGAGCCACGCCACCGTCGCATAGACGGGAAAAGCGAGCGCGCCCTTCAGCACGTCCATCCAGGCGCCGGGCCGCGGCAACAGGCGCAGCGCCTGCGGGACCAGCGTCAGGCCTAGGAACGGCAGGGCGAGCCCGAGGCCGAGGCTTGCGAACACGGTGAGCGCGGCGAGCGGCGACTGCGTCAGCGCGAAGCCCACCGCCGCGCCCATGAACGGCGCGGTGCAGGGCGTCGCGACGAGCGTCGCCAGCACGCCGGTGAAGAACGAGCCCTGGTAGCCCGCCCGCCGGGTCAGCCCGTCGCCGAGCCCGACGATCCCGCCGCCGAGATGCACCGCCCCCGACAGGCTCAGGCCCATGGCGAACAGGCCGTAGGCGAGAAGCGCCACCACCACCGGCGACTGAAGCTGGAAGCCCCAGCCGATCCCGGCGCCGCCCGCCTTCAGCGCGATCAGGAGCCCGGCAAGCCCGAGGAAGCTCGCGAGCACGCCCGCCGTATAGGCGAGCCCGTGCAGCCGCACGCGGGTTGCGGATTCGCCCGCCTGCCGCACGAGGCTCAAAACCTTGATCGAGAGAACCGGGAAGACGCAGGGCATCAGGTTGAGCAGGAGGCCGCCGACGAGCGCCAGCCCCGCGGCGCTCCACAGCGTCAGGCTCTCCTCCTCCGGTGCGGGCGGCGCCTCGGCTGCGGGCGGCGCCTGGGGTGAGGCCGGAACGGCAGCGGCGGTCGTCGGCGCGGGGGCGGGTTCCGGGCCCAGCGCATAGGCCTTGCGTGCGCCGTCCTCGGTGAGGGCGAGGACGCCGGCCAGCGCCTCGGGCAACTGCCCCGCATCGCCCGGCGTCAGGGTGAGATGCAGGCCGGCGGCATCGATGGCGAGATCCTGCGGCGCGGCGTTGTCGAGCGCGCCCTCGGCGTAGGGGAAGAAGGCGGCATCGGTCACACCCGCGAGGCCTGGCCGTTCGAGATGCAGCACGAGCCGGTCGCCCTCGCGGGTCGCGCGATACGAGCCGGGCGCGGCTTTGGGAAGGGCTTCGGGAAGGGCGGCGCGGGCGCGGGCGAACAGGGCCGCCTGCCCCGAAGCCGGCTCGGCTGAGGCCGCCACCGGCAGGTCGAGGCTCAACTCCGCCGAGCCCGGAATGCAGATCTCCTCGCAGACGAGGTAGGAGAGCGTGCCGGAGAGCCGCACCGTCTCGCCGGCTCGGGCGCTTTCGGGCACGGCAAGCGGCACCAGCAGGGTGACGGCGCCCTCGTAGCCGAAATTTATCAGGGTCTGGACCCGGATGCGCTCCGGGACCGGCCACTGCACCGGGCCGACCGTGAAACCCTCGGGCAAACGCCACGCCATCTCCGGCGGCAGGCCGGAATCGCCGGGATTGCGCCAGTAGACGTGCCAGCCCGGCTTCATCGCCATGTGCAGGCCGAGCGTCACCGTGCGGCCGGGCACCAGCGCCTCGCTCTCGGAGACGAGGCGCGCGCGCACGAGATCCTTGGCCTTCATCGCCGTCATCGCGCCCTGCGCGCCGGCAAGGCCCGGAGCGGCAAGCGTCAGGAGGAAGGCGAGGAGGAGACGAAGCATCGATCTGTTTCCGGGCGGCCCGGCGCCCCTCCCCGCAAGGACGTCCGGCCCCGGGCAAGCCCGCGACCGCGAAGGGGAATAGGCCGGTTGGGCCGGAGCGGGCCGGCTGGCATCAGCGCGGCTTTATAGCAGATCGTCTCCGCCCCGTGAGCCGCGCCGGCCCGCGGCCTCGAACCGCGCCCGCGCCGCCCTTACCCCGCGGCCCGCTCCTTCTTCAGCCGGTAGAGCGCGTCGAGCGCCTCGCGCGGTGTCAGCGCATCGGGATCGAGGCGGTCGATCAACTGGCCGAGCCGGTCGTCGGGCTCGTGTTTCACCGGCTCCGGCGGCGGGGGCGGTGCGGCGGCGAGGCTGGCGAAGAGCGGCAGGTCGTCGATCTTGCGGCGGGCGGGGCGCTCGCGCTCCGAGGTTTCGAGGCCTTTCAGGATGGCGCCGGCCCGTGCCACCACGCTCGGCGGCAGGCCGGCGAGGCGGGCGACCTGGAGGCCGTAGGAGCGCTCGGCGACCCCCGGCACCACCTCGTGCAGGAACACCACGTCGCCGCGGTCCTCGGCCACCTTCAGCGTCGCGTTGTCGAGGCGCGGCAGGCGCTGGCTCAGCGCCGTCAACTCGTGGAAGTGGGTCGCGAACAGCGCCCGGCAGCCGTTCTTCTCGTGCAGGTGCTCCAGGCAGGCCCAGGCGATGGACAGGCCATCGAAGGTCGCGGTGCCGCGGCCGATCTCGTCGAGCACCACGAGCGACCGGCGGGTTGCCTGATTGAGGATCGCGGCGGTCTCGACCATCTCGACCATGAAGGTCGAGTGGCCCCGCGCGAGGTCGTCGGCCGCGCCGACACGGGAGAACAGCCGGTCCACCACGCCGAGCCGGGCGGAGGCCGCCGGCACGAAGGCGCCGATCTGCGCCAGCACGGCGATCAGCGCGTTCTGGCGCAGGAAGGTCGATTTGCCGCCCATATTCGGGCCGGTGACGAGGCGGATGCGCCCGGCCTCGTCGCCGGAAAGGTCGCAGGCGTTGGCGATGAAGGCCTCGCCGGCCTTCGTCAGCGCCGCCTCCACCACGGGATGGCGCCCGCCCTGAATCGCGAAGGCGAGGCTTTCGTCGATGACCGGCCGGGTCCAGGCGAGTTCGACCGCGAGTTCGGCGTGGCTCGCGGCGACATCCAGGCCGGAGAGGGCCTCGGCGATATCGGCGATCGCCTCCGCCCCCTCGCTCACCCGCGCGCTCAGCCGATCGAACACCGCGGATTCGAGCGCCAGCACCCGGTCGGAGGCGCCCGCGATCTTCGATTCCAGCTCGCCGAGTTCGACGCTGGTGAAGCGCATCGCATCGACCATGGTCTGGCGATGCACGAAGTCCTGCATCAGGCCCTTGAGACAGGCCTCGCCCACCGCCTGCGGCACCTCGATATAGTAGCCGAGCACGTTGTTGTGCTTGATCCGGAGCGTCCGGCAGCCGCTGGCCTCGGCATAGCGCGCCTGGAGCGCGGCGATGACTTTTCGCGAGTCCTGGCCCAGCAGCCGGGCCTCGTCGATCTCGGCGTGGTAGCCCGCGCGCACGAAATTGCCGTCGCGCCGGTTGAGCGGCAGGTCGTCGGCGAGCGCCTGAGCCAGTTCCTCGGCCAGCGCCCGGTCGGCCTTGTCGAGGCGGCGGGCGAGGCGGGTCAGCCCGTCCGGCAAATTTTCTTCCGCGCGAAGCTGCTCAGCGATCGTCGCAGCGGCGTTGAGCCCGTCGCGCAGGGCGGCGAGGTCGCGCGGGCCGGCCCGGTTCAGGCCGATGCGGGAGAGCGCGCGGGCGATGTCGGGGGCGGCGTGCAGCGCGTCGCGTAAGTGAGCCCGCAGCGCGCCGTCCCCGGCCAGGAAGGCGACGGCGTCGTGCCGCCGTCCGATCTTGCTCAGGTCCGTCAGGGGGCCGGCGAGGTGTTCGGCGAGCAGCCGGGCGCCGCCGGCCGAGACCGTGCGGTCGATGGCGTCGAGCAGGCTGCCCTTGCGCTCGCCCGACAGGGTGCGGGTGAGTTCGAGGTTGGCGCGGGTGGCCGCGTCGATGGCGAGCGTCGCCCCCGTCGCCTCCCGGCTCGGCGCGGAGAGCGGCACGCGGGTGCCGAGCTGGGTGCGCTCGAGATAGAGCAGCGCCGCCCCGGCCGCCGCGATCTCCGCCCGGCTGAAATTGCCGAACCCGTCCAGGGTCTTGACGCCGAACTGCTCGCGGATGCGCCGCTCGGCCGAAGCCGGCTCCAGCTCGCCCTGGGCGAGCGGCACCACCGCCGCCTTGGTCTCGCGCCACAGCTTGGCCAAGGCCGGATCGGCGTGGATGACCTCCGAGAGCACGATCTCCCGCGGCTCGTGCCGGGCGATGGCGGCGGCGAGTTCCGAACCCTCCACCTCGCTCAAGGCGAAGCGGCCGGTCGAGATGTCGAGGGCGGCGAGCCCGTAGGCCTCGCTCGTGTCGGAGAGCTTGCGCCGGCCGATGGCGAGCAACAGGTTGGCCCGCGTCGGGTCGAGCAGGCGGTCCTCGGTCAGCGTGCCCGGCGTGACGAGGCGGATCACCTCGCGCCGCACCACCGATTTCGGACCTCGCTTCTTGGCTTCCGCCGCGTCCTCGGTCTGCTGGCAGACGGCGACGCGGTGGCCGAGCGCGATCAGCCGGTGCAGGTAGTCGTCGGACCGCTCCAGGGGCACGCCGCACATCGGGATGTCGGCGCCGCCATGCTTGCCCCGCTTGGTCAGGACGATGCCGAGGGCGCGGGAGGCGATCTCCGCATCCTCGAAGAACAGCTCGTAGAAATCCCCCATCCGGTAGAACAGTAGGCAGTCCGGATTGGCGGCCTTGATCTCGATGTACTGCGCCATCATCGGCGTGGCGCCGGGAATGTCGAGGGGCGAGGAAGTCACCGTATCCGCCGCCTGGGCACGCCGTTCGAGGGGTTGGGAACGCTGGGGTCTGGACATGGGGACGAGGCTAGCAGCCCCGCCGCGGCCGGGCACCGCCGGGCAACCGTGAAGTCCGTGGACAAGTGGGCGCTCTCCCCAGCCGTCGCAAGCGAGGGTGGTGCCGCCGCCGGCCGCAGCAACGGCGAAGGCCCGCCCGGCATGATGCCGGACGGGCCTCGTAAGCCGTCAGCGAATCGAAGCGCTCAGTAGCGCGGGCCGCCCGTGGTGTTGCCGAGCTGCTGCTGATAGCCGGGCCGCTCCGGGTTGCGGGCGTTCGGGTTGCCGTGGTGATGGGTGTTCATCCGGCGGCGATGGCGCTCGGCCTTGGTCGAGTGGTGGTGGCCGAGGACGCTCCGGTGGGGGCGGTGCCAGTCCTGGTGGGAATGGTCGCGAACGGTCTCGACCGTCTGGCCGGCGATCAGGCCGGGGGCCGGCATGGCAGGGGCGGCGGAGGCCGACGCCACTCCCAGGCCGAGGCTGCCGAGCAGCGCACCGGCTGCGAGTGTCAGGGCTATGCGCATCGTCGTCTCTCCGTCGCGTACATGGACCGCACGCTGAGCCCACAAGTCGCAGCTTTCCTTCCCGTTCCGGAAAAATCCCAAGATATGTTAACAAATTTTCGTGGGCGTCGCAGAAGGCGCTGAGCGGCGCCGATGGTTGCGCCCGGGCCCGAACCGCGGCACCTCGCGGACCATGTCGTCCCCCGCGCCATCCTCCGCTCCCCCGCTCCCGATCGAGGCCGCCCTTCCCGCCCTGCGCGCGGCCCTCTCCGGGCGATCCTCCGCCGTGCTCGTAGCCCCGCCCGGCGCCGGCAAGACCACGCGGGTGCCGCTGGCGCTCCTCGACGAAGCTTGGCTCGGCGCCCAAAAAATCATCCTGCTGGAGCCCCGGCGGCTCGCCGCGCGCGGTGCGGCCGAGCGCATGGCCGCCACCCTCGGTGAGCGGGTCGGCGACACGGTGGGGCTCCGCGTGCGGCTCGGCTCCAAGATTTCGGCCCGCACCCGGATCGAGGTCGTCACCGAGGGCGTGTTCACCCGGATGATCCTCGACGATCCGGAACTGACCGGTATCGGCGCGGTGCTGTTCGACGAGTTCCACGAGCGTTCCCTCGATGCCGATCTCGGGCTGGCCTTCGCCCTCGATGCGCAGGGCGCGCTGCGGGAGGATCTGCGCATCCTCGTGATGTCGGCCACCCTCGACGGCGCCCGCGTGGCGGGGCTTCTCGGCGACGCGCCCGTGGTGGAATCGGAAGGACGCGCCTACCCGGTCGAGACCCGCCATCTCGACCGCGACCCGAACCAGCGCATCGAGGACGCGATGGCCGCCGCGATCCTGCGGGCGCTGCGGGCCGATCCCGGCTCGCTGCTCGCCTTCCTGCCGGGGCAGGCGGAGATCCGCCGCACCGCCGAGCGGCTGGAGGGACGCCTCCCGGACGACACCGACCTCGCGCCCCTTTACGGCGCCCTCACCCAGGGCGAGCAGGATCGGGCGGTGGCCCCGGCACCTCCGGGGCGGCGCAAGGTGGTGCTGGCGACCTCGATTGCCGAGACCTCGCTGACGATCCAGGGCGTGCGCATCGTCGTCGATTCCGGGCTCGCCCGCGTTCCGCTCTACGAGCCCGGCAACGGCATGACCCGGCTCGTCACCGCGCGGGCCTCGCGCGCCTCGGTCGATCAGCGCCGGGGCCGCGCCGGCCGCACCGAGCCGGGTGTCTGCTGGCGGCTCTGGCCGGAGGCGGCGACCGCGGCGCTCGAACCCTTCGCCCGGCCCGAGATCCTCTCCGCGGATCTGGCCGGGCTGACTCTCGACTGCGCCGCCTGGGGCGTGACCGACCCGACCGCCCTGCCCTTTCTCGATCCGCCGCCCGCGCCGGCGCTGGCCGAAGCGCGGGCGATGCTGGCCGATCTCGGCGCCCTCGATCCCGACGGCCGGCTCACGGCCACCGGAGACACCCTGCGCAGCCTGCCGCTGCCGCCCCGGCTCGCCCGGATGGTCGCCCGCGCCGCCGAAGCCGGTCAGGCCCGCCCCGCGGCCGATCTCGCCGCCGTGCTGGTCGAGCGCGGGCTCGGCGGCGACGCCGTGGACCTGGCCGAGCGCCTCGACCGCTTCCGCCGCGACCGCGGGGGCCGGGCCGCCGACATGCGCCGCCTCGCGGAAGGCTGGGCGCGGCAGGCGGCCAAAGCGGCGTCCAACGCGGCGGATGCCGTCGAGCCCGATCCCCCGATGGCCGAGCCCGGCGCCCTGCTGGCGCTGGCCTATCCCGACCGGGTGGCGCGGGCGCGGGGCCGGGACGGCGCCTTCCTGATGGCGAACGGCCGCGCCGGCCTCGTCGATCCGGTGAGCCCGCTCGCCCGCGAGCCCTTCATCGTCGTCGCCGACCTCACGGGTGCGGCGGCCTCCGCGCGGATCCTGTCCGCCGTCGCCATCGCGTCCGAGGCCATCGACGCCTTGTTCGCCGACCGGATCGGCACGGTGCGCAGTGTCAGCTTCGATAAGGAGGCGCGGGCCCTGCGCGCCCGCGAAGGCCGCCGGCTCGGCGCCGTGACGCTCGACGAGCGCACCCTCCCCGTCCCCGCCGACGGGGAGGGTGCGCGGGTCCTGGCCCGCGGCATCGCCGGGCTCGGCCTCGACCGCCTGCCCTGGACGCCCGCCCTGGCGCAGTGGCGCACCCGCGTCCGTTTCCTCCACGGAGCCCAAGGTGGGGCGGAGGGCGGCGAATGGCCCGACCTCTCCGATGAGGCTCTGGCGGCGAGTGTCGAGGAATGGCTGGCACCGGCCATCGTCGGGCGGACCTCGCTGGCAGCGATCACCGCCGACGACCTCGGCCAAGCCCTGCAGGGTCTGCTGCCCTGGACGCTGCGCGCCCGCCTGGAGACGGAGGCGCCGAGCCATGTCGAGGTGCCGACGGGCTCGCGCATTCCGGTCGATTACGAATCGGGCCCCGAACCGGTGCTCGCGGTGCGGGTGCAGGAGCTGTTCGGCCTCGACCGGCATCCCGCCCTCGGCGGGGGGCGGGTGCCGCTGGTGCTCCACCTGCTCTCGCCGGCCCACCGCCCGATCCAGATCACCCGCGACCTGCCGGGGTTCTGGCGCGGCTCCTGGGCGGCGGTGCGCTCGGAGATGCGGGGCCGCTATCCCCGCCACCCCTGGCCGGAAGACCCGCTCAGCGAGGCCCCGACCCGGCGGGTGAAGCCGAAGGGGACGTGAGGGCGGACGTGACGGGCGCTCGGGGCATCAGCCAGATCAGGAGCCGGTGGGTCGGCCAGGAGATCAGGAGCGGGATGGCGACGACGAGGCCTGCGAACCACGCCCAGGCCGGCAGGAACGTCTGCGCGGCGGTGTCGCTCATGCCCCAGACATAGTTGATGTTGACCGGCGTCAGCCCCGGATCGGGCCGCGGCGGCGGCATCAGGAAGAAGCAGACGAACAGGAGGATGACCGCCAGCGCCGACCACGCGCCCCAGGCGCGCCGGTCGTAGCCGAGCCGCCAGACGAGGAACACGAGCAGGAACGGCAGCCAGCCGTGGAACAGCGACAGGCCCCGCAGGAACGGCGAGGTCTCCGCGTTGAACATGTAGGCGGTCA
This sequence comes from Methylobacterium sp. AMS5, assembly GCF_001542815.1. Classification (GTDB taxonomy): domain Bacteria; phylum Pseudomonadota; class Alphaproteobacteria; order Rhizobiales; family Beijerinckiaceae; genus Methylobacterium. The sequence goes on from NZ_CP006992.1 coordinate 4,621,506, forward strand.
GGCCGGTGAGCGGAGTGCCCGCGGCCTGCGCCAGGAAATCGACGGCCCAGAGCAGTTGCGGCGCGAGGATGCCGGCGGCGCAGATCGAGACGAGAAGCGCGCTCTCCGCCCAGATGCCGACGAGGGTCAGGATCAGGGCGATGTCGCAGAAGTACAGGAAGTTCGTCGGCCCGTAATGGGCGAGATAGACCGGGAGCAGCACCGCCATGAAGGCCGAATAGGCGAGCTTGAGGCTCAAGGGGATGCGCGACGGGATCGAGCCGCGGCCTCGCCCGATCCTGCTGGTGTCCGCCGCCGCCGCGCTGTCGGCAGGACCTCCGGAAAGACCCATTGTCGCCCCCTGTCGTTTCCGGCTTGACCGTGGACGAGATTCGCCCCGGAGAGCGTGAGGGAACGCACGCGACCTGTCGCGTCCGGCGCGATCGCCGTATCGCGGGAAGCGGTGCCGTTCTGAAAGAGCCGTGGGGGAGAACGATTCGATGCGCTCAGGGGCCGGCTGCGTCTTCTTCCCCCTGTTCGGGCTCGTGCTCACGGCCGGCGTCGCCGGCGCGCAGACGCCACCCGAGCCGGGCGCGGCCCGGCCGCTGGTGATCCCCCAGGTCGAGGGCGAGCGCCAGGGCAAGGTGCTGGGCCGGGCGCTCGCCTGCGGCGCGGAGCGCGAGCGGGTCGATCGGGTGCTGAGATCTGGCCGCGAGCGTATGATGGCAGCGGTCGGCCGGGCGCTCACGGAGGAGCGCTACGTCCTGGCGCTCGACGACGCGATGCGCCTGGAGACGAGCCTGCCGGCGCCCTCTCCGAGTGCATGCGAGAAGGCGCTGGCCGGGCTCGAACGCCTGGAGAAGGCGCCGTAGACGCCCAGACGATTAGGAAAAGCGGCCGCCCTTTTGGATCACCTCGATCTTGTAGCCGTCCGGGTCGGTGGCGAAGAAGAAGGTCGCGAGCGCGGTGTCGCCGTGCTTGAGCGTTTTGACGGGGGTAACGGGGAGCCCCTCGCGCTCGAAGCGGGCGTGCTCGGCCTCGGCATCCTCCACCACGAAGGCGAGATGGCCGTAGCCGTCGCCGAGATTGTAGGGCTCGGCGCGGTCCTTGTTGACCGTCAGTTCGAGTTCGAACGGCGAGGACGGATCGCGCAGGTAGAGCAGCGTGAAGTCCGGAAAGTCGAACCGGTCGGCCGGCTCCAGGCCGAAGGCGCGGGCATAATAGTCCCGCGAGCGCGCCTCGTCGCGGACGCGGATCATGGTGTGGACGGGCTTGGCCATCGGCCCTCTCTCCCCGGTACGGATGATGTGTGGATGAGTGCCCATCTGGCGCAGTCCGGCCGGGCGGAAAGGGTTTTTGCCGTTTACGCTTCGTCAACCTTACCGGGTGCTTGCTGCCGGCAATGATGCGCACCGCGTCCCTCCCCAGTGTCGATCCCGAAGCCCTCCTGCCGCCGGGCGACGCCGCCCTGCGCGCGGCGATGCGGGGCTGGCGCGAGGCGCTGGCGCGGGAGCGGCGCATGGCCGCCAACACGGTCGAGGCCTATGAGCGCGACCTGCGTCAGTTCCTGATCCATCGCGCCGCCCGCTCCGGCACGCCCACCATCGCCGGGCTGATCGCCCTGAAGCCCCGCGACCTGCGCGCCTTCATGGCCGCGCGCCGGGCCGAGGGGATCGGCGGGCGCTCCCTGATGCGGATGCTGGCGGGTTTGCGCTCCTTCGCGCGCTTCCTCGAACGGGAGGGGCACGGCAGCGTCGCGGCGCTCGGCGCGGTGCGCTCCCCCAAGGTCGAGCGCCGCCTGCCGCGCCCGCTTCCCATCTCCGCCGCGCTGGCGATGACCGCGCCCGAGACCCGCCCCGACAACGACCGCGCCCCGTGGGTGCTCGCCCGCGACGCGGCGGTGATCGCCCTCCTCTACGGCTCGGGCTTGCGCATTTCGGAGGCGCTGGGGCTCACCGCCCGCGACGCGCCGATGCCGGGCATCGACGAAGTGCGGGTGACGGGCAAGGGCGGCAAGGTCCGCGCCGTGCCGGTGCTGCCGGCGGTCGCCGAGGCGGTGGCCGCCTACCTGTCGCTGTGCCCGCACGCCCTCGACCCGGAGGGGCCGCTCTTCGTCGGCGTGAAGGGCGGGCCGCTCTCGCCGCGGGTGGTCCAGTACGCGGTCTCCGCGCTACGCGGCGCGCTCGGCCTGCCCGAGAGCGCGACCCCGCACGCCCTGCGGCATTCCTTCGCGACGCATCTGCTCGCCCGCCGGGGCGAGCTGCGGGCGATCCAGGAATTGCTCGGCCACGCCTCGCTCTCGACCACGCAGATCTACACCAAGGTCGATGCCGCCCGCCTGATGAGCGCCTTCGAGGACGCCCATCCCCGCGCCCGGCGGCTGCCGCCCCCGGAACCGCCGTCCGCGCGTTCCGAAACCGTTGAGGCAGAGCAAAGCACGAGCGCCCGATCCGGCTATGCTGTCCGGCCGGACAGGCCGGTGGAGCGCAGAAATGCATAAGTTTGCTCCGTTCACCTTGGTCTTGCCGCGATTGAGTGGCGGATTGTCATCAACCAAGCGGTCGCAAGCCGCCCATTCAGCAGCCCCAAGGAGTGTCCGATGCGCGTGAGCGGAATCTGTCTCGCGATCCTGCCGGTCCTCGCCGTCCTGGCCGTCACGGCCACGGTGAAGACGCTCCTCCTCCCCGTCACCGCCGTACGGCTGCTCGCCCGCGGCCGCGCCGCGCGGGCCTGACCGGGCTCGGACGACCCGTTTAGGAAACGCGCTCGGCGGGCCGGCATGGCCTCTCGAGCGCTGTCCCCCAAAAGAATGCCCTCACGCCCAGCGCCAGCCGCCGGGTTCGATGACGAGAATGCTGCCCTGGCGGATGCCGAGCCGTGGGGCAGCGTAGATGTCGAGATGGCCTGCGATGACCAGCAGCGCCCGGGCGACGCCGCCATGGGCGACCATCACGGTCGGGCGGCGTAGCTCCGCCACCACTTCCTCAACCCGCGCCTCGACCATCGCGTAGCTCTCCGCTCCCTCCCCGCGCGGCTGGTAGCCCCAGCGGTCGCGGTCGCGCGCGGCGGCGCCTGCGGGATCGCGCCGCCGGATCTCGGTCCAGGTCCGGCCCTCCCAGGCGCCGAAGCCGATCTCCCGCAGCCGCATATCGGCCCGGTAGCCGCCCGTGGGCAGGCCGATACCGGCGCGCAGGATCTCCATCGTCCGGCGGGTGCGGGTGAGCGGGCTCGCCACGTAGTCGGCGGTGGGCAGTTCCGCTCCGGCGATGCGGCGCAGCCGCTCGGCCGCCTCCGCCGCGTGGGCGAGCCCGGTGGCGTTGAGATCGGTATCGCGGTGGCCCTGAAGGCGCCCCTCCGCGTTCCAGTCGGTCTGGCCATGGCGCACGAACCAGATCGTCGGCACGCCGCTCATGCGGCGGCTCCGGCGCGACCGGCGCATCCCCTTGAAGACCTCACTCTCGAAGACCCCGCCCTCGAAGGCCCCGACGCGCCGGATCGGGAACGGCGAAGGCGGCGCGTCTGTTGGGGCTCCAAGCTTATTCCTTCCTTGTGGGTCCGCGTAGCGGCCTCGCAATCGGCTCGTGAGCAGGTAATCTTCGGCATGGCGCGCAAGAACGGCAAGGACGGCAAGAGCGCCGGGAGTGAAAAAAGCGTCGAGAGCGACAAAACGACGGAGACACAACCGCAGGCGGCGTGGCCCGACCATCCGCCTTCCTTTGCCGGCTGGGCCCGCGCGGCGATCGCGAGCACGGGCACCGCGCCGAGCCTGTCGCCGCATCTCCACCCGGTCCTGCCGCCGGCCGCGCCCGGCATCGTCACGGTCGAACCCGGCCGGAGCGTCAACCTCGCCGCGATCGATCCCGACGCGACCGGTGGTCTCGAGAAGGCGGCGGCCAAGGCCGAACTCGACGCGCAGCGCGTGCGCATCCGGGCGCTGCAGGAGAAGCTCTACGCCGAGCACCGCCGCTCCCTGCTCGTGGTGTTCCAGGCGATCGATACCGGCGGCAAGGACGGCACCATCCGCAACGTGCTGGAGGGGGTGAACCCGCAGGGCTGCCGGGTCTGGTCGTTCAAGGTGCCGAGCACCGAGGAACTCGATCAGGACTTCCTCTGGCGCTACCACCTGCGCACGCCCGGCCGCGGCCTGATCGGCGTGTTCAACCGCAGCCATTACGAGGACGTGCTCGTGGTGCGGGTGAAGGGCCTCGTGCCGGAGGAGACGTGGCGCGAGCGCTACGGGATCATCAACGATTTCGAGCGGCTGCTGACGCTCTCGGGCACGGTGATCCTCAAGTTCTTCCTCCACATCTCCAAGGACGAGCAGAAGGAGCGCCTGGAGGCCCGCCTCGCCGACCCGGAGAAGCACTGGAAGTTCGACCCGGCCGACCTCGTGGAGCGCAAGAGCTGGGACGCCTACCAGACCGCCTTCAACGACGCGCTCGCCCGCTGCTCGACGCCCTACGCCCCCTGGCACGTCGTGCCGGCCAACCGCAAATGGGCCCGCAACGTCATGGTCGCCCGCACCATCGCCGACACGCTGGGAGCGATGGACCCGCGCTTTCCCGAGCCGCGCAAGGGGCTGGACGGTATCAAGGTGCCGGATTGATCTTTGGCCCTGGGCCGAGGTCGTGCGCCAAGAGGTCGGGGAGGGACAAAGCCATCCCGCACGTCGCGGCAAGCCAGCCAAGCCGCCGCACCATTTCCGCCGCGTCGGGGGCGGCACGGGGCAGCCGATCGATGCGGCAGGCCATCCGTTCGAGGGAGAACGACCCAGCCCGGACTCCGGACGGGATCCAGCTCTGGTCCTTCTCTCTCCAAGCGACGGACTTTGGTCAAAGCCACGCCCTCGACGTCAGGGACGATCGCGGTCACGCCGGGGCATCCGCCGCCTTGGGAGTGCCGGGCGCGGCCGCCCCATCGGTCGGCATCACCGAGGTGCCGGGCTCGCCGCAGACCGGACATGAAGTCCGGCCATTTCAACCCTGTCGACCCGGTCCTGCGGGGCAATGACCGCGAAGACGGGCTGCATATCCCGGAGCAGGTCACCGCTCGGTGAGTCCTCCAGCATCTGGCTTACGATCTGTGTGATGTCCTGGTCCAGAACGGCGGCCCAGAGGGTGTAGGCCCGCGCCTGCGCCGGATCGGACCCGACGCTCCAGATGGGATCGGCCGTTGGCAACGAGCCCGGGATCGTCGATCAGGCGCGCCGCAATCCGTCGCGTCAGCTCGTAGGGCCGACGCTTGTTGCGATCGTGGAAGTCCGCCTTGCGCGGAAGCGATCCGACGAAGCGCTCTCCTTCCGTCATACCGCATCTCCGACAATCGGAAACGGTTCGCCCCGAAGGCGAACTTCTGCCTGCCAATTGAAAATGGCGGGGAGAGGGGAGCAACGGCCGGAAGCCGTGTATCCCTCCCCGAATCGCTCTCCGAACGGTCTAGATTGGCTTCGCTTCAGCGCGCGGGAGGTCACGGATGCCGGCGGTTCGCGAGATCGAGGCGGCCGGGTACCGGTCGCTGAAGAACATCCGCTTTCCGCTCGGGCGGCTCTCGGTCTTCGTCGGCGGCAACGGCACCGGCAAGACCAACCTCTACCGTGCCCTCGGCCTGCTCCAGGCGGCTTCCGGCGGCACGCTGACGCGGGCGCTCGCCGCCGAGGGGGGGATGGAATCCGTGCTCTGGGCCGGGTCCCGCCGCAAGGGCGAGCTGGCGCGGGTGCGTTTGTCCGCCGAATTGGCCGACGAGACCACCGGCCACGCCTACACCTACGCGGTCGAGGTTGGCCTCGTGCCGCAGGTGGGCGGCGCGGTCTACGGGGCGGCCTTCGCCCTGGAGCCGCAGGTGAAGAGCGAGCGGCTCACCGTGCAGGCCGGCGCGCGGCCGGTCACGGTGCTCGACCGCGACGGGCCGGCGGGCTTCGTGCGCGACGAGGAGGGCCGCAAGCGCGTCTTCGGCACCGACCTGCTGCCGACCGAGACGGCGCTCGCCGCGCTTCAAGACGCGGTGCGCTTTCCCGAATTGCAGATCGTCCGGCAAGCCATGGAGGCATGGCGCTTCTACCACGACGTGCGCACCGATGCGGGCTCGCCCCTGCGCCGCCCCTGCCTCGCGGTGACGACACCGACTTTGGCCTCCGACGGCGCCGACCTCGCCGCCGTCTTCGCGACGTTGGCCCATATCCGCGGCGACACCGTCGACCTCGACGCAGCCTTCGCCGACGCCTTTCCCGGCGCCCGCCTCGTGGTGCCGCGGCCGGATCGGGAGGCGCGGTTCGGCGTGATCTTCGCCGAGTACCCCAAACGGATCTTCGAGCCGTCCGAACTCTCCGACGGCACGCTGCGCTACCTCGCGCTCGCGGGCGCGCTGCTCGCCTACCGGCTGCCGCCCTTCCTCGCGCTCAACGAGCCCGAAACCAGCCTGCACCCGGATCTGACGGAGGCGCTGGCGCGGATGATCGTGCAGGCCTCGCAACGTACGCAGGTCTGGCTGGTGACGCATTCCGAGCGCCTCGCCGCGGCGGTCGCCGAGTCCGGCGGCGTGCGTCCGCGCCTCGTGCTCAAGCGCGATGGAGCGACCTGGATCGAGGGCTTGCGGCTCTCCGGCGATTTTTCGCAGGGCGAGGAGGACGATTGAGATGCGGGTCGCGCTTCGGGCCGTGCTGACCGGGCGCGTCGCGCCGCTGGGGGAGAAGGGCGCGGCGAGCGCCATCGCCAAGGCCCCCGTACAGGGGCCGGTCGCGGTGGGGCCGCTCGGTCTCGCGGGCGACGAGCAGGCGGACCGGCGTGTTCATGGCGGCCCGGAAAAGGCCGTGCACCACTACGCCCTCGACCATGCCGCCGCGTGGCGCGGCGATTTGCCCGGCCTGCCCGATCTGTTGGAGCGGCCCGGTGCCTTCGGTGAGAATTTTTCGACCCACGGCCTCACCGAGCACGATGTCTGCGTCGGCGACCTATGGCGGGTGGGCGATGCCCTGCTTCAGGTCTCGCAGGCGCGCCAGCCCTGCTTCAAGCTGAACCTGCGCTTTGGCGTGCCGGACATGGCCCGGCGGGTGCAGGCGAGCGGGCGCACCGGCTGGTACTACCGGGTAATCGAGACAGGCGCCGTGGCGGCCGGCGACGGGCTCGAACGCGTCGCGCGCCCGCATCCGGACTGGCCGCTGTCGCGGCTCCTGCACCACTTCTACGTGGATCGCCTCGACGCGGCGGCCTTGCGGGCGATTGCCGGTCTCGCGCCCCTCACCGAATCCTGGCGGGCGCTCGCTGCCCGCCGGCTCGCGAGCGGCGCCGTGGAGGATTGGCGCCGACGGCTCGGGGAAGAGGGCTAAAGCATCGTCCCGAAAGGTGGCCTCCGGCTTTCGGAAAAAGACGATGCGAAAACAAGAGTCTAAACCCTATTCCCGCTCGCGGGTGATGTCCGGCGCGTCGGGGTTCTTCATGCCGACGACGTGGTAGCCGGCATCGACGTGAAGGATCTCGCCGGTCATGCCGCGGGACATGTCGGAGAACAGGTAGGCCGCCGTCTCGCCGACCTCCTCGATGGTCACGGTCCGGCGCATCGGCGCGTTGTACTCGTTCCATTTGAGGATGTAGCGGAAGTCACCGATCCCCGAGGCCGCCAGCGTCTTGATCGGCCCGGCCGAGATCGCGTTGACGCGGATCTGCTTCGGCCCGAGATCGGCGGCGAGGTAGCGCACGGAGGCTTCCAGCGCGGCCTTGGCGACACCCATCACGTTGTAGTGGGGCATCCACTTCTCGGCGCCGTAATAGGTCAGGGTCAGCATCGACCCGCCGTTGCGCATGATCTTTTCCGCGCGCTGCGCCACCGCCGTGAACGAGTAGCACGAGATCAGCAGCGACTTGGTGAAGTTCGCCTCCGAGGTTTCGAGATAGCGCCCCGTCAGCTCGTCCTTGTCGGAGAAGGCGATGCAGTGGACGACGAAATCGATGCCGTCCGGGAACACCTCGGCGGTCGCAGCGAAGGCGGAATCGATCGAGGCCGGATCGGTGACGTCGCAATGGCCGACCACATGCGCGTTCAACTCGCGCGCCAGCGGCTCGACGCGCTTCTTCAGCGCCTCGCCCTGGTAGGTGAAGGCCAATTCCGCTCCGTGTGCGGCGGCGCTGCGGGCGATACCCCAGGCGATCGAGCGGTTGTTGGCCACTCCCAACACCAGCCCGCGCTTGCCCGCGAGCAGCCCGCCCGGCTTCTGTTCCGACATGCGTCACCTTCGCTTCGGCCGCGCGGGCGCCTCTCGAGGGACGGCCCTGCGCCGGGGGCTTCCTTAGCCGAGGGTTGCCGGAGGGGGAAGCCTCAAGGCGCGCGGGATCGCCTCGGGGGCGATCCCGGTGTCCTCGTTTGGGCCTCGGGGACCATCTGCCCAGCCGCGGAGTGCGTGAATCCTCACGGCACGCTCCGCTCGCCGCCTCGGCAGACGCCGAGGCCTGCCCCGCGGCACGGCGTCCTCTACGCCGTCCCGGCCTTCGCCTCGCGGCGGCGGCGGGCATACTCGGTCAGCGCCGGGTCGTCGCTGGCCGGCAAGACGATGGCAGTGGTCGCGAACAGGTCGCCGCGGCTGCCATCCTTCTTCGGCAAGCCCTTCCCGCGCAGGCGGAAAGTGCGGCCGGAACTCGTCATCGCCGGCACCTTCATCTCGACCGCGCCGGTCAGGGTCGGCACGCGCAAGGCGCCACCGAGCACCGCGTCCTCCAGTGGAAGATCGACGGTGGCGCGCAGGTCCGCGCCGTCCACCTTGAACACCGGGTGGGGCTGGATGCGGATGGTCAGCAGCACGTCGCCGGGCTCGCCGCGGGGACCGCCCGCGCCGCCGAGGCCCCGCAGGCGGATGGTCTGGCCATCGACGACGCCCTTGGGGATCATCACGTCGACATCGCGCCCGCCGGGCAGGCCGATGCGCATCTTGTCCTCGCTCGCGACCTGTTCGAGCGTCACGCTGAGTTCGGCCGCGACATCGTCGCCGCGGATCGGCCCCCCGCGCCCGCTCGGCCCGGCGCCGCCCGCGCGGAACGCCTCACCGAAGATGTGGCTGATGAAGTCCTCTCCGACGCCGCCCGGCCCGGCCCCGCCGCGTCGCTGCGTGAAGCCTTCGAAGTCGAAGCCGCCGCCACTGCCGCCGCGTCCGCCGCCGAACCCGGAAAAGCCCTCGAAGCCGGTCGCGCGCGGCTTACCCTCGGCGTCGATTTCGCCGCGGTCGAACTGCGCGCGCTTCTCCTTGTCGCCGAGGATTTCGTAGGCGGTGTTCGCCTCCGAGAAGCGCTCGGCGGCCTTCGGGTCTTTGTTGCTGTCGGGGTGGTATGCCTTGGCGAGCTTGCGGAAGGCCTTCTTGATTTCGGCCTCACTCGCGCCCTTGGGGACACCCAGAACGTCGTAGGGGTTTCGCATCGGCATTCTTTTGAGGGGGTCGCAACCGAATAGGGATACGGCCTCTGCCGCACGGCTTCAACGTGGGAAGGGCGTTGCGGCTCTGCAACAGCCCCCGAGGCCACGTTCACCGATCCGCGATCACTTTCTTGTCTGGCCGTCCGCGAAAGCCTCAGGAGCGGGCCTGGGGGTTGGAGGCGCGCAGCCGCTTCAGCTCCCACTCGCCGCCGGACGGCTTGCAACCGGTGCCGCGCACGAAGCGGTTGTTGGCGCCGCCCACCACCGTCGCGAGGAAGTCGCGGCAGATCTCGTCGCCGGCGACATAGGGAAGGCCGGTCGGGTTGATGGTGCCGCGCATCGCGGTCTCCGGGTTGTCCCACTTCACCGGGCGCCCGTTGCCCTGCGGATCGAGGGCGACGGAGAGCGCGGCATGGGCGCGGCGCCAATCCTCGCCGTCGAGGTCGCGCCCGAAGCTCGCGGGCCGCTTCGGGATGCTGCCGGTGACGAGCGGCTCGGGCGCGGCCGGCGCCTCCTCCGCCTTGAAGGACAGGATCGGCCCGCTGCACCCGCCGCAGGAGAGGGCGGCGAGGCCGAGGGTCAGCAGACCCGCGATCCGAGCCGCGAGGCCGCGTCGCGGCGCGTGCCCACGCGTCGAACCGGCTCTCCCTTCGGCGGAGAGCGCGCTGGCAAGGCCTTTACACGGACGCAGACGCATTACACCTGAACTCGAGACAGACGGGGGGGCCGACGGCGTTGCTGCCCAACGTCGGTGCCCCCCCGACCCGGCTGCCACAGGGAAGAAAATGGCCATCGATCGGTTAAGAGAGGGTGTTGCGGACGCGCCTTCGGTCCATCCGGACGACTTCACCTTGTCGTGCGACCCCTGGGCGCTGTTCGCGGCGTGGATGGCGGAGGCGGAGGCCTCCGAGCCCGTGGATGCCAACGCGATGGCGCTCGCCACCGCCGATCCGGACGGCCTGCCCGACGTTCGGGTGGTGCTGTTGAAGGGGTTCGATCCGCGCGGGCTCGTCTTCTACACCAACGCCGAGTCGGCCAAGGGCGGGCAACTTCTCGCCAACCCGCAGGCGGCGACGGTGCTGTACTGGAAGTCTCTCGGCCGGCAGATCCGCAGCCGCGGCCCCGTCTCTCCCGTGACGCGCGAGGAAGCCGACGCCTATTTCGCGAGCCGGCACCGCGACAGCCGCATCGGCGCCATCGCCAGCCAGCAATCGCGCCCGCTCACCGACCGCCCGACCCTGATGGCCGAGGTCGCCGCCCTGTCGGAGAAATACGAGAACGGCCCGGTGCCGCGCCCCGAGCACTGGCTCGGCTTCCGCATCGCCCCGGTGCAGTTGGAGTTCTGGCAGAACGGTGCCTACCGCCTGCACGACCGGGTGCGCTTCACGCGCGACGGAGACGGCTGGACCCGCGCGCGGCTCTATCCCTGATTTTGACGCCCTGATCGCGGACGATCAGGGCATCACCGAGCGGATCGCCGCGAGCAGGCTCTCGTCCGTGTAGGGCTTGCGGATGAACAGGCCGTCGGTCGGTACGTCGCCGGGCGAGGGCCGCACCTTGCCGGAGGTGATGACGATGCCGATGTGCGGCCAGCGCCGGTCGATGCAGGCGGCGAGCTTGATGCCGTCGATGCCCAGCGGCATGTCGATGTCGGTCACGACGACGCACACCGCCCCGCCCGCCTCCTGCTCCTGGTCGAGCATGCGGATCGCCTCGTTGCCGTTGGTGGCCTCGCGCACGGCGAAACCGGCTTCCACGATCATCTCGACCGCGGCGCATCGGATCACGGCATCGTCTTCCACGACAAGGACGGTCAGCCTCGCGTCCGTCTCGCTCACGCCTGTCGCATCCCTCGTCCGATCATGCGTCTGATCCTCCGGCACGATCCCTCGAATCCGCGACACCGCTCCGGGGTTGCATGAAGGCCGGCGCAGAACAAGCGCGGAAGACGAGCCGGGCCGTGTGGCACCGGCCCCGCTTCCGCAGGCGCGGGGCCGCCGCGTCTCCGGCACCTTTCGCAATGCAGCGCGGCCCTGGATTTCCGGCGGGGCGCGGCTTATCCCTTGGCGAAGACCCAGCTTGGCCCGCTCACCCGCGGTGCGCGGGGCGGGCAGCGAGGAACCGGCTTTGGCCTCATCCAACGATCGTCGACGGGTGCTGCTGCTCACCGGCGCCAGCCGGGGCATCGGGCACGCCACCGTCAAACGCTTCTCCGCCGCGGGCTGGCGGGTCATCACCTGTTCGCGCCACCCCTTCCCCGAGAACTGCCCCTGGGAGATGGGTCCGGAGGATCACCTTCAGGTCGATCTCGCCAACGCGGCGGACACGGTGCGCGGGGTGCGCGAGGTCGCCGAGCGGCTCGCCGCCGAGGGCGGCCTGCTGCACGCGCTCGTCAACAATGCCGGCATCTCGCCGAAGGGCCCGGAGGGCGAGCGGCTCGGCGCGCTCACCACGGAATACGAGGACTGGGCCCGCGTCTTCCAGGTCAACTTCTTCGCACCGATCCTGCTGGCGCGGGGCCTGTGCGACGAGTTGACCCGCGCGCGCGGCTCGATCGTCAACGTCACTTCGATCGCCGGCTCGCGGGTCCACCCCTTCGCGGGCGCCGCCTACGGCACCTCGAAGGCGGCGCTCGCCGGCCTCACCCGCGAGATGGCTGCGGATTTCGGGCCGCTCGGCGTGCGCGTCAACGCGATCTCGCCGGGCGAGATCGACACCTCGATCCTCTCGCCCGGCACCGACAAGCTGGTGGAGCAGATCCCGCAGCGCCGGCTCGGCACCCCGGACGAGGTCGCCAAGGCGATCTACTTCCTCTGCATCGAGGCGTCGTCCTACGTGAACGGCGCCGAACTCCACATCAACGGCGGCCAGCATGTCTGACCGCCGGGCGGTTCTCGCCGCCCTGCTGTCGCTGACCGCCCTCCCCGCCCTCGCGGTGGAGGATGGGAGCCGGGTCGAACCGGTCGCGCTGCCATTTGCCGTCAAGGCGATGCGCGGCCCCGGCAGCGACGTGGCCCTCTCCGTGGCGACCTCCGGATTGCTGCCGGTCGCCCGCGTCCCCGCAGGCGCCAGCGCCGACCCGAAGGCCACGGGCAACACCGCTCCGCCATCCGTCGTCGTGGTCTGGGGCGAGGGCGGCGGCGCCGTTCTCAGCCTCGACGGCGACCGGTTGCGCACCACGCTGATCGGCGCCGAGGCGATCGAAGGGTTTGCCGCGGCCGAGACACCGCGCGGGGCCGTGCCGGGCTCGCACCGTGCCCTTGAGGGGCCGCTCAGCGCCTATCTCACCGGGCCGACCCGTGCGCTCGGTGGCGCGCCGGGCCAGGGGACCGTGCTGACCGTGCGCGAGCGCCAGCCGCTCGGCGTCACCGCCGAGCCCAAGGCCGTGCCGGTGACGACCCAGACCCTGGCCCCGGGGGACGGCCGGGTCTTTGCCGGCCGCACGCCCCAGATCACCCGTCTCGACGGCCGCCCGGCCGTGGCCGCCGTGACCGCGCAGGGTCCGGCCATCTCCGGCCTTGCCGTCGCGGCGAAGGGAGCGGACGGCGTCTGGACGCTCCGGGCGCAGACGCCGCCGCAGGCCGGCAAGGGACCGGAGGGCGCGCCGCTGGCGCTTGCTGCCATCGCCGACTTCACCGGGACCGGCCAGCCGCAGATCGCTGCGATCCGCGCGCCCGACGGCGAGGGCGTGCTCCAGCTCTGGCGCATCGCCGACGGGACCTTGAGCCTCGCGGGCGAAGCGCCGGGCTTTGCCGGCCCGGTGGCGGGCGAAGCGGCGGATCTCGCCGCCCCCGTTGCCCGAGGCGGTGGTGCCCCACCCGATCTCGCCCTGCCGGTGGCGGGCCGCGGCGCCGTCGCGGTGGTGTCGCTGAAGGGCGGCAGCCCCGTCGAGCGGGCGCGTCTGCCCCTGCCCGCTCCGGCCGCCCACGGCGTCGCCGTGCTCGACGCGGGCGGAACCGCCAAAACGATCCTCGTCGGCCTCGCCGACGGGCGCCTCGTCGCGGTCTCCGCGCCGTGAGCGACCCGGGACAGGAGGACGGGCGGCTGTTTCCGGCACGCCCGCTGATCGGCGTTTCGGTCGCGGTGATCCGGGACGGCCTCGTTCTGCTCGCCGCCCGGGCCAACGAGCCGATGCGCGGCGTCTGGACCCTGCCCGGCGGCCTCGTGGAAGCGGGCGAATCCCTCGCCGCGGGGGCGTTGCGCGAATTGCAGGAGGAGGTCGGGTCGCTCGCCGAAGTGGTCGGCCCGAGCCTGACGCCGACCGAGATCATCCTGCGCGACGAGACCGACCGCATCCGCCACCATTACGTGATCCATCCCCACGCCGCCTTGTGGCGCGCCGTCGAGCCGGCACCGGGGCCGGAAGCGCTCGCCGTGCGCTGGGCCAGCCTCGACGAGGTCGCGGGCCTGACCACCACGCCGGGGCTGATCGAGACCCTGCGCGAGGCGTTCTCCCGCATCCGGGCGGCGGCAGACGGTTCGGCGGACGGCTTGGGAAAAGGTTCGGCAAAAGGTTCGGCATGAGAACGGGACTTGCCCGCCTGATCCTGGCCAGCCTGCTCGCACTGACACCGGCGGCGGAGGCGTTCGCGCAGCAGCGCTCCGGCACGGCCCGATCCGCGCCGAAACCGCCGGAGAAGGAGAAGGAGCCGCCTCCCCCGGCGGAGCCGCCGCCCGCGCCCTATGACCGCGACCTGATGCGGCTCTCCGAGATCGTCGGGGCGCTCGCCTTCCTGCGCACGCTGTGCGCTGCGCCGGACGCCGCCGAATGGCCGGCGCGGATGAAGGCGATCCTCGACAGCGAGGGGATCACGCAGAGCCGCCGCGACCGTCTCGCCGGCGCCTATAATCGCGGTTTCCGCGGCTACAGCCTGACCTATCGGGTCTGCACCCCCGCCGCGAATGAGGCCGCCCGCCGTTTCGTCGCCGAGGGTGAGCGGCTTTCGCACGCCATCGCCGGGCGGTTCGGCGGTTAAGATCGTATCCGGCTCGATCGCATCGGGTCGGCGTCTCCGGAGCCTCGTCAATCGACCGAAAGCCGCTAGCCGCTTTTCGGGGCGATGCTCTAGATCCCTGTTTTGACAGGCATTCTTCTGCCGGGCCGATTTCCGTTGCATCAGAATCCGCTCCGGATTCGGCCGTGCGATCGCGTTTGTGGCGGCTGCGCCACACTCCGGAGGCCTTGCGAAATTCCTTCGCAATTGCGCCTCCGCGTTAACCTCTTCGCAATTCCCTGCTTCCCGGCCCGTGAAGGCTGCCGTATCGTGACGATGTCTTGCCGGCACTGTTCCGGCCGAGAAACGAAGCCGCCCGCCATGATCCACGATGCCGACACCGCAACCTTCGATGCCGACGCGGAGAGCAAGCGCCTCGCGCTCGGCCTCGTGACGGAAGCTTTCGCGGAGGGCTGCCTCGACGGGATCGACGGCGACTGCATGGCCCAGGCGGCCCTGTTCGCGGCGTTCCAGGAACTGGTCGCCACCTATGGCGAGGATGCGACGGCCCGCTATGCCGAGACTCTGCCGGAGCGGATCCGCGGCGGCGGGTTCACCACGACGCTGCAGCACTGATCGGCGGACGGGGGCGGAGGCGTGAGCCGGCTTCCTTGAACCGCAACGGGGGCGGTGCCGTCTGAAGGCCAGTCCCTACGGATCGCTTCGGCTTCGCCTCGCGGTGACGACGAGGCGGGCCTCCTACCGGCAACCCCCTCTGATCTGTCGCGTCCCGACGGCCTGAAACCGGCCTTCGCGACGTTTTTTGTCGCCAACTTCACTTGATCCCGGCAGGGCTTGAGAGCCTCCAGAGCCTTGCCCGGCGCGATGATGTCGAACGTCACGGGGGCCTCGCCGTCTCTCTCGACGCAGAGTTTCGACGTCGTTTTGACGAGCTTCAGGATATCCTCCGGATCGTTGGATCGGAGCAGGAGGGATCTGGGATCGAGGACGATCCAGTTCAGATCTGAATACACGTGGAAGTCTCCCGTCCGGAGCGTGGCCTTGACCTCTTGGTCCTTGGACCAGTTCCAGCCGGAGAATTTGAACTCCAGGGCTGCGATCTTCACGTTTCTGTCGGGCATCGAGACGACGGCGACGATCGTGGCGAGTTTCTTGCCGTCTGCGCGGGGGGGCGGGGCAACCGTCCGTGGTGAAGGCCCAAGAGCGCGAGGGCCGCGAAAAGCCATCCGCCCGATGGATCTCGCGGCGCGGCGCTACCCCGTCGGCAGCGCTTCCTCGAACACCACCGCCTCGCCCCGCGCGGGGTTGGCCAACTCGCCCTGCCACATCACCGGCGTGCCCCGCACCACCGTGCCCACCGGCCAGCCCGTGACGGTGAGCCCATCATAGGGCGTCCAGCCGCATTTCGAGGCGATCCACGCGTTGCGGATCGTCTCGCGGCGCTTGAGGTCCACCACGGTCACGTCGGCATCGTAGCCCACGGCGAGCCGCCCCTTGCGGGCGATGCCGAACAGGCGCTTCGGGCCGGCGCTGGTCAGATCCACGAGCCGGGCGAGGGAGAGCCGGCCGGCATTCACGTGGTCGAGCATGATCGGCACCAGCGTCTGCACGCCGGTCATGCCGGAGGGCGAGTCCGGATAGGGCTTGGCTTTCTCCTCCAGCGTGTGCGGCGCGTGGTCGGAGCCGAGGACGTCGACCACGCCCTGGGACAGCCCGCGCCAGATCCCGTCGCGGTGCCCGGCGTCGCGCACCGGCGGGTTCATCTGCACCAGCGTCCCGAGCCGGGCATAGGCTTCCGTTCCGTCGAGCGTCAGGTGGTGCGGCGTCACCTCGACGCTCGCGACATCCTTCGCCTCGGCCAGAATCGGCATCTCGTCCGCGGTCGAGATGTGCAGGATGTGGATGCGGGCCCCGGTCTCCCGCGCGAGCGCGATCAGCCGCTGCGTGGCCTTCACCGCCACCTCCGGCGAGCGCCAGACCGGGTGCGAGGCGGCATCGCCCGGCACGCGAAGGCCCTTGCGCTCGCGCAGCATCGGCTCGTCTTCCGAGTGGAAGGCGGCGCGGCGGCGGATCCGCTTCAGGATCTCGCGCACGCCGGCATCGTCCTCGACCAGCAGCGAGCCGGTGGAGGAGCCGATGAACACCTTGATTCCCGCCGCACCCGGCAGCCGCTCCAACGCGGCGACCTCGCCTGCATTCTCGTGGGTGCCGCCGACCCAGAAGGCGAAGTCGCAATGCATCCGGTGGTGGGCGCGGGTCACCTTGTCGGCGAGCGCTGCGGCGCTCGTGGTCTGCGGGTTGGTGTTGGGCATCTCGAACACCGCCGTGACGCCGCCCATCACCGCCGCGCGCGAGCCCGTTTCCAGGTCTTCCTTGTGGTCGAGACCGGGCTCGCGGAAATGCACCTGGCTGTCGATCACGCCGGGCAGGAGGTGCAGGCCGCGGCAATCGCGCCGCTCCTGCGCCGCCGCGCCCGAAAGGTCGCCGATGGCCGCCACCCGTCCGCCGCGGATGCCGAGATCGGCACGATGCTCGCCATCGTGGTTCACCAGCGTGCCGCCGGACAGGACGAGGTCGAAAGGCGCTTCCATCGGACTCTCCCGGTTCGTTCGTTGCGATTGAGACGAGGATAGCGGCGGCTTATGTCAGGCGTCCCACGCGTGCAACGCCGCCGTCCTGATCCGAGGAGATGCCATGCCGATCGCCCTGCTGCCGGACCGCGCCGTCGTTGCCGTCTCGGGTCCGGACGCGCTCCCCTTCCTGCAAGGCATCCTCACCTGCAACGTCGAGACGCTGCCGGAGGGCGAGGCGCGGCTCGGCGCGCTGCTGACGCCCCAGGGCAAGATCCAGTTCGATTTTCTGGTGTCCCGCACCGGGGATGGCTTTCGCCTCGATACCGCGGCCGAGCGCGTGGCCGACCTCGTCAAGCGGCTGGGGCTCTACCGCCTGCGCGCCAAGGTGAGCGTGGCCGCCGACCCGACGCTCGGCGTGGCCGCCGCCTGGGATGGGGCCGAGACCGCGGCCGAGATGGCGCGGGTGCGCGACGGGCGCCTGCCCGCGCTCGGCGAGCGGCTGTATTTCGCCGAGGGCGCCTTCTCGGCGGATGCAACGGAGGCGGATTACCATGCCCACCGCATCGGCCTCGGCGTGCCGGAAGGCGGGCGCGACTTCGCCTTCAGCGATGCCTTCCCGCACGAGGCGCTGATGGACCAGCTCGGCGGCGTGGACTTCAAGAAGGGCTGCTATGTCGGGCAGGAGGTGGTCTCGCGGATGCAGCACCGTGGCACCGCCCGCACCCGCATCCTGCCCATCGTCTACCGCGACGGCCCGGCACCGGAGCCCGGCACGGAGGTGATTGCAGGCGCGCGCAGCCTCGGCGTCACCGGCAGCGCGGCCGGTGACCGGGGGCTCGCCACGATCCGCCTCGACCGCCTCGGCGACGCGCTCGCCATCGGTGAGCCGGTGCGGGCGGGCGGCACGATCGCGGCCGTGGCCAAGCCCGATTTCGCCGGCTTCGCCTTCCCCACCGACACGGCCGTGGCCGGATGAGCGCGGATTCCAGCGGGCTGATCACCTCCCATCCCGACGGCTGTCCGCGCTGCTGGTGGCCGGGGACCGATCCGCTTTACGTCGCCTATCACGACACCGAGTGGGGCGTGCCGGAAACCGATTCCCGCGCGCTCTACGAAAAGCTGATCCTGGACGGGTTCCAGGCGGGCCTGTCGTGGATCACCATCCTGCGCCGCCGCGACGGCTTCCGCCGGGCCTTCGAGGGCTTCGAGCCGGAGCGGGTCGCCCGCTTCACGGACGACGATGTCGAGCGGCTGATGGGTGACACCGGCATCATCCGCAACCGCGCCAAGATCCGCGGCGCGATCAGCGGCGCGCGGGCGTGGCTCGCCATCGAGGAGGCGGGGCCGGGCTTCTCGCCCTTCCTCTGGGACTTTTGCGACGGCCGGCCGATCCAGACCAACGCGGCTACCCGCGCCGCGATCGCCACCGAAACCGATGTGTCAAGAAAGATGGGCAAGGCCCTGAAAGCGAAGGGCTTCACCTTCTGCGGCCCCACCATCGTCCACGCCTTCATGCAGGCGGTCGGCATGGTCAACGACCATCTCACCGGCTGTCACCGTCACGCGCCCTGCGCCGCCCTCGGCGAGGGCCGCCGCCCGTGAGCGCGGCCGTGAGCCCGTCCAAAAAGCCGGCGCGGGCGTGGCAGCGGATGCTGTCGGGCCGGCGGCTCGACCTGCTCGACCCCTCGCCGCTGGATGTCGAGATCACCGACATCGCCCACGGGCTGGCCCGCGTCGCCCGCTGGAACGGGCAGACGGCGGGCCCGCACGTCTTCTCCGTGGCGCAGCACTCGTTGCTGGTGGAGGCGATCGGCGGCGCCCTCGATCCGCGGATCGGCGCCCCGGAGCGGCTCGAATTGCTGCTCCACGACGCGCCGGAATACGTCATCGGCGACATCATCTCGCCGCTCAAGAACGCCATCGGCGACGCCTATCGCAGCGTCGAGCGGCGCCTGCTCGCGGCGATCCGCCAGCGCTTCGGGCTCGCCGCGCCCTCCCCGGCGCTCGCCCGTCTCGTCAAGCGGGCCGACCGCATCGCCGCGGCGATCGAGGCCACCCGGCTCGCCGGTTTTTCGAACGCGGAGGCCGACGGGATCTTCGGGCGCCCGCCGGTTCTGCCCGAGCCCATCGACGCCGAAATCGAGCGGCTGGTCGCCGGATGGCCGACGGCAGAGGCGGAGGCGTGCTATCTCGCCCGCTTCGCCGCGCTTCAGCGCGGAGCGTGAGACCTATAGCATCGTCCCGAAAGGTGGTTGCCGGCTTTCGGAAAAAGGATGCGCGTCAAAACAAGAGGATAGAGACGCCGACCTGATGCAATCAGGTCGGATACGGCTCTAGAAGAGAATGCCCGTCATCCACGTCTGCTCTCTTTCGCGCCTGCCGGAAACCGTCGCGGCCTCCGGCGCGAGCCATCTCGTCACGCTGGCCACGCTCGGCAGTGCGGTGGAGCGCCCGGCCGCGATCCGTGCCGAGCACCATCTGCGCGTCGGCTTCAGCGACATCGTCGCGCCGATGGAGGGGCACCTGCCGCCGGGCGAGGCGCATGTGCGCGCCGTCCTCGACTTCGTGGCCGCCTGGCCGCGCGAAAAGCCGATGGTGATCCATTGTTACGCCGGGATCAGCCGCTCCACCGCGGCGGCCTTTGCCGCGGCCTGCGCCCTGCGACCGGATTGGGACGAGGCGGAACTCGCGCAAGACGTGCGGCGGATCGCGCCGAGCGCCACGCCGAATCGCCTGTTCGTCGCGATCGCCGACCGCCTGCTCGGACGCGAGGGGCGGATGAGCGCCGCCGTCGCTGGAATAGGGCGCGGCGCCGAGGCCTTCGAGGGCACGCCGTTCCATCTCACCTTGGCGTGACGGGCGCGCCGGGCGGAGATCGGTCGCACGCAATCGACCCGGGCTTGTGCGACCGCACGTCGCCCGTCATAACCCGCCCCAAAGGGAATCCGGGATGAACGATCTTACACCCGACGCATCTGCCGCGGCGGCGCCGGGCGATCTGCCGTTCGAGCGGGCGCTGGAGCAGCTCGAGGAGATCGTGCGCCGGCTGGAGCGCGGCGACGTGCCCCTCGACGAATCGGTGGCGATCTACGAGCGCGGCGAGGCGCTCAAGCGTCACTGCGAGACCCTGCTGAAGCGGGCCGAGGCCCGCATCCAGAAGATCGCCATCGGACCGGACGGCCGGGCCGCCGGCACCGCGCCGCTCGACGTCGAGTAGGTGGCGCCGGTGCTGTATCAATCACGACAAAACTCATCGCGCGCAAAGGTTTGCGCGCCGTTCCTTACTTCGGGCATGAGGCTGGTCCGGTGGCACTAGCGGACACGACGATCCTTGAGGGTCTTGAGACGCCGGATCGTCTCCGGCTTCTGCCGGAGAGCGAGCTGCGGCGGGTGGCCGACGCCGTGCGGGCCGAGATGATCGACGCGGTGTCGATCACCGGCGGCCATCTCGGCTCGGGCCTGGGCGTGGTCGAACTGACGGTGGCGCTCCACCACGTCTTCGACACCCCCGACGACCGCATCGTCTGGGACGTCGGCCACCAGTGCTACCCGCACAAGATCCTGACGGGCCGGCGCGACCGCATCCGCACCCTGCGCCAGGGCGGGGGGCTGTCGGGCTTCACCAAGCGCTCGGAGAGCGAGTACGACCCCTTCGGCGCGGCCCACTCCTCCACCTCGATCTCCGCCGCGCTCGGCATGGCCGTGGCGCGCGACCTCGAGGAGGCGGACGCCAAGGCCAGGGGCGGCCCGGCACCGAAGCGCCGCAACATGATCGCGGTGATCGGCGACGGCTCGATGTCGGCGGGCATGGCCTACGAGGCGATGAACAATGCCGGCGCGCTGCACTCGCGCCTGATCGTCATCCTCAACGACAACGACATGTCGATCGCGCCCCCCGTCGGCGCGATGTCGGCCTACCTCGCGCGGCTCGCCTCGGGCGGCACCTACCGGTCGCTCCGCGAGACCGCCAAGCAGCTCGGCAAGCTGCTGCCGAAGGCGCTCTACCAGCGCGCGGCGGCGGCGGAAGAGTATGCCCGCTCGCTGATCGTCGGCGGCGGCACGATGTTCGAGGAGATGGGCTTCCACTATGTCGGCCCGGTCGACGGGCACAACCTCGATCACCTGCTCCCCGTTCTGAAGAACGTGCGCGATTCGGATCAGGGCCCGATCCTGCTCCACGTCGTCACGCAGAAGGGCAAGGGCTACGCGCCGGCTGAGGCCTCCGCCGACCGCTATCACGGCGTGGTCAAGTTCGACGTGGTCTCCGGCGTCCAGGCCAAGGCCAAGGCGAACGCCCCGGCCTATACCCGCGTGTTCGGCGAGAGCCTGATCAAGGCGGCCGACGCCGATCCGAAGGTGGTGGCGATCACCGCGGCGATGCCCGGCGGCACCGGGATCGACCTGTTCGGCAAGGCGCATCCCGACAAGACCTTCGACGTCGGCATCGCCGAGCAGCACGCGGTGACCTTTGCCGGCGGCCTCGCCACCGAGGGCTACAAGCCGTTCGTGGCGATCTACTCGACCTTCCTGCAGCGAGCCTACGATCAGGTCGTGCACGATGTCGCGCTGCAGAACCTACCGGTGCGGTTCTGCCTCGACCGGGCGGGACTGGTGGGCGCGGACGGCGCCACGCATGCGGGCGCGTTCGATCTGGCCTATCTCTGCTGCCTGCCGAACATGACGGTGATGGCGGCGGCCGACGAGGCGGAACTGGTGCACATGGTGGCCACCGCCCACGCGCACGATTCGGGTCCGATCGCGCTGCGCTACCCGCGCGGCGAGGGGGTCGGCCTCGAGCTGCCGGAGAAGGGCGAACCGCTGGCGATCGGCCGCGGCCGCGTGGTGCGGCGTCCGGAAGGGGCGCGGGTGGCGCTTCTCTCGCTCGGCACGCGGTTGTCGGAGGCGCTGAAGGCGGCCGATGCGCTGGAGGCGGAGGGTGTCGTGGCCACGGTCGCGGATGCGCGCTTTGCCAAGCCGTTGGACGCCGAGCTGATCGTCGATCTGGCGATGAGCCACGAGGTTCTGGTGACGGTGGAGGAGGGCTCGGTCGGCGGCTTCGGCGCGATGGTGCTGCACCTCTTGGCCGAGCGCGGCGTGCTCGACACGGGCCGGGTCCGGGTCCGCACGCTGACGCTGCCGGACAGCTACCAGGACCACGACAAGCCGGAGAAGATGTACGCCGAGGCCGGGCTCGATGCCGACGGCATCCTCAAGGCCGTCCGCGCCGCCCTGCCGGAGAAGGCGGCGCAGCGCGAAGGCAGCGTGGTGAGCCTGAAGCGGTAACCTCCGACAACACCCTCCCCCCGCAGAGGGGGGAGGGCACAGCGGGGCGCGTTACTTGATGACCGCGCAGCCGATGCGCGCACCCGCGCCGCCGATGGGCTGGCTCGTGTGGTCGTCCTCGTTGGCATGGATGATCAGCGCCGAGCCGTCGCCGTCGCGCAGGCCGCCCTCGCCGGTCAGCGGGGTCTCGCTCGACACTTCCGCGTTCACCGAGCCGTCGGCGTTGGCGTAGACGTTGGGAAGGTCGCCCTCGTCCGGGCCGTCCGGGTTGAGCAGGCCGTGCTTGCTCTGGTCGTGGTTCACGTGGGCCTTCGACTTCTCGAACTTCTCCGTGTCCGAGCAGTCGCCGACGGCGTGGAAATGGATGCCGTGCCAGCCCGGAGGCAGGCCGCCCGGCTGGATCGACAGCCGCATGACGAGGGAATTCGCCCCGTCGCGGATCATGATCTTGCCGATGCTGTCACCCTTGCCGTTGGTGATCGCGCTCTCGTAGGTCTGCGGCGCGCCGGCACTCTCCGTCTTGGCGGGGGCCGGCTCCTTCGGAGCCTCCTTGGCATCCTGCGCGAAGGCGGACCCGGCAAGGCCGGCGAGCAGGGCCGCGGCAAAAGGGAGGGCGACCGGTATACGGCGGATGGCAGGCGTCGTGGCCCCTCGCATGATGGCACCTCTCATGAACTGACTCACTCCGTTGCTGCAGCCCGGCGGTTCCGCCCGGCATTCCGCCACCGCTTGAGGCGCTGCGCAATCCGGGCTACCCGGCAAAAGCGGATTTCGCATCGCCCTTTTCGGGCGAGCCGGCACGCACCGTCTCAGGCGATGCTGTAGGTAACGCGAAGCGGCGCGTTCCGACAGGGGACGGGCCGACCCGTCTCGATCACGTGAGCATCGTCCCGAAAGGCGGCCACCGGCTTTTGGAAAAGTACGATGCACCATCAAAATTCGAGATTCTCCCCCAGGATCGGCTATTCGGAACGAGGATCCCGGGCACGGCGGAGCGATTTTCGGAAGGGAGACCGATGACGGGCGAGCGGCTCCGGGCCGACCGGTTCCTGGTCGAGCGCGGACATTTCCGCAGCCGGGCACAGGCGCGGGCGGCGATCGAGGCCGGCCTCGTCAGCGCCGACGGCCGCCTCGTCACGCGCCCCTCGGATCTGGTCGAGGCCAGCGCCCGGATCGAGGCCTCGGCCCCCCATCCTTACGTCTCCCGCGGCGGCCTCAAGCTCGCCGCGGCGCTCGATGCCTTCGGCCTCGACCCCACGGGCCTGCCTTGCCTCGATGTCGGCGCCTCGACCGGCGGCTTCACCGACGTGCTGTTGCGGCGCGGCGCCGCGCATATCCACGCGGTCGATGTCGGCCGCGACCAGCTCGACGCCGCCCTGCGCGCCGACCCACGGGTGACCAGCCTGGAGGGCACCGATATCCGCGCCCTCTCTCCGGGTGCGCTTCAGCCCGCGCCGCAGCTTGCCACCATCGATGTGAGCTTCATCGGCCTGCGCCTCGTTCTGCCGGCTGTGGCGGCGCAGCTTACCAACAAGGCCGCCATCGCCGCGCTGATCAAGCCGCAATTCGAGGCCGGGCGCGAGCGGGTCGGGCGCGGCGGCATCGTGCGCGATGCCGAGATTCATGCCGAGGTCTGCGAGGGCGTGCGCGCCGTGCTCGTCGGCCTCGGATTCACCGTGTCGGGGCCGATCCCCTCCCCCATCGAGGGTGGCGACGGCAACCGCGAGTTCCTGGTCGCCGCGAGGCGTTCCTCTCATGATTGATCCCATGTCCGACGTAATCGAAGAGACTTTGACCATCGCCCGGCTCGGCGCCCGCGGCGACGGCCTCACGGAGGGCGGTCTGGCGGTGCCCGGCGCCCTGCCCGGCGAGCGCGTGCGGGTGCAGCGCGGTGACCGCATCGGCACGCTGATCGCCGTGGAGGAGGCGTCGCCGGAGCGGATCGCGCCGTTCTGCCCGTATTTCTCGGCCTGCGGCGGCTGCGCCGTGCAGCACCTCGCCCCCACCCCTTACGCGGAGTGGAAGCGCGGCATCGTCGCCGGGGCGCTGGGACAGGCGCGCATCGAGACTACGCTGATGCCACTCCTCGACGCGCAGGGAGAGGGCCGGCGGCGGATCACCCTGCATGTGCGCGAGATCGAGGGCCGGGCGCGGGCCGGGCTGATGGCCGCGCGCAGCCATGCGCTGGTGCCGATCGACCATTGCCCGATCACCGTGCCTAGCCTGCACCGGGCGCCGGCTGTCGCCGAGGCGCTCGCCGCCCCGCTCGGGCACGGCCGCAAGCCGCTCGACATCGCCGCCACCGCCACCGCGACCGGCCTCGACATGGACATCCGCGGCCACGGGCAGGTGAGCGAGGGCGTCCGCGGCGTTCTCACACGGCTCGCCGGCGAACTCGACCTCGCCCGGCTGTCGATCCACGGCGACGTGGTGGTCGAGCGCCGCCCGCCCGCCGTCGGCGAGGGGCCGGCCCGGCGCGTGCCCCCCCCCGGCAGCTTCCTTCAGGCGACGCAGGCCGGCGAGGCGACCCTGACCGCCCTGGTGCTGGAGGCCATGGACGAGGGCAAGGCCAAGGTGCGGCGCGTCGGCGACCTGTTCTGCGGCAGCGGTCCCTTCGCCCTGACGCTCGCTGCGGGGGCCCGCGAGGTCCATGCCGCCGACGGCGAGGCCGCGGCGATCACCGCGCTGACCCGCGCCTACCGGGCCGGAGCCGGTTACGCCCGGATCACGGCGGAGGCGCGTGACCTGTTCCGCCGCCCGCTGCTCGGGCCGGAACTCGACGCGCTCGATGCGGTGGTGTTCGACCCGCCCCGCGCCGGGGCCGAGGCGCAGGTGCGCCGGATCGCGGAATCGAAGGTGCCCCTCGTCGTCGGCGTCGCCTGCGATCCCGGCACCTTCGCCCGCGACGCCGCGACCCTGATCGCGGGCGGCTACCGGCTGGAGCGGGTCACGCCGGTCGATCAGTTCGCATGGTCGGCCCATGTCGAGCTGGTCGGCGTGTTCCGCAAGCAGGCGAAGGGCACCGGCCGAACGCTGCGTCGCCCGCGCTGAAACCGAGGGGAGGGAGATCGGGGCGCTGCCCCGAGACCCCGCCAAAGGGGTGATCCCTTTGGGATCCCAGGATCTCAGCGCAGACCTGCAGCCGCAAGGGCTTCGCGCAGGGGCTCGGGGTCGATTGCGAAATCCCGAAGATATTCGGGCGCGTCCGATGGAATCCGGGGGCCGAACACCGCCGCATAATCCTGGCCGCAGGCGGTGGCGATCTCGCCATAGAACCGGTCCTCCCAGCCCTCCGGCACGAGGTGGATGACCGGCGTGCCGGGCCGGCAGAAGACCGTGTTGGCCATCCCCGCCCCGGCGATGCCGACCACGATCTCGGCGGCCGAGAACCGCACCACCTGCTGCCGCACGCTGGTGAGTTCGGGATCGAACGCCTGGAAGCCGAGGCCGCGCAGCAGGCCGAGCACGGCGTCGCGGTTGGCGAGCCCCCGGCCCCGGCCCGGATGCCGGTCCACGAACAGGCGCCGGCCTCGCCCGGTCAGCGTCCGTAACGCGAACAGCCCGCGCGGCAGCCGCGTCCGCGCCCGCATCTGCCCGGTGAGATAGCGCAGCGCGTGCGGCGACTTGCCCGTGCTCGGCAGGCTGCACGGCGTGGCGTGGTGCAGGCGCGCGAAGCGGTAGGTCTTGTCCCGGTCGAGGAAGCGGATCGAGACCCGATGGCGCAGCAGGAGCTGGATCGAGCGGCGCCGCGCCGCGTCGATATGCGGGAAGTAGGACACCAGCGCGACGGTGATCGGCACCCGCGGATGACGTTTGCGCAGCAGCGCGAGCGCGTGCAGCCGGGGCAGGTCGTCGATCAGCCAATGGCCGTAATTGAACGAGCCCGCCGAGTTGAGCAGGAAGACGAGGCCCGCCGTAGCGATGGTCTCGTCCACGTGCAGGAAGCCGGGACCGGGGCCGGGCACCACGTGCCGCTCCTGCGGCCGGTAGGTCTCGAACAGCACCTGCGGCCGGCCGTCCGCGATATGGAACAGGGCGTTGCCCGCAAGCCGGACATCGCGGGTCTCGCACAGCAGCGTCGGCGGACCCGGCGGGCGCGGCGCCGCGAGCGCGGCCCCCTGCTTCTCGCGAAAGGCGGCAGAACCGCCGAACAGGCGCGGCGGCTCGGGGTCGTGCGCGGGAAAGCCGGGAAACACGGCGCCGACCACTTCGGTGAGCGGGCTCACCCGCTCCCGCAGCCGCTCGAGCAGGGCGGCATCGCCCGCGAACCCGCCGTCGCGGTACAGGTGCCCGGCCTCGCAGGTGAGGACGAGGTTGTCCTCGATCAGCCGGGCATGCGCCGCGGCCTCATCCGCTTGCGTGTCGTTCAAGCCTGCTCCTCGCGGGTTCTGCGGTGAAGCCCGTCCATTCAAGGAATTCGCAACACCGCTCGGGCACCGTCATCGCCCCGGAAGCCGGAGGCCGCCTTTCGGGACGATGCCCTAGACCCTTGTCTTTGCATCATCTTTTTCCGAAAGCCGGAGGCCAGCTTTCGGGACGATGCTCTAGCATATCGCTGCGGGCGAAGTCCGACGCCTATCTTGCGCGCCCGGCCGCATTTGCCTCGGAGCGGCCGGCGCCTGTAGAGCCACGGCCCGCCCGCGCGTTCGGCATCGGCGAAGACGGTTGAGGAAGGGCGCGACTTCGTGTCGGACACGGTCACCGATCACATTCATGTCGGCAAGGACGGTTGGCTGTTCGTCGTCGCCGGAAGCAACAACGTCATCGCGCAGTTCAACGAGTCGGGCTTCATGGCCCACCAGACCGAACTGTGGCGCCAACGCATCGCCGGCCGTGCGGCGCGGGCGCGTGAACGCGGCATCGCGTACCACCACGTCGTCGTACCGGAAAAGCTCAGCGTCTACGATGGCTTCCTGGACGGGATCGCGGTCGATCACCGCCTCTCTCCCGCCCGCCGCCTGATCCGCGGCCTGCCGCGGCGGCGGTGGTTCTCCCGGTTGAGGGGGCATCTCCGGGAATGGCCGGTCACGCGCATTCTGCGGCAGACCTGCATCGACCTCGTCGAGCCGATGCGGGCGGCCCGCGCGGGTGAAGACCTGTTCTACCGCACCGACAGCCACTGGACCTTCGCCGGCTGCCACCTCGCCTATCGCGAGATCTGCCGCGCGCTGCGGGCCACGCCCTGCCCGGACCTCGCAGAGCGTGGATTCCGCGAGACCGAGATTTCCGGCGATCTCGGAGGCCGGTTCGATCCACCGCGCACCGAACGGACGCGCATCCACGACCTGCAGCGCGATGCCGTGCGCCGCTACGCCAGCCCGATCGTGGCGGCGCGGGAGGCGGCCGGCCGCGCCGACACGCTCCATGTCGGCTCGCACGTGATCTACGCCAACGCCGCCGCCCGCGACCCGCGCCGCCTCGTCCTGTTCGGCGACTCGTACTCGCACTTCGCGCCGCTGATGCTGACCATCATGCTCGCCGAGACCTTCGCCGAGGTGCACTTCGTCTGGAGCACGTCGGTCGATTGGTCCTACGTGGAGCGGGTCCGGCCCGACATCCTGCTCACCGAGATCGCCGAGCGGTTCATGTTCCGCGTGCCCGACGACGCGTTCAACCTCGACGACTACGCCGCCGAACGGTTCGGGGAGGAGGTGGGCGGGGAAGGCGGCGCGGCAGCTTGAGCGGAAGGCGCGTCAGAACAACTCGCCCTGCGCGATCGCGGCCTTTGCCGGAGCCTTGCGGCTCGCGGGCGGGGCCACCGGTTCGGGAAGCCCGCTATCGTCGTTGCGTGCGCTGTTGACCCGCTCGCTCACGGGATCGAGCCGCAGCCATTCGTCCGGGCAGGGCCGGCAGAGGCGGGCCGCTTCGGGCGCGTCCACCGCCGCGTCGAGCCACGGCCCGACCGATTCCGGGGCCAGGATCGCCGGCATCCGCTCGTGGATCGCGCTCAGGGTGCCGTTGGCCGAGCAGGTGATGATCGCCGCCGTATCGACTTCCGAGCCGTCCGCGCCCATCCACGGCTCCCACAGGCCGGCGAACGCCATCGGCGCCCCGTCGGTGCGGCGCACCGCGAACGGCGTCTTCGTCGCGGCCTTGCCGGCCCCCTCGCGGCGCCATTCGTAGAAGCCGTCGGCCAGGAACACGCAGCGGCGGTGGCGCAGCGCCCCGCGGAAGGCCGGCTTCTCGGCCGCCGTCTCGATGCGGGCGTTGAACAGGGTCGGAAAGTCCGACGGATCCTTGAGCCAGGTCGGCCAGAGGCCCCAGCGCATCAGCCGGAAATGCCGCTCGCCGCTTTCGCGCATCACGACGGGCACCGGCTGGGTCGGCGCCACGTTGAAGCGGCCGGGGAAATTCGGCTGCTCGGAATAGCCGTAGAAGGCGCGGTAGACCTCCGGCGGCTGGCCGATGAAGAAGCGTCCGCACATGGACGCGATATGGGCTTTTGGCGGGCGCCGGATCAAGCGCAGCGGGTGCCCGAGTCACAGCGATGATGGTGATCCGGCCCGTCCCCTCAGGATGGGGGTGAGGCCTGGATCGAATCCGTGACGCCGGCCCCGTTTTGTCGCGCCTCGCATTCGTCGAACCGGTATCCACATCCGCGTCCAGGCGCTCTAACTTGGGGCCATGACCACCCCCGCGACGGCGAACGCTCCCGAGCCCGTCCTGCAGGTGCGCGCCGTGCCGGGCATGGCCCGGTTCGATGCCGCCGAATGGGACGCCTGCGCCACCTCCCCCGAGACCCTCGGGGCGGGCGACGAGACCTTCAACCCGTTCACCTGCCACGCCTTCCTCTCGGCGCTGGAGGAGGCGGGCTGCGTGTCCCGCCGCACCGGCTGGCTGCCGCTGCATGTCCGCGTCGAGCGCGAGGGCCGGCTCGTCGGCGCCGCACCCTGCTATCTGAAGTCCCACAGCCAGGGCGAATACGTGTTCGACCACGGCTGGGCCGACGCCTACGAGCGGGCCGGCGGCAGCTATTATCCCAAGCTCCAGGTGAGCGTGCCGTTCACGCCCGTCACGGGGCCGCGCTTCCTCATCGCACCGGGGGAGGATCCCGACACCGCCGCCTCCGCCATCGTCGCGGGGCTGCGCGCCCTGCGGGCCGAGACCGAGGCCTCCTCGATCCACGTCACCTTCGCCCGCGCGCGCGAAGCCGAGCAGGCCGAAGCCCTCGGGATGCTGACCCGCGTCGACCAGCAGTTCCACTGGGAGAACGAGGGCTATGCCGGCTTCGACGATTTTCTCGGGGCGCTCGCCTCGCGCAAGCGTAAGGCGATCAAGCGCGAGCGGCGGGAGGCGCTGAGCCAGGGCATCACGGTCGAGCACAAGACCGGCGCCGACATCTCGGAAGCCGATTGGGACGCCTTCTACGAGTTCTATCAGGACACCAGCGCCCGCAAATGGGGCCGGCCCTACCTCAACCGCGCGTTCTTCTCGCTGATCGGCGCGCGGATGCCCGAGCGCATCCTGCTGGTGATCGCCAAGAACGCGGGCCGGCCGATCGCCGGCGCCATCAACTTCATCGGCGACACGGCGCTCTACGGCCGCAACTGGGGCTGCATCGAGGATCACCCCTTCCTGCATTTCGAGGTCTGCTACTATCAAGCCATCGATTTCGCGATCGCCCGCGGGCTGAAGCGGGTCGAGGCCGGTGCGCAGGGCGAGCACAAGCTCGCCCGCGGCTACCGCCCGGTGCCGATGCATTCGGCCCACGACATCGCCGATCCGGCGCTGGCCCGCGCCGTCGCCGACTATCTGAAACGGGAGCGCAACCACGTGAACGCGGCGATTGCCGCGTACGAGGCGATGTCGCCCTTCCGCCGCACCTGCGAGGACACCAGCGAATGAGCCCGCAAACAAGCCCGATCGACCGCATCCGCACCTACGCCGACGAGTTGACCGCCCTGCGGCGCGATCTCCACGCCCATCCCGAGATCGGCTTCGAGGAGGTCCGCACCTCCGGCATCGTCGCCGAGCATCTCGAAAAGTTCGGCATCGAGGTGCACCGGGGGCTGGGCAAGACCGGGGTGGTCGGCGTGCTGCAGGGCCGGCCGGGTGCGCGCCGGATCGGCCTGCGCGCCGACATGGACGCGCTGCCGATCACCGAGGAGACCAACCTCCCCTACCGCTCCACCGTGCCCGGAAAGATGCATGCCTGCGGGCATGACGGGCACACCACCATGCTGATCGGCGCCGCCCGCTACCTCGCCGAGACCCGCGATTTCGACGGCACGGCCGTGTTCGTGTTCCAGCCGGCGGAGGAAGGGTTGGGCGGGGCCCGCGCGATGATCGCCGACGGCCTGTTCGAGAAATTCCCGGTCGATGAGATCTACGCGATCCACAACGCGCCCCACGGCCCGCACGGCGTGCTGCAGGTTCGGCCCGGTCCGATCATGGCGGCGGCCGATTTCTTCGACATCCGCATCACCGGCCGCGGCGCGCACGCGGCGATGCCGCACCAGGGCATCGACCCGATCGTGATCGCGACGGGGCTGGTCCAGGCGATGCAGTCGATCGTCAGCCGCAACAGCAACCCGCTGAAATCCGCCGTGGTCTCGGTCACGCAGATCCATGCGGGCGCGGCCTACAACGTCATTCCCGAGGGCGCGCATCTCACCGGCACCGTGCGCACCTTCGATGCCGATCTGCGCCGGCTGATCGCCACCCGCATCCGCGAGCTGGCGGCGGGCTTCGCCGCGGCCTACGGCGCCACCATCGAGGTGGATCTGCGCGACGTGTTCTCGGTGCTCGACAATCACCCCGAGCAAGCGGCGGCCGCCGCCGAGATCGCCGCCGAACTGTTCGGAACGGAGAAGGTCGAGGCCAACACCGTGCCGCGCATGGGCAGCGAGGACTTCGCCGACATGGTCGCGGCGGTGCCCGGCGCCTATGCCTGGCTCGGCGCCACGCCGGGCCCGGGCCTGCACAATGCGAGCTTCGATTTCGACGACAGCCTGATCCCGCTCGGCGCGGCCTATCTGGCGCGGATGGTGGAGCGGCGCACGGCGGCATAAGCCATCCGCATTCTTCCGACCCTCCCCCTCATCCTGAGGTGCTGGAGCGAGGCGGAAGCCTCGAAGGATCCTCCAGATCCCGCGCGTTTCCTGGAGCATCCTTCGAGGCCGCTGCGCGGCACCTCAGGATGAGGTGCGGGTCGGCGATCGCTGGAGAGCGAACTCGAAAAACGATTCGGCAGCAAGGGACGGGATGCGTCGGCCGCCTTCTCGCGCAAGGATCGCCGCATCCCTTTTCCCGGAGGCGCCGATGCTCGCCGAATCCGAAATTGTCCCGCCCGACGAGGCGCCCCTCACCGCGGCCGAGATGCGCGCCGCCGTCGCCGCGCGCGATGGCGGCTTCGACGGGCGTTTCGTCTATGCGGTGCGCTCCACCGGGGTCTATTGTCGGCCGAGCTGTCCCTCGCGGGCGGCGCGGCCTGAAAATCTTTCCTTCCATGCCGGACCAGCGGAAGCCGAGGCCGCGGGATTCCGGCCCTGTCGCCGCTGCCGGCCCGACGAAGCGGCCCAGTCCGAGCGGCAGGCGGAGGCCGTGACCCGCGCCTGCCGGCTGATCGAGGCGGCGGAGACGCCGCCCTCCCTCGACGCGCTCGCCCGCGCGGCGTCGTTGAGCCCGTTCCACTTCCACCGGATCTTCAAGGCGGTCACCGGCGTGACGCCGGGGGCCTACGCCGCGGCCCACCGCGCGGCCCGCGCCGCCGACAGTCTCGCCGAGGGCCGAACCGTGACCGAGAGCGTCTACGCGGCGGGCTACGGCGCGCCGAGCCGGTTCTATGCGGGCGGCGCGGAGCGGCTCGGCATGAGCCCGTCGGCCTATCGCAAAGGCGGCGCGGGCGAGCGGATCTTTTTCGCGATCGACGCCTGTGCTCTCGGGCTCGTGCTGGTGGCGGCGACCGTTCGAGGGGTCTGCGCGATCCTGCTCGGCGACGATGCCGACGCGCTCCGACACGACCTGACGGCGCGTTTCCCCAAGGCGGCGATCGTGGCCGGCGACGCGGATTTCGCGGCGACGGTGGCCGAGGTCGTGCGCCTCGTCGCGGCGCCGGGGGGCGCCTTCGACCTGCCCCTCGACATCGGCGGCACCGCCTTCCAGCAGCGGGTGTGGCAGGCGCTGCGCCGCATCCCGGTCGGCACCACCGCGACCTATGCCGAGATCGCCCGCGCCATCGGCGAGCCGGCGGCGGTCCGCGCCGTGGCCATGGCCTGCGGCGCCAACGCTTTGGCCGTCGCGATCCCCTGCCACCGGGTGGTGCGCTCGGACGGGGCGCTCTCAGGGTATCGCTGGGGCACGGAACGCAAGTCGGCCCTGCTCGCCCGCGAGGGGGTGAAGCGCTAATCCCTCAAGCCGGAACGGCCGAGCCGGGCGGGGCCGCGTCGTGTCCTGTCGGCGCCGGGTTGGGCGTATCGGTCGGCGCGTGCCCGGCCGCGTGCGCCTTCCTCGCCTGGATCTCGATGAAGACGCGGGTGACGTTGCGGCTCTTCGCCTTGATCCGCTGCTCCAGCCGAGCGACCGTCTGCTCGACCTCGCCCGCGGGCACGTCGTCGGCGAAGTCGAGGCTGAGATTCACGAGGATGTCCGAGGGGCCGAGATGCTGGGTCAGCACCTCGTTGACGTGCTGGACCGCGCGCTCCTCACGCACCGCCGCCTGGATCGTGCGCACCACCTCCGGGTCGGCGGCCTCGCCGATCAGCAGGCCGTGGGTTTCGATCATCAGGAAGATCGACATGCCGATCAGTACGAGGCCGATGCCGATCGAGGCCCAGCCGTCGAGCGCCGGGTTGTCGAGGACGTGGGCGAGCACCACGCCGGCCATGGCGATGACGAGGCCGATCAGGGCAGCCACATCCTCCACGAGGATCGTGTAGAGCGACGGATCCTTGCTTCGGTGGATCGCGGTGATCGCGCCGCGCTCGCCCTTCTCCGCCCAGAACGCCTTCACGGCCACGAAGCAGGAATAGCCCTCCGCCAGGATCGCGAAGCCGAGGATCGAGACGTTCACCCAGAAGCCGGAGAGGTGAACGCCGAACAGGGTCGCGTCGGCGGCGGGCTCGGGATGCTCGATCTTGTGGGCGCCCTCGTAGATCGCGAAGATGCCGCCGCCGAGGAAGATGAACAGGGCGACGATGAAGGCGTAGAAATACACCTCGCGCCCGTAGCCGAAGGGATGCTTGGCGTCCGCCGGCTTCTTCGCCCGCTTCAGGCCGACCAGCAGCAGGAGCTGGTTGGCGGTGTCGACCAGCGAGTGCGCGCCCTCCGCCAGCATCGCGGTCGAGCCCGTGAGGAAGGCGCCGACGAACTTCGCTGCCGCGATGGCGAGGTTGGCGCCCGCCGCCGTGTAGATCGCACCCGTGCTCTCGGCCATGTCCCGCTCCTGAGCGGCGCGCATCGCCGTCACGGGCTCGTCAACGCGGCCGGAGTGGTCAAGGTTGCTGCGATGAGCCGGCCCGTGCAACGTGCCGCCCGTTTCTGCCAGGAGCCGTGCGATGACGCCCTACGATCCGGACAACATCTTCGCAAAGATCCTGCGCGGGGAGATCCCCGCGCATAAGGTCTACGAGGACGAGCACAGCCTCGCCTTCATGGATGTGATGCCCCAGGGCGAGGGCCATACCCTCGTCATCCCGAAAGCGCCCTCGCGCGGGCTCCTCGATGCCGAGCCGCAGACGCTCGCGGCCGTGATCGGCACGGTGCAGCGGGTCGGCCGTGCGGTGAAGGCGGCCTTCAAGGCCGATGGGCTGACGCTGTTTCAGTACAACGAGCCGGCCGGCGGGCAGACGGTGTTCCACCTGCACTTCCACCTCGTGCCGCGCCACGACGGCGTGCCGCTGAAGCGCCACGAGGGCGGCATGGCCGACAATGCGGTGCTCGCCGAGCACGCCGCGCGCATCCGGGCGGCGCTGGACGAGGGCTGAGCCGGCCCCGCGACATCCGTTCGCTCCCGCTCGGGATCCGCGGATGCCGCCTCCGCTCAGGCGTGCCGTGCCCCGTTCGCCGATCCCGCGCCGGCTCCCATGCTGCTTCCCATGGACGCGATCACCGAGCGCAGGCCGGCATTCTCGGCCTCCAACTCAGCGATCCGGCGGAGCAGGACGGCGATCGACGGGTCCGTCAACGGTGCCGGGGACGGCTCGGGGGCGGCCTTCGGCGCCTCTGCGAAGGCGACGCCGACCGCGTCGCCGCGGCGCCAGCGCAGATTCGACCGGAGAGTGATTTCTTTCTGCGGGATATAGAGGTCGAACGATTCCGGCAGGGTGTTGGTCTCGCTCAACTCCAGCCGTGCGCCCATCTCCGAGAAATCGCGGACGATGCAATCCATGCTGGACGCACCTTTGTTGAAGTGGATCCGCCCCTTGAGAAAGGTTCGCTTGCGAGGCTCCTGGCGCTTCTCGCTGATCATGATCGGTCTCCGGCCCGCCTGACTGTCCACCTGTCTGGCATGCCGGCCGTTAAGGAATGCTCGACTCGATTCAAGCACCCGCTAGGGCATCATCCCGAAAGGTGGTTGCCGGCTTTCGGAAAAGGACGATGCACTAGGCGCCGTCGGTTGCCCGCTCCGTTCCGCCCTCGTCGAGGCACTGGAACAGGTAGAAGCCGTTGAAGCGCACGGCGGTCACCGCAGCGCGGTCGTCGAAGCCGGGGGGAGGGCTGGCGCTTCCATCGATGCGCCCGCCGAAGGTCCAGCGGCGCCCGCCGACGAAGCGCGGCACGGCACAGCTCTCCGGAACGGCGCAGAAAAGCGCTTCCCTGCCCCGGCGGCGGAACAGGTTGTAGCTTCGCATCGGATCTCCTCCGCATCGCCGCACCCTCGGAATCACGGTAGTCCGACAATCGGTCCGGTTTGTGTCGGTCAGGGCCATCGCTTGAAGGCGATGACCCTGGTTTCCTGCCGGCCTTGGTCGCCCGCGCCCGCGCCCGCCTCCGCGGAGCGCATCGGTTGCGTGGACTTGCCGCTCCGCTCGATGCTTTCCGGGGCTCACGCCCCCGAATGCTCGCTTCGCGCGGCGAAGCCACTCACGCGGCTCCGAGCGGTCGCCCGGTTCTTTGTGGGTACAGGCCGATCAGGCCGGGACGGCGTCGGCCTCTGCCCGGCAATCCGGTTCGTCGGTCGGCGTCTCGCGGTCGGCCGCGGCGAGGCGGACGGCGTGGTTGATCACTGCCATATGGGTGAAACCCTGCGGGACGTTTCCGCGCTGCTCGCCCGTTTCCGCGTCGATCTCCTCGGCGAATAGGCCGAGATCGTTGCCCCGCGCCAGCAGCCGCTCGAACAGGGCGGCGGCCTCGTCGTGACGGCCGGCCAGCGCCAGACAGCCGACCCGCCAAAAGGCGCAGGCGGTGAAGGTCGCCTCCTCCCCCTCCAACCCGTCGTCGATCCGGTAGCGGTAGACGAGGTCGCCCGCGCCGAGTTCCGCGCCGACCCGCTCCAGGGTTTTCGCAACGCGCGGATCGTGCGGATCGAAGGCGCCGAACAGCACGGCGCGCAGCACCGCTGCGTCGAGATCGTCCGATTCGTAGGCCATGGTGTAGGCGCCGCGCGCCGCGTTCCAGCCCCGCGCATGGTACTCTGCTCGGATCTCGTCCGCCGCCCGCTCCCACCCGGCGATCGTGTCGGGACTCGCGAGACGGTGCTTCGGGTCGGCGCGGGCGATCTGCACGGCGCGGTCGAGGCCGACCCAGAGCATCGCCTTGGTGTGCAGGCTTTGGCGCTTCTGCGTGCGCATCTCCCACAGGCCGTGATCGGGCGCGTGGCGGGCCCGCAGGATGTGGTCGGTGAGATGGCCGAGTGCCTCGGGCAGATGGTCGTTCACCTTGACCGGCGGGTCGAATTCCACCGCCTCGAGGTAGCCGTGGAGGGCCACCAGGAACTCGCCGTAGATGTCGTACTGCTCCTGATCGGCCGCCGCGTTGCCGATCCGCACCGGGCCGGTGCCGCGCCAGCCGCGCAGGTGGTCGAGGGATTCCTCCCGCGGCACCGCACCGTCGAGGGCGTACATCAGGTGGAGGTCGCGCCCCCGGCTCGTATCGGCCTCGCGCAGGAAGCGCAGGAACTCGGCGGCTTCGCGCTGGTAGCCGAGATTGACGAAGGCGGTGACGGTGAAGCTCGCATCCCGCATCCAGACATAGCGGTAATCGTAGTTGCGGTTGCCCGGCACCGCCTCGGGCAGCCCCGCGGTCGCGGCGGCGACGATGCCGCCGGAAGGGCCGTGCGTCAGCAGCTTCAGGGTCAGCGCGCTGCGCAGGACCGTCTCGCGATAGGGCCCCTCATAGGTGCAGCGGCCCGACCATTCCTCCCAGTAGGCCCGCGTGGCCGAGAGCGAGGCATCGACCGTCCCGGGCCTTCCCGCCGCGCCGGGATCGCCACCGTCGCCCTCGCCGTGGGCGAGCACGAGATCGGCGCGCCCGCCGGCCTTCAGCGCGAAGGCGCCCTCGGCGGCCTCCTCGCGCGGGACGAGTGGCAGGGTGCCGACAGCGCGGATCGCATCGCCGCCGCCGCGAAAGCGGATGCAGGTCTCGGATTGTGCCGTCGCCTCGGTCGGGGCGCGGGCATAGTCGAAGGTCGGGCGCACCTGCCATCGGCCCGAGACGCGGCCCGACACGCAGGCGAGGCGGCGCACCACCTGGCCCTGGACGTGGCCGTCCGGGCCCTCCTCCGGCACGGCTTCGTGCGAATGGATCGGCATGAAATCGGTGAGCACCGCCCGGCCGGTCGCGGTGACGAAGGTCGTCTCGAGAATGTTGGTGCCGGGCAGATACCGGCGGCTGGTTCCCGTCAGCCCGTCGAGGACGAGGCGGCAACGGCCGCCGCGGTCGCGGTCGAGCAGCGCCAGAAACACCGCCGGCCCGTCATGCCGGGGCCAGCACAGCCAATCGAGGGAACCGTCGCGGGCGATCAGGGCCGTGGTGCAGGTATCGCCGATCACGGCGTAGTCGGCGATGGGGGTGTCCGTCACGATGATTCCCGGTCGAGTGGCGCCGCGGCAACGTCCCGTGATGCGCAGGGTTCGCCCCTGCGACATCAGGCGACGCGGCGCGAAGCGCCGGCTCAGTAGCGGGGGGCGTGGTTACGCATGAACCGCCGCGACGGGCTCCGCCTCGGCCGGTAGGCCCGCCGGGTGCCGTACCCCCCGGGCCGCCGATAGTTGCCGCTGTTGACGCCGGCACTGCGATCGTTGCCGGTGGCGCTCGCCGACGGCGAGAGACCGCTGCCCGAATTGCCGCCCTGTGCGCCGGCGGGGCCGGCGACGGCCAGGGCGAGCGTCGCCGCCAGGGCGACGAGACTGATGCGAAGCGGAAATTTCATGGTTCGAACCTTTTCGAAGAAGGGCCCCGCGCGGGCTCCGTGAGGGAGCGAACCGTGCCTCAGACCGCTTGTTCCCCGCCGATCCAGGTGCCGAGCACGGCCTTGTCGGCGGAAAGCGCGACGAGATCGGCCGCAAAGCCGGGGGCGATGCGGCCGAGCCGCCCGTCGAGTCCGAGGAAGCGGGCCGGGGTCAGCGAGGCCATCGCCAGGGCCTCCGCGAGGGAGGCGCCGCCGCGCGTGCTCATGTGGCGGACGGCTTCCGCCATGGTGATCGCCGCGCCCGCCAGGGTGCCGTCCTCGCCGGTGAGCCGGTCGCCGGTCCGGACGATCCGGCGCCCGAACAGGGTGAAGGACGCGTCCGCGCGGCTGTCGCCGACCGGTGGCATGGCATCGCTCACCAGCATCAGCCGCTCGCTTCCCTTGAGGCGCAGAGCCAGCCGAAGCTGGTCGTCGCCGACATGATGGCCGTCGGCGATGATCCCGGCAAAAGTCCCCTCCTCCGAGAGGGCGACGCCGACCGCGCCGGTCTCGCGCGGCCCGATCTGCGACATGGCGTTGAACAGGTGGGTGAAGCCGGTGAGCCCTTCCGCCATCGCCGCCCGGATCGCGACTCCCGTATCCGCCGTATGCCCGGCGCAGACCCGGGCGCCGCGGGCGACGAGGTCGGCCACCGCACCGGCCGGCACCCGCTCCGGCGCCAGCGTCACCAGGGTGAGGCCGTGCTCGCCCAAGCCGGTCAGGAGTTCGGCGTCGCCGGGGCCGAATTCGGCGAGCCGGGACGGGTCGTGGATTCCGATCCGCTGCGGGCTCAGGAACGGCCCTTCGAGGTGGATGCCGAGGATACCGGGAATCCCGGCGCGGATCGCCGCCGCAACGCCCGCGATGGCCGCCCGGATCGCGGGCCGCGTGTCGGTGATGAGGGTCGGCAGCAGGGCGGTGGTCCCGCCGCGCCGGTGCGCCGCCGCGATCCGGGCGATGCCGGCCACGCTGGAATCGTCGTTGAGGAGCACCCCTCCGCCGCCATTGACCTGAAGGTCGATGAAGCCCGGCACCAGCACCGTGCCCGCCGGCAGCCGGACAAGGGGCACGCCCGCAGGTGGTTCGGCGGTGACGTCGATGATGTGCCCGCCGCGCAGCACGACGGCGCGGTCGCCGAGCATCCGCTCGCCGTCGAAGACGCGGTCCGCGCAGATCGCTTGATCACATCGGGTTCCCAAAGGGATCATCCCTTCGGCGGGGTATCGGGGCAGAGCCCCAATGTCGTCCCAGGGCTCCGCCCTGGCCCCGCGAAAGGGCGCGCCCTTTCGAAACCCGGACTCGTCATCACAGCGTCTCCGTCACCTTGGTGAGGCCGGCCGGCTTGTCCGGGTCGAGGCCGCGGCGTCGGGCCTCGGCCTCGATGGCGCGGTAGGCCGGCACCAGCATGGCGATGGGGTCGCAGGCCGGATGGCCGTCGCCGAGCCAGGGCAGGGTGCCGAGTGGACCGCCGCAGGCATGGACCCGCAGCCCGTCGCGGGTGAGGTCGCGCACGAGCGCGTCCACGCCCTCGGCCAGCGGATCGGCTTGGCGCAAAGCCAGGACCGGCGTTGCGCTTGAGACGGAGGCGCGGGGGCCGTGACGCAGCTCCGCCGCCGAGTAGCCGAGCGCGGGCAGGCGCAGGGTCTCGGCGAGCTTGAGGGCGATCTCGCGCAGGGGGCCGAGCCCGTGGCCGCGCCCCGTGACGAAGGCCGCGGGCGCGCCCGCGAGGTCGGCGCTCCAGGCGGACCAGTCGAGGGCGAGCGCCTGTCTCAGCCGTTCCGGCAGGGCGGTGAGGCCCTGTTCCAGCTCCCCGTCGCCGGCCCAGGCCGCCACCAGCGCGGCGCCCGCGAGGGCCGAATTCGTCACCGTCTTGGTGGCGGCGACCGCCTGCTCCGGCCCAGCGAGGATCGGCAGGACGAGGTCGCTCGCCCGCGCGGCCGGGGATTCGGGATCGTTGACGAGGGCGAGCGTCACGGCTCCGCCGGCGCGCGCCGCTTCCGTCGCCGCGACGAGATCGGGCGAGCGGCCCGATTGCGAGACCACGACGAAGAGCGCGCCCGCAACCTTGGGCGGACGGTCATAGCCCGTCACCACCGAGGGTGCGGCGGCCGAAACCGGCAGGCCGAGCCGCGTCTCGATCAGGTAGCGCAGATGCACGCCGGCATGGCCCGAACTGCCGCGCCCGCACACGACCACGAAGGGGAAGCTCTTGGCGCGCAATGTCGCGCCGAGGCGGGCGGCTTCGCCCGCTGCCAGCAGCGCGTCGGCGGCGGCGGGGATCGCGGCGATCTCCCGCGCCATGAAGGTCGTGGCGCTCATGACCGGCCCACCTCGCGAAGGGCGCGACGCAGGTTGCCGTCGTGGCGCAGGAGCAGGTCGTCGGCCCGCATGGCGCTCATCCCCCCCGCGAGCAGCACTGCGCGCTTGATGTCGCCCTCGGCCCGCGTCAGGGCGTCGGCGGCGACGTCTGCCGGGCAGCCCGCGAGCTCGCAGACCATGGCGACGCCGCGGGCGCGCAGCTTCCGGTTGGTCGCGCGCATCGCCACCATCCGCCCACGATAGACCCGCCCCAGCCGGATCATCACCAAGGTGGAGAATAGGTTGAGGATCACCTTCTGTGCCGTGCCCGCCTTCATGCGGGTGGAGCCCGCCAGCACCTCGGCCCCCGTGGCGGCGAGGATACCGTGGGCGGCCTCGCGCAGGATCGGCGCCTCCGGGTTGTTGCTGATGCCGACGGTAACGGCGCCGCGGCCGCGGGCGGCCTTCAGCGCCTCGACGGTGAAGGGCGTGGAGCCGCTGGCGGCGAGCCCCACGACCACGTCGCGCGGGCCGATCTCGGCGCTTGCGATCCAGGCGGCGCCATCGGCGGCGGAATCCTCCGCATCCTCCACGGCGCGCAGCAGGGCGCCCTCCCCGCCGGCGATGGCGAAACCGAGCTGCGCCTCCGGCCAATCGAAGGTCGGCGGCAATTCCGCCCCGTCCTGCACGCCGATCCGCGCGGAGGTGCCGGCCCCGACATAGACCAGCCGCCCGCCCTCGCGCAGGCCCGGCTCGGCGGCCCGCGCCGCCGCATCGATCGCCGGCAGGGCCGGCCCCACCGCCGCCACCGCCGCGAGCTGGCCCTCCCAGAGCGCCTGGAGGATGTCGAGCCCGCCCCAGGCGTCGAGATCGACGTAGCGGGCGCTGGCGTCCTCGGTCCTCATGCCTTGCGTGCCCTGCTCGTCCGCATCGCGTTCATCCGATTCCGTCTTCGGCCGATTCCGTTTTCGGCACTGCATCACGCGCCTCGCCTGTTCGAAAGAGGTCATCCCCGATGCGGTTCCGCCGGACGCGGAAAACGGACGTCGGCGCGATTTCGCTGCATGCGATCCGATGCGATCAGGGATCGGTTGGCCGGTCCCGGCGTTCGGTTGGCGCGCGCCGTTCCGGCTCCTTGCAGGGGGCTTGCAGGGGCGCGCGCTGCAATCCGGCCGGGGGAGAGGGCGTGCAACAGGGGCAGATCGAGGCGCATGCCGAAGAACGATCGGACACCGCGTTGGACCAATCGGCATCGGTGGCGTCGCGGCCCTTGCGCCTGCTCACCTACAACGTCCGCCATTGCCGCGGCACCGATGGGCGGGTCGCACCGGAGCGGGTTGCACGGGTGATCGCCGCCTTGGCGCCCGACATCGTCGCGCTCCAAGAGGTCGATGTCGGGCGCCCGCGCACCGGCGGTCTGGATCAGGCGGAGGAGATCGCCCGGCTGGTCGGAATGTTCTCGCATTTCCACCCGGCCCTGCACATCGAGGAGGAGCGCTACGGCGATGCCGTGCTCACCCACCTGCCCTCGCGGCTCCGGCGCGCCGGCCCCCTGCCCGGCCTGCTGCGGCGCCCCGGCCTGGAGCCAAGGGGGGCGCTGTGGGTCGAGGTGGCGGCGGGCGCAAGCAAGCTTCAGGTGCTCACCACCCATTTCGGATTGCTCGGGGCGGAGCGCGTCGCCCAGGCCAAGGCGTTGCTCGGGCCGCACTGGCTCGGCGATCCGGCCTGCCACGCGCCGGCGGTGCTGCTCGGCGACTTCAACGCCACGGGCTGGTCGCGCGCCTACCGCCGGCTGAGCGGCCGCCTCACCGATGCGCGGCGGCTCACCGCGGAGCGGCGCTGGCGGCGCGGCGGGGCGACCTTCCCGAGCCGCTTCCCCCTCCTGCGCATCGACCATGTCTTCGTGAGCGAGCGCGTCGCCGTCGAGCGCGTCGCGGTCGTGGACACGCCGCTGGCGCGGAAGGCGTCCGACCATCTGCCGGTTCTGGCGGAGATACGGATCGAGCCGGGTTGAGGGACTTTCGGCGCGCGCGCATGGTCGTTCGCGGGCCGGCCCGACGACCGGCCGTGGGCGGGAGAGGATGCGCGCACGATGACGAAGACGACAGGACCTCTGACCGCTCTCGGTCTCGCCGCCCTGACCGCATTGTCCGCCGGGCCGGCGCGGGCCGAGCCGCCGCGGATCGCCGTGGTCGCGACCGGCGGCACCATCGCGATGAAGCTCGATCCCACGACCCACGCGCCCGTTCCCGCCCTCTCGGGCGAGGATCTCGTCGCGGCGGTGCCGAAGCTCAAGGACATCGCCTCCGTTGAGGTCACGGAGTTCAGCAACGTGCCGAGCGACTATATGGGCCCGGACCGCTGGCCGGCGCTGAGCGCCAAGCTCGACGCGCTGCTCGCCGATCCCGGCATCCGCGGGGCGATCGTCCTGCACGGGACCGACACCCTCGATCAGACCGCCTACTTCCTCGACCTGACGCTGAAGAGCGACAAGCCGGTGGTGCTGGTGGGGGCGCAACGCAACGCGTCCGACACGGATGCCGACGGCCCGCGCAACCTCCTCAACGCCGCCCGCCAGATCCTGTCCGACGGCGCGGTGGGCCAGGGCGTGACGGTGACGCTCAACCACCGCATCAATGCGGCCCGCGAGGTGCGCAAGACCCACACCAGCAACGTCGAGACCTTCCATTCGGGGGAGGCCGGCATCCTGGGATACGTGGACGAGGACCGTGTCGTGTTCGGCCGCCGCTCCCTGCGCCGCCAGACCCTGCCGCTGCCGGAGCGGATGCCGCGGGTCGATCTCGTGGCGATGTATGCCGGCGCCGACGGATCGCAGGTGCGGCATGCGGCCGAGAGCGGGGCCGAGGCGATCGTGGTCGAGGCCTATGGCTGGGGCAACGTCAACGCCGAGATGCACGACGCCATCGCCGAGGTCATCGCCAAGGGTGTGCCGGTGATCGTGGCGACCAAGGTCCATGATGGCCGTGCGCTCCCGGTCTACGGCTTCAAGGGCGGCGGCAACACCCTGCGAAAGGCCGGCGCGGTGTTCGCCGGCGACCTCACGCCGGACAAGGCCCGCATCCTCACCCTGCTCGCCCTGCCCGCGGGCAAGGAGGCGCGGAAGGACCCCGCGGCCCTGCAGGCCGTGTTCGACAAGTAGCCGTGTTCGACGGCCCTGCCGTCGAGCTTTCTTCGAGCCGCGCTTCCGAGACCGGCTCAATCGACCGGTTCCGGCGGCCGCAACGCTCCTGATGCCGAGGCCCCCTACGCCGGCTCAGCATGAGGAGCGATGAGCTTGCCGGATAAGCGCGCTCAAACAGGTGTTCGGGTCGCCTCAAGAGCATCGTGCTGGAAATCAAATCCAGGACGATGCTTTAAGCTCTTGTTTTCTCATCATCTTTTTCCGAAAGCCGGAGGCCACCTTTCGGGATGATGCTCTAAAACCTCCCCCGGCGACGGCGCTCCGGCCTTCGAATCCACCTCGCCTTTGGCCCGGCGCAGCGCCTTGCGGCGGCGCCAGGGGCGCCACGCGTCGGCGGGGCTCACCGGGTCGCCGAGATGGAAAGCCTCGACGAGGCGCGCCACCGGGCCGCGGCGGGAGGGGACGAGAGGGCAGACCCGCGAGCACGGCATCAAACGGGGATCGTCGAGCACCGCCCGCAGGGAGCCGCGCGCTTCGAAGGCTTGCGCGAACACGTCGGGCGGGCAGCCGCCGTGATGCGAGAGCAGGCGGACGAGCAGGCGCCGCAGCGCCGCGCGGGCCTCGGCGTCGTCGGCCGGCACCTCCACGGCGAGGTCGCACTCGGTGTCGTAGCCGAGGGAGCGGTTGTTGAGGTTGGTCGAGCCGATCCGCAGCAGGCGCTCGTCGATGATCGCGACCTTGGCATGCACCAGGATCGGCCGGCCTTTCTCCGTGTGCGGCGCCACGATCCGCAGCCGGTCGAACCGGTCGGCGCGGCGCAGGGCCCGGATCAGGCCGCGGCGGGCGCTGTCCATGGTCAGGCGGTCGAAGCCGCTCGGGCTGCGCTCGGACAGCACGATCACGATCTCCGGCCCGTCGGGTTCGGCGAGGCGCTCGGCCAGCGCCTCCGCGACGACCGGCGAGGTGAGATACTGGTTCTCCAGATAGATAAAGCGCTCCGCCGCGCGGATCGAGGCGCGCGTGAGCGCGGCGCTCTCCGTCACCGCCGGGCGTCCGTCCAACGGCGGATCGGTGC
Organism: Methylobacterium sp. AMS5; assembly: GCF_001542815.1. Classification (GTDB taxonomy): domain Bacteria; phylum Pseudomonadota; class Alphaproteobacteria; order Rhizobiales; family Beijerinckiaceae; genus Methylobacterium. The sequence continues at coordinate 4,665,532 of NZ_CP006992.1, forward strand.
GGGCGAGCCCCACCGTCACGTCGGTCAGGTGCGGCGCGAGGGGTTCGGGCCAGGGATCGTGGGCTTCGTCGGAACCTGCGAGTGGAAAGGTCTCGCCGGTGGCGCGGCGCCAGCGCTCGCGGGCCAGATCCGCCAGCGCCCGCGCGGCGTCACGATCGACCAGCATCATCACGTCGTGGCGCGGCGGGTAGTCCTCACCGGAGGGCAGGCGGCGACGGGGGTCGCGGTCGCGGTGGGCGGGGGTGTCCCAGCGGTTCACCTCGAAGTCGCTGCCGCCGCTGAAGGCGATCGCGTCGTCGATCACGAGGATCTTCTGGTGCTGGCAGGCGCCGAAAGGCAGCGTGCCGTCGATACGGAAGTCGATGCCGGGCCCGAGGCTCGCGCGCACGCTGTCGGGGGTGTGGTCGTTGCCCGCCGAGATCGGCCAGGGCATGTCCCAGATCAGGATGCGGATGGCGAGTTCCGGCCGCGCGGACTTCAGGCGCCGCAGCAGTTCCGCCAGGGTCTCGCCCGCATCGGGCGAATTCCCCGGCAGCAGGCGCGCGCGCGGATCGAAGCTCCAGCCGATCAGGGTGATGGATGTGCGCGCCTTCAGCAGCGCCGCATGGGCGGCGGCGAAATAGGCCGCGCCGTCATGCAGCACCGCGACGCGCCCCGCCCTCTCCTGCCGCCAGCAGGTGAGCCCGGGCCGCAGCCAGCTCTCGGACGATCCTTGACCCACCCCGAATTCCATCCTCATGCGCGCACCGAGCCGCCACGCCGCGGCGGCGGGTTCATCGTCCGCTTGAGCGAAACGCTCATCGTGCCCCGGCCTTTCCCAGCTTGAGTTTGCCCGCCTCAAGCTTGGCTCGCACCCGGCGCCGAGTGAGTTCCACCGCCGCGACGGTGGCGAGGAGGCCGAGGCCGAGGGTGATCCAGTGGGTCGGCTCGTCGCTGCCGGCATGGCGGCCGATGACGCCGAGATAGACGCACACGACCGTGCCCGGCAGCATGCCGATCACCGTGGAGACCAGATAGGCGCAGGTGCCGACATCCGTCACCCCGAAGACGTAGTTCTGGGCGTTGAACGGTACGAAGGGGCTGAGCCGCATCAGGGTCATGAGCCGCCAGCCGCCGTCGCCGACCGCCTCCACGGTGGCGTTCAGCGCCGGCCGGCGCTCGATCAGCCCGCGCACCCGCTCGCGGAACAAGTGGCGGGCGGCGACGAAGGCGAGCCAGGAGCCCAGTGTTGCCGAGAACAGCACCACCGGCATCACCGCCCAGCCGAAGGCGACGGCCCCGGCGATGGTGAGCGGGGTGCCCGGCACGACGAGGAGAGTCGCGAGGAAGAACAGCGCGCCGAAGGCGAGGAGGCCGTAGGGACCGAGGCCGTTCGCCCAGTCCGAGAAGGCGCGCAGCCATTCCTCGACGGGCAGGACGTACCATGCCCCGACCGCCAGCGCGGCGGCGCCGGCCGTGGCTGCCCAGGTCTGGGCCGAGCGGCTGGGTTTATCCATTCAGTGGCTCGAAGGGGAACGGTGCGCCTGTGGCACGCGTCCGCAAACCGTTGGCCGGCGCAACTGTTCCGCCAAGCTCGGCCGTTTTCGCGCGGTCGTCTCGGCGTCCGCTCAACGCGGCGCCGGTCCCGCCTGCTTTGCCTTCACCAGTCGCGGTCGAGCCGCACCGCGATCCGGCTCGGGCGCGCGCCGGCGAGCGTCCGTTCGAGGGAGGTGAGGGCTTGGCGCGCCTTGTTCAGGCGGGGGCTCCGCCAGCGGCGCTCGTAGCCTCGCGGCGCGATCACCGCCTCACCGAGGCGGTCGCCCGCGAAGACGAGACGGTCCACCGCCCGCCGGATCGTCGGCGTCTCCTGAGTGAGCACGCAGAGGTCGGAGAGATAGTTGCGCAGGGCATGCAACTCGTTGCGGCCCCCGCCCTCCTCTGCCAGCGCGACGAGCGTCCGCTCCATGGCAACGATGAGATCCGCCAGCGGCTCGGGTACGCGACGGGAGAATCCGTCGCCGTCCCGGCGGTCCCGTTCAGGCCCGTGCAGGGCGACTCCCATATTGGCTCCCCGCTTCATCCGGCGCGGCAAGGTCTACCGCGAATCGCTGCGGCGAACGGTGTAAAGAGAGTTAACAACCTCTGCCGTCGAATCGATACAGATCCGGGAATAAAATGTGAAAAATAATTTTCAAATGATCGGTCGCCGCACGTCATCCGTGTATGACCCGGCACAATACCCCGTGATGCCGTCAGAGGACGTCCGTCATCGACGCGGCATCTTGCGAGACCCTCTCAGGGCGTAGATGAGGGCCGCGGCGGTCATCAGCGCGAGGGCGTACCATGTCAGCGCGTAGACGAGATGGTTGTTGTGGAAGGCCACCACCGTGAGGCCGCCGACCGGCAGGCCGCCGGGATTGGGTGCCGCGTCGGCATCCACGAAATAGGGCGCGACCTCATTCGGCGTGCCGTCGATCCCGCGGGCGGCGGCGATGGCCGCGACGTCGCGGGAGTACCAGCGGTCGCCCGCCGGATCGTTGTGGCGCAGGAAGCCGCCGCCGGGCTCGGTCAGGCGCAACAGGCCCGTGACCGTCACGTCCCCGTCCGGCTCACCCGCGGCACGGGCCGTACGCTCGCGGGCCTCCGCCGGCACGAAGCCGCGGTTGACGAGGACGGTGAAGCCGCGGTCGGTCACGAGCGGCACCAGCACCCAGAAACCGGCGCCGCGCGCCGTCACGGCCTGGACCAGCGTGGCACGATCGTAAGCGAAGCGCCCGGTGAGCCGGACCCGCCGGTACTCGGCGGAGGCGGCCGTGAGACCGGCCCATTCCTCCGGCCCCGGTGCGGGCGCGGGCTCGGCACGGATGCGGGCTTCGACCCGGTCGATCAGGTCGAGCTTCCAGATCCGGCGCTCGACCTGCCACGTGCCGAGGCCGAGGAAGACGCCCGTCACCGCAAGGCCCGCCAGGATCAGTGCGAGCCGGACGAGCAACGGGCGCCGCCGAACCGTTGCCGGGGCGGCAGGCAGCGGAGCGTCGGGTTGCCGGGATGCGTCAGGGAGCGTGACGCATCTCCTCGGCCGAGACCGGCATCATGTTGGTGTTGAGGTGGTGCATGACCCAGATCGACCCGCACAGGGTGATGACCACGAGGGTGATCGTGAAGATCAGCGCCATGAAGGTCCAGCCGCCCTCCGATTTCGTGTTCATGTGCAGGAAGTAGATCATGTGAACCACGATCTGCACCGCGCCCAGACCGAGGATGACGACGCCGGTGACGAGCTTGTCGCCCAGCACGTCGCCCATCACCAGCCAGAACGGGATCGCCGTCAGGATGACGGAGAGCACGAAGCCCGTGACGTAGTCTTTGAAGGAGCCGTGACCGTGGGCGTCCTGCCCATGGCCGTCGTGCCCATGGCCGTCATGGCCGTGATCGTCGGCGTGCGCTGCCCCGCTCATTGCAGGACTCCCATCAGGTACACGAAGGTGAAGACGCCGATCCAGATGACGTCGAGGAAGTGCCAGAACATCGACAGGCACATCAGCCGGCGCTTGTTCTCCGCAACGAGGCCCTTGAGCCGGGTCTGGATCATCAGCGTGACGAGCCAGATCAGGCCGAAGGTGACGTGCAGGCCGTGGGTTCCGACCAGGGTGAAGAACGCGGACAGGAAGCCGCTGCGCTGGGGCGTGGCGCCTTCGTGGATCAGGTGGGCGAACTCGTAGAGTTCGAGCCCGACGAAGGCCGCGCCGAACAGGCCGGTGATTGCGAGCCAGATCTGGGTCTTGGCGAGGTCGTCCTTCTCCATCGCCAGCATGGCGAAGCCATAGGTGATGGAGGAGAACAGCAGCATCGACGTGTTCACCGCCACGATGGGCAGGTCGAACAGATCCTTGGGCGAGGGCCCGGCCGCGTAGCTGCGGCCGAGCACGGCGTAGGTGGCGAACAGGACTGCGAAGATGAGGCAGTCGCTCATCAGATAGATCCAGAAGCCGAGCATCGTGCCCCCTTCCGGGTGATGCTCGCCCTCGAGATCGAGGAAGTCCGGCACGTCGGCGCCGGACATCCGGTCGCCGACGAGGGTGTGGGTCGCGTGCGTTGCCATGATGCTGCTCAGACCCGCGCCGCCAGCGTTTCCGTCCGCCGCTGCTCGGTCAGGCGGACCGTCTCGGCGGGGATGTAGAAGTCGCGGTTGTAGTTGAAGGTATGGGCGATCGTGATCGCCAGCATCGCCACGAAGGTGAGGGCTGCAAGCCACCAGATGTACCAGATCATCGCGAAGGAGAAGGCGATGCTGACCACGCCCAGGATCACGCCGGTGGCGGTGTTCTTGGGCATGTGGATCGGCTTGTAGCCCGAGAGCGGCCGCTGGAAGCCGCGAGCCTTCATGTCCCACCACGCGTCGAGGCTGTGCACCACGGGCGTGAAGGCGAAGTTGTAGTCCGGCGGCGGCGAGGAGGTGGCCCATTCGAGGGTCCGGCCGTTCCACGGATCGCCGGTCACGTCGCGCAACGCCTCGCGGTTTTTGATCGAGACCGCGAACTGGACGATCATCGCACCGATGCCCAGCGCGATCAGACCGGCGCCGATGGCGGCGATCACGAACCAGATCTGCAGCGACGGGTCGTCGAAGTGCTGGGCACGGCGGGTCACGCCCATGAGCCCCAGAACGTAGAGCGGCATGAAGGCGACGTAGAAGCCGATGGTCCAGAACCAGAAGCTGACCTTGCCCCAGAACTCGTCGAGCTTGAAGCCGAAGGCCTTCGGGAACCAGTAGTTCACGCCGGCGAACATGCCGAACAGCACGCCGCCGATGATCACGTTGTGGAAGTGCGCGATCAGGAACAGCGAGTTGTGCAGCACGAAATCGGCCGGGGGCACGGCGAGCAGCACGCCGGTCATGCCTCCGATGGTGAAGGTGACCATGAAGCTCACCGTCCAGAGCATCGGCACGTCGAAGCGGATCCGGCCGCGATACATCGTGAACAGCCAGTTGAAGATCTTCGCGCCCGTCGGGATCGAGATGATCATCGTCGTGAGGCCGAAGAACGAGTTCACGTTGGCGCCCGAACCCATCGTGAAGAAGTGGTGCAGCCACACGAGGTAGGACAGGATCGTGATGACGACGGTCGCGTAGACCATCGAGGTGTAGCCGAACAGGCGCTTGCCGCTGAAGGCCGAGGTGACCTCGGAGAACACGCCGAAGGCCGGCAGGATGAGGATGTAGACCTCCGGGTGCCCCCAGATCCAGATGAGGTTGAAGTACATCATCGGGTTGCCGCCGAGGTCGTTCGTGAAGAAGTGCGTGCCGACGTAGCGGTCGAGGCTCAGCAGCGCGAGAACGGCGGCGAGGATCGGGAAGGCGGCCACGATGAGCACGTTCGTGCACAGCGAGGTCCAGGTGAAGATCGGCAGCCTCATCATCGACATGCCGGGCGCGCGCATCTTCACGATGGTCGCGACCAGATTGATGCCGGACAACGTCGTGCCGATGCCCGCGATCTGCAGGCCCCAGATGTAGTAGTCGACGCCGACCCCCGGACTCATGTCCGCGCCCGAGAGCGGCGGGTAGGCGAGCCAGCCGGTGCGGGCGAACTCACCGACGAACAGCGAGATCATGATCGTGACCGCGCCGGACACCGTCATCCAGAACGAGAAGTTGTTCAGGAACGGGAAGGCGACGTCGCGCGCGCCGATCTGCAGCGGCACGACGTAGTTCATCAGGCCGGTGACGAACGGCATCGCCACGAAGAAGATCATGATCACGCCGTGGGCGGTGAAGATCTGATCGTAGTGGTGCGGCGGCAGGTAGCCCTCGTTGGCGCCGAACGCGATCGCCTGCTGCGAGCGCATCAGCAGCGCGTCGGCAAAGCCGCGCAGCAGCATCACGAGCGCCAGGATGACGTACATGATGCCGATCTTCTTGTGATCGACCGAGGTCAACCAGTCGCGCCAGAGCGGACCCCAGAAGCGGAAATAGGTGATGGCGGCGAGCACCGCGATCCCGGCCACGGCGACGCCTGCGAAGGTCACTTGCAGGATCGGTTCGTGGAACGGGATGTCCTCCAGGGAGAGGCGCCCGAACAGCAGCTGCTGCAGGTCCGTGTTTGCGAACATGGGTTGAAACTCGTCCGTAAATCCTGAGGCGGCGACGGATCAGTTGTTGGTCTGGTCGGGAGCGGAGTGGCCTTGGCCGCTCCCCTCGTGATTCTTCCCGCCGTCGGGCGACTCGCTCTTGGGCCCGCGGTGCGAGGCCGGGGTCGTCGCCCCCGGGGCTTCGTCGCCACGCTGCGTGTGGCGGTTGTCGTACTGAAGCCGCTCGGCGTTCTCTCGGCTCTCTTTGCCGGCGCCGCCCTTGGCGTCGATGGTCATCATCTCGTGCATGCACATCTTGCCGGGCACGGCGCACATGCCGACGATCTTGCCGAAGAGTCCGTCGGCGAACGAGGCGTAGTAGATGACGGGAACGCGCTCGCTCGGGCGCTCGAGTTCGAGATAGGCATCACGGCTCAATTCCGAACCCTGCTGCTTCACTTTGGCAATCCACTGGTCGAAGCCGTCGCCGTCGAGCCCGTGGAACTTGAACGTCATGCGCGAGAAGCCGGTGCCGCTGTAGTGCGACGACAGCCCGTCATAGGCGCCCGGCTTGTTGATCACGGCGTGAAGCTGCGTCTGCATGCCGGGCATGGCGTAGATCATGCCGGCGAGCGCGGGGATGTAGAAGGCGTTCATCACCGAGGAGGCGGTGATCTTGAAGCTGATCGGCCGGTTCACCGGCGCGGCCAGCTCGTTGACCGTCGCGACATTGTATTCGGGATAGAAGAACAGCCACTTCCAATCGAGGGCGACGACCTGCACCTCCAGCGGCTTCACCTCCGCCGCGATCGGCTTGCCGGGCTCGATGCGCGAGAGCGGCCGGAACGGGTCGAGGGTGTGGGTGCTGATCCAGGTCAGCGCGCCGAGCGCGATGATGATCATCAGCGGCGCGGTCCAGATCACCACTTCGAGCCCGGTCGAGTGGTCCCAGTCGGGGTCGTGGCGGGCCGCCGTGTTCGACGCGCGGTAGCGCCATGCGAACAGCAGGGTCAGCACGATCACCGGGATGATGATGAGCAGCATCAGCCCCGTGGAGGCGAGGACGAGGTTGCGCTGCTGCATGGCGATGTCGCCGGAGGGCTGCATCACCACGAGGTTGCAGCCGGCGAGCAGGCCGAACAGCGGCAGGAGGACGAGACCCCGGAGGATCCGGCCCGCGGAGCCGGCCCCGGCACGGGCTCTCAATGAACGGTCGGCGGTCATGGCCACGAATCTTCGTTCCATCGCAAGGGCCGCGCGGGTGACTTCCCGCGTGGCGGCGGTTCGTTTCTCTCCGGAGATGCCGAGCCGGCGGTGTCGGCTCGGCATCTCCGGGACCTTGTTGTGACGCGCATTGTCTCGCCGAACCGGCAGCCATCGTTCGTCGGAAAGCACTCCCGGTCCCGCGGCGAGACGGACGCCTCGCCCGCGGGGCCAAACTCACATCTGGCGCATCTCGGAGCGGTCGAGCGCGAGCGCGAGCAGCGTCGCCAGGGCGCCCGACAGCAGGTACACGCCGACCATCGCGAGCCCGTACTCGGTGGAGAGGTAGAGCACCACGAGGGGAGCGAAGCCCGCGCCGAACAGCCAGGCGAGGTCGGAGGTGAGCGCCGCTCCGGTGTAGCGGTAGCGCGCCCCGAGCCGCGAGGTCACGGCGCCGGCGGTCTGGCCGTAGGACAGACCGAGCAGCATGAAGCCGATATTGACGTAGATCGTCTGGCCGATGGCGTTCTCGCCGAAGATCAGCGGCGCCAGGATGCTGCCGCAGGCGAATACGGCGATCAGCCCGGCGCTGATGAGCAGCATGTTCCGGCGCCCGATCTGGTCGGCGATCAGCCCGGAGGCCGCGATCGCGCCGGCGCAAACCATGGCGCCGGAGAACTGCACCATCAGGAAGTCGCCGGCCGAGCGCTCGCTCGACAGGGCGAGCCAAGCGATCGGGAAGATCGTGACGAGGTGGAACAGGGCAAAGCTCGCCAGCGGCACGAAGGCGCCGATCCAGACGTCGAGGGCGTGGTGGCGGGCGAGATCGATGACGCTGACGGGCTCCAGCCGACCCTTGTCGAGAAGCCGGGTGAACTCGGGGGTGGCGACGAGCCGGAGCCGCGCGAAAAGGGCCACGACGTTGATGGTGAAGGCGCAGAAGAACGGGAAGCGCCAGCCCCAATCGGTGAAATCCTCAGGGGTCAGGTTGACGGAAAAGAACGCGAACAGCGCGCTCGCCACCATGAAACCGAACGGCGCGCCGAGCTGCGGGATCATCGCGTACCAGCCGCGGCGCTCCCGCGGCGCGTTGAGGGCGAGCAGCGAGGCCATCCCGTCCCAGGCGCCGCCGAGCGCGAAGCCCTGCGCGATCCGGAGCACCGCGAGCAGCTCGATGGCGACGACGCCGATCGAATTGTAGCTCGGCAGGAAGCTGATCGCCGCGGTCGAGCCGCCGAGCAGGAACAGGGCGATGGTGAGCTTCACGCCGCGTCCGTGCCGCTTGTGGACCCACATGAAGAAGATCGACCCGAGCGGGCGGGCGATGAAGGCCAGCGCGAAGATGGCGAACGAGTAGAGCGTGCCCTTGAGCGGGTCGACGAAGGGGAAGAACACCTTCGGGAACACCAGCACCGAGGCGATGCCGAACACGAAGAAGTCGAAATATTCCGAGGCCCGCCCGATCACCACGCCGAGCGCGATGTCGTTGGGGCTGACGTGGTGGTGGCTCATGGCCGCCTGCGCGTCGCGCTCGAGCGGGTGAGAATTGGCCGTGGCGTGGTCGGTGGTCATCGCGGGCAGCCGGCTCGCCTGAAGGTGATCGGAGCCGCCGCCTTGGCGGGGCGTTCGGGAAGTGCCTAGCGGATGGCTTGACATCCGCAAAGAGGTTTTGGCGACGCGCGATGCCGCACAGGACGGCTATGCAGCGAAGGCAGAGATCATGCGCTCAAGCGCAGAAATCGCCAATCGAAGCGCGTGAGATGCATAATAGAACTGGTTTCATCGGTCCGCGATCGTCTCCGATCCGCGGGATGCGATCGGCACCGGCGCGAGGATCGCCCCTGCCGGCCTGCCCGGCTTCAAGGGCCGGGCGCTGCCGCGTCGCGCGAGGGCGGCCTGATCCTGTACCAGCCGACATAGAGCGCGGGCAGGAACAGCAGGGTCAGGGCGGTCGCCGCCAGAATGCCGCCGATCATGGCGTAGGCCATCGGCCCCCAGAACACCTCACGGGCGATCGGGATCAATCCGAGGCTCGCCGCCGCCGCCGTGAGCAGGATCGGCCGCATCCGGTGGCGGGTGGCCTCGACCACGGCATCCCACGGCGCCATCCCCTCCGCCTCGCATTCCTCGATCTGGCTCACCAGGATCACGGCGTTGCGCACGATGATGCCGATCAGCGCCAGGATGCCGAGGATGGCGACGAAGCCCATCGGCTTGTCGAACAGCAGCAGGGCCGGGACGACGCCGATCAAGCCGAGCGGCGCGACGGAAAAGACCAGGAAGAGCTTCTGGAAGCTCTGGAGCTGGATCATCAGGAAGAAGGCCATGGCCAGCAGCATCACCGGCACGACCGCTGCGATCGGACCCTGACCCTTGCCGGCCTCCTCCACCGCGCCGCCGATCGCCAGCGTGTAGCCCTCCGGCAGCGCCTTGACGTAGGCGTCGATGGCGGGCTGCAACGCGGCGACGACGGTGGGCGGCTGGGTCGCATCGGTGATGGTGGCGCGCACCGTCAGCGTCGGCACCCGGTCGCGGCGCCAGACGATCGGCTGTTCGAGGTCGTAGTCGATCCTGGCGAAGGCCAGGATCGGCACGACCGAGCCGTTGGAGAGGGCGACCTGAAGGCTCTGAAGCGTGTCGAGCGAGGTGCGCTCCACCGTGCGCGCCCGGCCCACCACGTTCACGAGGTAGATCGAATCGCGCACCTGCGTGATCGCCTGTCCGCCGACGACGCCGTTGAGGATGCCGGCGATGTCCTGGCTGGTGACGCCGAGCTGGCGCGCCTTGTCCTGCAGGATCTCGACGCGCAGCACCTTGCCGGGCTCGTTCCAGTCGAAGGTCGGGGCCGCGAGGCGCTTGTCGGTGGCCACCACGTCGGCGAGCTTGAGAGCGAGGCGGCGCACCTCCTGCACGTCGGGCCCGGAGAGGCGGTACTGGATCGGGCGCCCGACGGGGGGGCCGAGATTGAGCGGCTGCACCAGAATGTCGGTGCCGACGAAGTCATGCCGGCCGATCTTCTGTAGCCGCGTGATGACCCGATCCCGGATCTCCAGCGACTTCGTGACGATCACGATCTGCCCGAAGAAGGCGTTGGCGAGCTGCTGGTCCAGCGGCAGGTAGAAGCGCACCGCGCCCTGGCCGACATAGGAAGACCAGCGCTCGATGTCGGGGTCGTCTTTCAGGTGCGCCTCGAAGCGGTCCATCTGCGCCCGCGTCTCGGTGATGGTGGCGTTCTGTGGCAGCGTCAGATCGACCAGCACCTCGGAGCGGTCGGAGGACGGGAAGAACTGCTGCTGCACATGGCCCATCCCGACCACGGCGAGGCCCATCAGCGCGACGCACAGGATCACCGTGATCCAGCGCAGCCGCATCGCGACCCGGAGGACCGCCATGAAGGCGCGGGTGAACAGGCCCTGCCGCTCGGAATGGTGCTTCATGGCCTTGGGCAGCATGGTGACCCCGAGAAGCGGTGCGAACAGCACCGCGACCACCCAGGAGACCAGCAGCGAGGCGGCGATCACCACGAACAGCGAGTAGGTGTACTCGCCCGCCGACGAGCCGTTGAAGCCGATCGGCAGGAAGCCCGCCACCGTCACCAGCGTGCCGGTGAGCATCGGGAAGGCGGTGGAGGTGTAGGCGAAGGTCGCCGCCTTCTTCAGGTTGTCGCCGAGTTCGAGGCGGGCCACCATCATCTCGACGGTGATCATCGCGTCGTCGACGAGCAGGCCGAGCGCGATGATGAGGGCGCCGAGCGAGATGCGCTGCAGCGTCACGCCCATGATCTGCATGACCACGAAGACGATGGCGAGCACGAGCGGGATCGAGACCGCGACCACGAGCCCGGCGCGAAGCCCCAGGCTGACGAAGCTCACCACCAGCACGATGACGACCGCCTCGACCAAGGCCTTGGTGAAGCCGCCGACCGCTTCCTCGACGATCTTGGGCTGATCGGAGACGAGGTGGATGCCGACGCCGATGGGCAGCTTGCCCTCGACGACGTGCATGCGTTCCTTCAGATCCTCGCCGAACTTGAGCAGGTTGGCGTTGGGGCGCATGGCGATGGCCAGCCCGATCGCCGGCTTGCCGCCGACGCGGAACAGGGCGGCCGGCGGGTCCTCGTAGCCGCGGGAGATCTCGGCGACGTCCGCGAGGCGGAAGAAGCGGTCGTTGAAGCGGAGATTCACGTTGCGCAGCGAGTCTTCGGAGGAGAACTGTCCGCTCACGCGCAGGGAGACCCGCTCCGGTCCCGCCTGAACCACGCCCGAGGCGGCCACGGCGTTCTGCGATTGCAGGGCCTTGATCAGCGCCTGGATGTCGATGCCGTAGCCCGCGAGCTTGCGGGTGGAGAAGTCGAGATAGATCGTCTCGCCCTGCACGCCCATCAGCAGCGTCTTGCCGATATTGGGCACCTTGAGGATCTCGGTGCGCACGCCCTCGACGTAGTCACGCAATTGCCGGTGGGTCAGCCCGTCGGCGGTGAAGGCGTAGACGTTGCCGTAGACGTCGCCGAACTCGTCGTTGAAGCTCGGCCCCTGCACGCCTTGCGGGAAGGTGTGCTGGATGTCGCCCAGCCGCTTGCGCACCTGGTAGAAGGCGGGCTGGATCTCTTCCTTCTTCGTCGTGTCGCGGAACTGCACGAACACCGTCGCCTGACCCGGCGTGGTGTAGCTGCGGACGTAATCGAGCGCGTTGATCTGCTGGAGTTCCTTCTCGATCCGGTCCGTGACCTGATCGAGGGTGTCCTTGATCGTGGCGCCGGGCCAGCTCGCCTGGACCACCATGGTCTTGATGGCGAAGGGCGGGTCCTCCTCCCGGCCGAGGCGCGAATAGGCCATCACGCCCGCCACGAGGCAGACGAGCATCAGGAACCAGACCAGCGAACGGTGGCCGAGCGCCCAATCCGAAAGGTTGAAGTCCTTCACGCGCGGAAACCTTTGCAGAATTTCTTGCCGGGTCGAATCCCTTGCCGGATCGAATCCCTTGCCGGGGTCCGGCTCAGTTCCGGTCGTCGGCCAGCCGGACGGCCTGGCCGTCCCGCAGGGAATGGGCGCCCGCGACCACCACCCGCTCGCCGGGCATCAACCCCGTGCGCACGGCGATGCGCCCGTTTCCGTCCGGCCGGTCTCCGTCGAGGGTCACGTCGCGGCGTTCGACGTGCCGGTCGCCTGATTCGCCACCTTGCCCGCCCGCCTTATCGTCTCCGCGCTTGTCGGCTTCCGGCACGATCCAGACCGAGCGGCGCCCATCGGCGTCGAGGAGCGCGGTGGCCGGCAGGACGAAGCGGCGCTCGATGCGGCGCTCCAGTGCGACGGTGATGGTCGCGCCGAGCCGGAAGGCGGGGCCGGGCTCCTCCAGGGTCAGGCGGACGCGGCGGGTGCGGGTGCCGGATTCGGCGAAGGGGGCGACCTCGCGCACCCGGCCGCGGGCGGTGATCTCCGGCGCGCTCTGGAGCACCACCGTGAACAGCCCGTCCTTCGGCATGGCGCCGGCCAGCGTCTCGGGGATGTCGACCACGGCCTCGCGGGTCTCGGGCCGGGCCAGCGTCACGATCCCCTGCCCGGGGCTCACGACCTGCCCGATCTCGGCGAGCCGCTGGGTGACGACGCCGTCGAAATCGGCATGCAGTTCGGTGTAGCCGATCTGGTCGCGGGCCTTCTGAAGGCTGGCCCCGGCCTGGGCGAGGCGGGCCTGGGCGGTGTCGCGCCGGGCCACCGCTGCGTCGAGCTGGGCCTGGGTGACGTTTCCGCCCTCCATCAGGCGCCGCGTGCGCGCCTCGGTGGCCGTCGCGTTCTCGGCCTGGGCCTTGGCATCGGACAGTTCCGCCTCGGCGCGGCTGAGGTCGAACCGCGAGACGATCGGGTCGAGGGCCGCGAGGCGCTGGCCCTTCTTCACGACGTCGCCGACGGTGACGTCGCGCGCCACCACCCGGCCGCCGATCTGGAAACCGAGTTGCGACTGGTAGCGCGGCTCGACCGTGCCGGCGAAGGGGCCGAAGATCACGCTGTCGGTGGGCTGTGCCAGGGTGGTCAGAACCGGCCGCACGGGCGGCGGCGCGGGCGCCTCCTGCGACGGCTGGCAGGCGGTGAGCGGAACGGCGCCGGCAATGACGGCGCAGACCAGGAGCCTACGCCTCATCGTCCGCCCTCCCCCGCCGCGGATTTCGTGGAGTCCTGCGCGGCGTCCTGGGTCGCCAGCGCGACGTGCTGGCCGGGGCGCAGGAACGGGATGCCGGCGACCACCACCGTTTCGCCGGGCCTGACGCCGCCCTTCAGGACGATGTCGTCGAAGCCGTAGCGGTCGATCTCGACGCCGCGGATCGAGACCGTGCGGGCGGTGGAATCGTAGATCCACACCGCCGGCCGGTCGTCGGAGCGGTAGAGCGCCGACCAGGGCAGCACCACGGCCTCGCGCGAGGCGAAGCGGCCCCGCCCGATCACCACGGAGCCGAGCGACATCGCGGGCGGGGTCGAGTCCAGCCCGACCTTGACGCGGACCGTACCGCTCGCCGCATCCACCGTCGGCGAGATTTCGCGCACGTGACCCGTCGCCGCCGCCTTGGGATCGGACTGGAGCGTGACGTGGATCGTCTTGTCGCTGGGCGGGTTGGCCGTCAGCGCCTCGTAGACGTTGAACACCGCGTCGCGCGGGCCGTCCTGGGCCAGCACCATCACGGCTTGGCCCGCCTGCACCACCTGCCCGACCTCGAAGGTACGGCTCAGGACGATGCCGGGTACGCCTGCGCGCAGCTCGGTGTAGGAGAGCTGTTCCTCGGCGGTGCCGAGCGCCGCCCTGGCCGAATCGACCGCGGCTTGGGACGTGCGCAACTGCTGCTCGGCGTTGTCGTAGGACGGGCGTGTGGTGTAGCCGCCGCTGATGAGCTGCTTCTGACGCTCGAAGGTCACCTTGGCCTGGGTGAGCTGCGCCTCCGCCGAGACCAGGGCGGCGCGGGCGTTGTCGAGGTTCGCCCTCTGCGTCAGCGGCTCCAGCACCGCGAGCACCTGATCGGCGGTGACGTGATCGCCGACCTCGACACGGCGTTCGGCGACCTTGCCGTTGGTGCGGAAGGCGACGTTGGTCTGGGCCTGGGCCTGGATGTCGCCGGTGAGCACCACATCCGAAGTGACAGGACCCATTTTCGCCGTCACGACCCGCACCAGCACGACGGACGGGTTCTCCGCGTCCGGGATGGCGGAGTTCGCGGGCGCATCCGCCGGAAAGGCCGCCGTCACGAGGAGGGCCGACAAGGCCGCCGTGCGGGCGGTGGCGGTCAGGAGGGGGAGGAGCCGGGGGGACATCGGCCAAGTTTCCGGACGGCGGGGACGGGGCATACGGCCGATTCGTGGGAGGACGGCTTTCGCGGCGCAGGCTTATCGCCTATCTTACCGACCGTCCAGACGGTTTTTAAGCGGACCGGTTCGGGGGACGCCTGCGGCTTCTCTCGAAACATCAGCGACGGCAGTGGTTTCGTCTGGCACGCTGGATGTCGCGTGCAGGGGCGGGGATCGGGGGCGATCATGTCGCAGAAGACGCGCAGCCGGCGCGACGACCGTGCCGGAGTGATTCTCGACGCGGCAGGCGCGGTGCTGCGCCGGGGCGGCGCGCGAGCGCTCACCATCGACGCCGTGGCGACCGAGGCGGGCCTCAGCAAGGGCGGCGTGCTGCACCATTACGCCTCCAAGGATTCGCTGATCCTTGCCCTCGTCGGCCGCAAGCTGGAGGAGCTGCGCACCGGCATCGCCGCCTGCAAGGCCGAGCGGATCCCGGGTGCGACGGGGCTCGCGCTCGGCATGATCGAGCATCTGCGCCGCAGCTACTGTGAGGAGGACGAGTTCAGTCGCGCCCTGCTCCTCGCCTCTGTCGAGAATCCGGATGCGCTCGCCGGCTACCGCGCGTTCGTGGCCGAGCGGCTCGCCCGGTTCGAGGCTGCTGAGGGGCCGACCGGTGTCGGGGCCGCCCTGTTCTTCGCGCTGCTCGGCGTCGTGATGGGCCGCACCCTCGGCTTCCACGATCTGAGCGCCGCGCAGATCGAACCGCTTCTGGGCGCGCTGGAACGCGCGGCGCAGGAACTTGGCTGAGCAGAACTTGGGTGAGCAGGAACTTGGCTGAGCCGGCTCCGTGAGACGGGGGCGGGCTTGTCGCGGGCCGTTCGGCTGGATGGGATGATCGGAAGGCTCCAGCCTCAGCCGCCCCTTTCGCCTGAACCCTGATGCGTGTCGCTCGTCGAGGAATGTCCGCTGAGGCGATGCATCGCCTTCGATCAAACAGGCGGCTTGGGCCGATGGGCCCTGCCTGCGAGAAGAATGGCCCTGACAATAAGCAAGAGAGCGCCAGGCAGGAAAGTGCTCGCCCCGTTCATGCGGAGCAGCAGGATCTCGATGATCGATGACCCATCGGGTGCATTCCGTCGCCGGCCGAATTTCGGCTGCCCGCTTCGGGCCGAGTGAGACGCACAGGACGATCGGGTGTGCCGGTCATGAAATGGTCTCAACGCCACTCAATCGAAACGCTGGTTCTCGAGAAGACTCACATCAGTGACGGTGGCCGATCCGACGACAATCGCCTGTTCTCGGTCTCGAGCCAGCCTTGCCCGAGCGCGAAGCGGACGATGCTGGCGCGCGACCGGAGGCCGAGCTTCTTGCAGCCGCGGATCTTGTAGGTGTCGACCGAGGCCGCCGAGATCGACATGGCGAGACTGACCTCCTTCATCGTCATGCCGAGGGCGATGAGCCGGAGCACCTCGCGCTCCCGTGCGGTGAGGCCGCCCTCCTGGCCGGGATGCGGAGCGGGCGGGCCGGCTTCCGTACGGTCGGGCGGCGCTGGCGGCGCGCGCATTTCGGCATCGACGTACTGGCCGCCCAACACGACCGCTTCGATGGCCTCCAGCAGGCTGGTGCCGGCGGAACGCTTCAGGACATAGCCCTGGGCCCCCGCGGTCAGCGCCTCGTCGACGAAGGCGAGGTCTTCGTTGACCGTCAGGAAGACGATGTGCACCGCGGAGCCCACTTCCCGGAGCGCACGCGCCACCGCGAGGCCGCTCATGCCGGTCATGGTGATGTCCATGATGACGACGTCGGGCTTGGTTCTGCCGACAAGATCCAGGGCGTGCCGGCCGTCGCTCGCCTCTCCGACGACCTCGATGCCGGCCGTCTCACCGAGCAGGCCGCGGACGCCGCTTCTGAAGATCGGGTGGTCGTCGATCAGGGCGACCCTGACCCGTTCTTTCGCCGTTCGCATATCATCCCCCTGTCAGCGGCAATCGCGCCAGAATCGTCGTCCCACCGCCGGGAGGCGATTCGATCATGAGAGTTCCTCCGAGCAGGGTCAGCCGCTCGCGCATGCCCGCAAGGCCGAAGCCGCCCCCCGCCCGCCGCGCCTCGGGCGCCTGCTCGCAGGCGAGCCCGGGCCCGTCGTCCTCGATCGCCAGGGTGACGCCCGTGCTGGCGTATTGCAGGGTCACGGAGACGTGGCGCGCGCCCGGCGCGTGCTTGACGACGTTGGTGAGAGCTTCCTGCACCAGCCGAAAGATCGTCACCTCGATCTCCGGCGTGAGGCGGACCGCGGCTCCCGAAAGCTGGAAGTCGATGGGGATCGCGCTTTGGTCGGACCATTCGCGCACGAGGCCGCCCAGGGCGAGGATGAGGCCGAGTTCGATCAGGGTGACCGGGCGCAGCTCGCGAACGACCTGCCGCAGGCTGGCCGAGATCGCATCGACCTGCTTCAGCATCGCCTCGACATGCGTCGGCGAGGGCGCGCGCCGCAGGCGGTCGAGCTGAAGCTTCAGCCATGCGAGCTGCTGGCCGGCCTCGTCGTGGAGTTCCCGGGCGAGCCGCTCCCGCTCGGCCTGATGCGCTCGGTAGAGTTGGGCGAGGACCGCGTCCCGGTCGCGTTCGGCGCGCAGACGCGCCTGCACGGTGCTGCGCAAGTCGGCCAGCAGGAGGTCACGCTCGTGCAGCAGCGCCTGCTGGCTGCGCTGATGGCGCTCGCGCGCGGCGAGTTCACGCCGCAGCATCGCCGCCTCGGTCGCCTGCAGGCTGAAGCGCATCTCCGGCGTCGGCAGGAGCCGCAGGAGGACCAGGGGGTCGATCCCCTCCCGGTTCAGGCGGAAGCCGTGGCAGCGGTAGCGGCGTATCCCGCTTCCCCGCTTGATCGCGATCACACCGGGAAGCGGTGTCCGAGTCGCCCTGGCCCGGGCCAGAAACACCGTCGAGACCCTGCCTATGAGCGAGGTCTTGCCGGTCGGCGATGACGTGCCGTTGCGTGAGGTTTTGCCGCTCCCAGGGTTCCGGGGCGGATCGTCCCGCGTCAGCAGCCAGCGGGCGGGATCGTTGGCGTAGGCGATGCGGCCTGAACGGGCGACGACCAGGACGGGGTCATCGATCGAATCGAGGACGCGCGCCGCTTCCGCGCCGAGCGGCTCCGAGCCGGACGCCGTCGCCACACACGGATCCATCGACGAGGCCCCCCTCGACACGTCACCGACTCCGTGCATCCACGCGTGTTGTTCCGTGGTGCCGGCGAGGGCGCGATAAAGGTGTCGAGAACGTTCGGCATCGACACTCGTACATCAGCGGCGTGATCGAGCCGCCATCACCCGCCGCGATTACTGACATCGCCGGAATCCCCCGTTACCCACCGTTGCCATGATCCATCCGGGTTATGATCGACACACCGGATTAAGTCTGCCCAGGCGACCGTGAGGTTGTACGATATGATTCTGCTGCGGCGCGGTATATAACAAAAGTGTTTCTCGGATACCTCATTGTTGATAGCTCGAAAGGCGTATTCAATTCACAATTGATGTCGCGTCGCGGATTTTCTGGATTGAACTCACGATAGAATCGGTGATTCAAAATAATATTTGCCAATATCGGGTAATCTCTTGAGAGAAACTTGCTGGTTGCGGCCTGCATGCTAAGCATTGGAATGGAAAAGCTCTGCTGCGAGGCGGGAGAGTCTGTAAATTCGTCTATAATTCAGAATTTTTTTCGAGTTGACGTTGCCATGATTGCGGCGCAATCGAAAACTGTAATTTTTAATGCATGTAAATAAATTCACGCGTTTAGGGCGAATTCATTGCAAATATAACAATTTTCTTAGTGATGATCGACAATCTAAGGAGTTAACTCTCAGTTATGTTGCGGATCATCATCGCAGATGACCAAAGAAATTTCCGCATCTCCTTGCGGAGAAGTCTGGAATTGAATTTGAGCGGTATCATCGTCGTCGATGTTTCCAATTCATCAGAATTGATCAATAGCCTCCGGTCGCCGCTGAAGACGGACCTCGTGATCGTCGGATCGCGCCTCCTGCCGGCCGGTGATCCGACCTATCTCGGAGCCCTGAAGCGAGCGGCCGGCACCGCACGCCTCCTGCTCGTCGTCTCCCATGCCTCGGCCGACCTGTTCCAGGATGCCCTGAGCCTCGGCTTTCATGGATTGATCGTTCGGCGCCAGCGCCACGAGGAAATGCTCGAGGCGGTCCGAACCACCCTCGACGGCCGGCTCTACGCCCCCAGCGCCATCCTGGCCGTGAAGCCGCCGGATGCCGGGGCGGCGCTGCGGCAACCGGAGCGCAGCGCGCGAACGTTCGGGTTGACCCTGCGCCAGCGCGAAGTTCTGGCGCTGATCGGCAAGGGGTTATCCAATCGAGAGATCGCGATCGCGCTGAGTATCGCCGAGGCGACCGTAAAAATTCACGTTTCCGCCGTGATCAGGATGCTCGGCGTCAGAAATCGAACCGAGGCTGCGCTGCTCGCGCCGACCATTCTCAAGGGAAAAGCCTAGTACGAACTGGATACGCCTTGTTGAGATGTCCAAGTTTTTTCTGACATGACAGGACACCTCCCATTCGGTCTAGTTAATTTGTGCCTAACCATTCTGCGACGCACAATAAGTGCGTTTGAACGGTCGGAACAGAATCTGACGGTCAGGGTGATCCGGCGCGGGAGGTTTTCAGGAGATCAGGGGAGTAGCTCCGATGGAACACATCGATACGCTCATTGTCAGTGACAACCGCATGGTCCGGGAAAGCTTGATTGCGCTTCTCTCCGGCACCCGCTTCATGGTGCGGCAGGTCGCGGCCAGCCCGGCGCTTCACCTGTCCGGCCTCAAGGCGGCGCATCTGGCGCTCGTCGTCATCGATGAGGAGGCCGCGGGCATTGTCGGGCAGGTCGCCGAGGCGCTGCCCGAGGTCAAGATCGTGGCGCTCGCGCTGCGCGATACCGAAGGGCTGATGCTGCGCAGCCTTCAACTCGGCGCTTCGGCCTATCTGACCGAGGACGTCTCTCCAGCCGACCTCCTCAAGACCCTGGAAGTGGTGATCGCCGATTGCGCGGTGCTGCCGGTGAGTTTCCTCGGGCGTTTGTGCCTGGCCTTCGAACCGGTGCGCGCACCCGGCCCGGTCGCCGCCCTGACCGGCCTGCAGCGGGCAGACGGCACCTCGCTCTCCAGCCTCTCGAGCCGGGAGGTCAACATCCTCGAAGGGCTGGCTCTGGGAGAGTCCAACAAGGTCATCGCCCGCAACCTCGATATCGCGGAAGCGACCGTCAAGGTTCACGTCAAGGCGATCCTGCGCAAGGTCCGGGTGAAGAATCGGACGCAGGCGGCGGTCTGGGCGATGAACAAGGGTATCGTCACCAACGGCTGTGCCCCTACCGAGCGGTTCGGCAGCCTCGTACCAGCCCTCCCCCTCGTCGCCGGCCGTGACGGCTTCTCCAGCGCCCTGGCGGCCGTCGCCTGACGATCGTGCGGCGCCGCGAGGGTCCGGCGCCGCCCCTCCCCGACGCGCGTGATCCCGAACGCGATCGCCAGCCAAAAGACGAGGAAGCCGGCCATGAAAGTGTCCGTGGTCACCCCGACGCTGAACGGTGTCGAATACTTACGTGAATGCATCGAATCCTCGCGGGCCAGCGCCCGCAACGGCATCGAAGTCGAGCACGTGATCGTCGATGCGGGCAGCACCGACGGTACCGTCGAACTGGCGCAAAGCCTTGGCGCCACCGTGCTCCAGGGCAAGGATCGCGGCATCTTCGACGCGATCAACAAGGGGTCCTTCGCTGCCTCGGGCGAGCTGCTCGGCTTCCTGGGCGCCGACGACGTGCTGCTCGAAGGCGGCCTGGAGGCCGTGGTCGAGGCCTACAAGGGCAGCCATCGGCGCTGGGTCGTCGGCGGGATCCGCTGGATCGACGGGCGCGGCCGGGGCCTGGGCGGGTTGGCCGCCCCACCCAACTGGATGACGCCGCGCATGCTCGTGTGCCTCGGGTGGAACCCGGTCATGCACATGGCGACCTATATCGCGCGGGACTTCTACGCCGAACTCGGCGGGTTCAACTACGCGTTCAGGGATTGCGGCGACTACGAGATGTTCTGCCGTGCCCTGGCGCAGGAGCCCTATGCCCGCGTCGGCCGGCCGGTCGCCTGCTTCCGCCGCACGGGGCAGAACAACAGCGCCAACCTCGCCCACAAGGCCCGGGCGCTGGGCGAAGTCGCCCAGGTGAAGGGGGTGCACGGACCGTCCTCCCGCGCGGAAGAGCTGTTCTGGCGCTACGCGCTGAAGGGTTACTTCAACGCCCGCAACCCGGACTGGCTCGTCAGCAAGCAGCTCGATCTCGGACGCAGCCGGCTGAAGCTTCAGCCCCACGCCCATTTCTGATGTCCGAGGCGATGCCCTTGCGATCCCGTCGCTATGACGGAGGGCGCCTGCTCGGACATCGCCCGGGCGTCATGAGGTGGAGGCCGCCCGGTTCGCGCGGATCCGGTGGCACGGTCCCGGCGCGGGGCGGGCGCCGCAATGCCGACCCCGAAGCCGCCATGGAGCCGCCCAGGGAATCGCCATGGAGACGCTGATCGACCGCGCCCGCCTAGCGGCGTCGGATGGCCTCCCCGGCCCTCCGCGGATTCTCGAATTCGGGCTGATGCCGCTCGTGACCGCCGCCTTCCCCGAGCGCACGACCTTCCTCGACACGCGTCTGCGCTGGGCCGACGTGCGGACCCGCGCGCCGCGTTCCGGCAGCTTGCCGCTGCGCCTGTTGAAGCTGGCGCAGCGGGTGGCCGGCATCGGCCGGGCCTGCCTCGTCCAGGACTACGACATCGTCGTCGCCCGTTGTGTCGGCCCGGTCAACAGCGCCGGGCATGCCTACCCCGTCCATGCAGTCCTGAGCCTGATCGGGCTCGCCTTCCGCGGGCTCGTCCTGTTCGCCGCCCGCGGCCCCCGCGTCCGGCTCGCGGTCCTCGACGTGACCGACCATCTCACGATCCACCCGCGCGACCGCGCCTTCCTCCGGCGTTGCGACCTGTTCTTCAAGCGCGAGTTGGCCGCCAATCCGTGGAACACCCTCGAAACGGTGCTGCCCCGCGGGGCCTGCGCCGGTCATGCCCGCCAGGATCCCGCCTGCCTCGCCCTGCGGGCCAAGCTGCGCCCCTTCGCCCTCGGGATCGAGGCGTCGGCGCTGAAAGCCCCGATCCCGGCCTCCGCGCGCAGCTACGATCTGTTCTACGCCGGCTCGGCGCAGGGGATCGCCTTCCGCGAGGCCGTCGGCGGCGTCCTGCCGCGATTGGCGGCCCGCGGCTGGCGCATCCACGCGCCGACGCACCGCCTGAGCCCGGAAGCCTTCGCCGAGGCGATCACCCGGAGCCGGTTCTGTCTGTCGCCGGGCGGCGTCGGCTGGGATTGCTACCGGCATTACGAGGTCGCGTCGCTGGGCAGCGTGCCGATTTTCGATACCCGCCCGCTGACCGGCATCGAACCCTTCCTGCACGGCCGCGAGGGGTTCTATCTCGACCCGCAAGAGGATCTGGAACGCGCCCTCGACCACCTGCTGCGCACGGACGACGCGGGGGTCGATCGGATGACGTCGGCAGCTCAGGCTTTGGTCGAACGGGTCTACACCTTCGACGCGCTGGCCCGCTACGTGATCGCCGAGACGCTGGCGCTGGGCCCGTCTCCTCGAACGGCGGCGCCGTCGCCGAAGAAGGCGCTCGTCGCGGCGAAGGCCGGTCACCGGCAGCCCTCCCTGAACTGAGCGGGGGGCTTCTGAGCGCGCTGGCACCGCCACCGCCCCCTCCCGAGACCCGGCAGCCTCCGGCACCGTGGCCGTCGAGCCTCACCCACATGATCACGCCTGCATCCATGTTGACGCGACGCTCGTCACAGCCTATCTGACCCGAGCACCGAGCGCGGGATGGCGGCCAACGCGATCCTCCCTGCATCCGGCCTCTCTCGACGGGGCCGGAGACGGCTCCGGTGGGGGATAGTTTAACGGTAGAACCGCGGACTCTGACTCCGCTAGTCCTGGTTCGAATCCAGGTCCCCCAGCCACGCAAGACCTAACCCATTGTAGACACTGACGATTTTGCTGAGCCGCCCTGCGGTTTGAGCACCTTGCTACACACCGCTGCTACACAGGCCGTCCGCGCAGACGGCGGGAGCGCGGTTTGGGTTTCGTCGCCAACGTCGTCCAGCGCGGACGCACTTTCCACTTCCGCCGCCGCATCCCGGCCGACCTTCGGCGACGCATCGGCCGCCACGAACTCGTGCGTAGCCTCGGCACGGGCGATATCCGCGCTGCCAAGCTCATGGCCTGTCGGCTATACGTGGCGGCGGAAGAGCTGTTCTCGACCCTGCGCGCTACGCCGATGCTGACCGACGACCAGATCGCCCGCCTCGTCCGCGACTTTTACGACATCATGCTGGCGGGCGAGAACGCCGGGCGGCTGACCCGGGGCCCGCTGCCCGAGGGCGTACGGGAGGCCCGAGTCACGCAGTACGCGGCGATGGCCGCCACGCCCACACTTCGGGCCACGCCAGCATCCCGGATCTAAAGCACTTGGCCGCGGCGATCGCGCCGCGCCAACTGGTGCCGGTCCACACCTTCATGCCGGAGCGCTTCCCAGCGCTGTTCGGGTCGAACGTCACATTGCGAGAGGACGGACAGTGGTGGGACACGGCAGCATGAGCGAACCGACACCCTATCGGGCCCTGGGCGAACCCCTCCTCGCCGCACTCGAAGCCCTCTCGACCGCGCCGCATGGCAGCTGGTGGCGCGACGTGCTGGCCGACCCGGATCTGCTGCTCGCGGTCCGGAACCGGTCGCTCAACGTCTACTATCGCGGAGCCTCGCTCTTCCGGATCACGTCAGCCGGCGAGGGCGTCGCCGCCGAGACGCACGTGAAGTACCTCTTGCGCCAGCGCCAGGCCCACGCACGGATCGGCCAGGACGGCAGCTTCGGGAGCGCGCCGGCGGAAGCGGTCTGGAACCGCTACGAGGGGCCAGCGACGCTCGCCGAGATGAAGCGGGCCGCCATTCCGCTCGCTGGCATGGAGAAAACGGGCCTGCATGTGCTCGTGCAGGCCAGCCGGAACGTCGTTGACGTCGAGATCGCGCTCGCAGGCGCGCCGGTCGCCGACGCGGCGGCGGAACCGGACGGTGCGGAGATCGAGGCGGCACAACTCACCTACGAGACGACCGCGACGGCACGCCCCCGCCAGGACCGGCTCGACGCAGCGAGCCTGGAGGAGCGCGGAGTGGCGGGCGAAGCCTGGCTCGTCTTCCACGAAGCAAAGCTCGCGACCAACCCTGCCTTGCGCTCCAAGACAACGCCAGCGATCGTCGAACAGATGAGGCGTTACCGTGCCACCCTCAAGCAGGAAGCCGAGCGCCTCGCCGATAGCTATCCAGCCCTGTGCCGGGATCTTGTCAAACTCGGCGCGCTGCGCCGAGGGGCGGGTGCTGCTTGCGGGCTGAACGCCGCGGACCTACCGCAGCGCGATCCCCTCGTCGATGAAGTGGCCTCTGGCGCGCGCATCCTGCGGGTCGACCCCGAGCCGCGGCTCGTCGTGTTCGGCTTCGATGCGGACGCACGAGACAGCACTGTCCGCCCGATCACCCAGGAACTGTCAGTTACGCACGGGCTTCGGGTTTACGCCGTCGGCCGGCCGGCAAGGGGCACGGCCGCCTTCCGTCGTCCGAGCGACCTGCCGTATGACGCGATCTAAGGGAACCGCGACTGCCGGCCGCACCAGAAATCTGCGCTCGGCTGTAAATTCGGGAGGGGGTTACGGGAATCCCTCCCATCGCTCCCCGGAGCGTCCGAGAGACCCCTTTGTCATGCTCAGCCTGTCTTATCGCCTCACCTCGACCCGTCGAATGGCGCACCTTCACCGGCTGGTGAGCCCGACCTCGACCTTGCTGAGCCTCAGCATGCTCCTCGCGGTTGCTGTGGCACCCGCACAGGCGAACCCGTCATTCGAAGGGCGCTACCAGGGGCGAGGCGAAGGTCGCCTCACCCTCAAAGTATCACCGCATGGCAAGGCAGGATCGACTGCCACATACTCGATCGATGCCTTCACTGGCATTCCCAACGCTTGTTCGGGCACCGTCTCGGGCGTTGCCGATCGGATCGATGCCAATACTTTAAGGCTCAGCCTGAAGGGAGAGGAGGCGGCCTGCGAGATCACCCTACGCTTCGGTGCAGACCGTAAGCGCGTGCGCATGGACGAGCAGGGCTGCGGCGATTTTCACGGGCCTGCCTGTGCCTTCGAAGGCGCGCTGACCCGCCGCTGACCGCAATCCATAGCGGTCCGCCGCCTCCGCGCGCTTGGACGGCGCGTGCCTCTCCTCTCTCCCCTCAAGGGACCACCTCCATGTTGCGCGCAATCCTGCCGCTCGGCCTGCTGCTGGCCGCCCACCCGGCCCGGGCCAACCCGTCGGTCGACGAGATCAAGTCCGGCGGCTGCCTCGAACTCAAGGTCGACGGAAAGCCAGCCTCCTGCAACCACGACTTCCGCCTTGTCGATGACGGCAAGGGTGAGATCGACTTCGTCATCGGCTATCGTGCGGCCCAGGCCAAGCCGGGGATGGTGGTCAACTTCGCGACCGCCCAGACGCCCGACATGGAGAATGCTTACGGCTACGCGCTCCGCGTAACGCACGTGACGCTGATGACCGTCGGCGCCCCCAACCAGCAACAGCATTGGCCGGCCAAGGGGCTGTGCTTCCTCGTCAAGCCGAACCCAGTAAGGGCCGGCGCCACACCGATCAAGCAGGACATCGTCGTGATGTGCTCGGCGGCTCTGGCCGACGCAGGTGCCCCCATGAAGCGGATCGACTGGAAGTTCGTGTTCTGACGGGAGCGAGCGCGATGAGCACGAGCACTCACGACAAGGATACCGCCCCTTCAGAGTCCAGCAACCCTCTCGGCGAAATGCCCCTACCGAGCGTCGGCATCTTCTGGGGCGTACCGGATGAAGGCCGCACGGTGTTGGTCACGAATCGCACGACCCTGGCACAGGCGGAAGTTTACGGCGATTGCCTCACCCACCCGCGCGGGCACCACGAGGTCTGGGAAGCTTGGCGCCGGCTCGGGGCGACGGCTCTGCGCCGCGGTGGTCTGCCACCGGCCATCGTGAGCTACGAGTACGAGGCGTTTCCGCGCGGGCGGGTGGTGTATATGCGCCGGCCGGCGCTGTTCACCCTCTACGCCGACCGGCGTTTGCAGCGGCCTGAGACGGTTGCCGAACTCGTCCGGCTGTTCGGCCTGACCGGGCAGACACACACGGTGTGCTCGGACGCGCACTACCGCACGCTCGCCTGACCCGGAGGACACGCAGCATGGGTGGCAGCTCAGCCGACATCGAGGCGCTGCTGGTCGATGTCACCAACCCGGACAACCCAATGCCGGGGATGCTGCCGGCAATCTTTCGCGACATCGTCGGACGGCTCGACGCGGCCGGCCGTGCGTGCCGCGATCGCGGCAGCCGGCGCGCGGCTCTTGTTCCTCCCGCCCTACTCGCCCGACTTCAACCCCATCGAGATGGCGTTCTCGAAGCTGAAGGCGCTCCTGCGCAAAGCGGCCGAGCGAACCGTCGAGGGATTGTGGTCGGCCATCGGACGCCTCGTCGACACCGTCACGCCAGACGAGTGCGCCAACTTCTTCGCCGCAGCAGGATACGAACCAGATTAAACCGAAAACGCTCTAGCTTACTGCACCAAAGGGAAGGCGCCGGTGGCGTCTGAAATGCGCCATGAGCGGACACCAGCACACCACCCGGCAGCAGACATTCAGTTTCAGATGAGCGACCGTCCGGTGTCGACCCGTTGCAGGCCCTCGGAATGTCCGCTCCAAGGATGCTGAGGTAGAGGGCAACGACCGGGTTGGGTGGGAAACAGTCTGGCTGCTTTCAGACGTGTCCGGTCCTCAAGCAGACATTGATCTTGCGGTTGTAGCCTGACGGCTGCTTCACGCCGCCTTCCGAGGGGATTGCTCTCTCATAAAAGCCAGGGCCTGCTCCGGCGTCATCGGCTTGCCGAAAAGGAAACCCTGAACCTCCGTGCATCCCGTTTGGGTCACGAGGGCGAGCTGATCCTCAGTCTCGACCCCCTCGGCGGTGATCGCGGTCCCCAGACGCTCGCCGATGCTGACCACGGCGCGGACGATGGCCTGCGCGTCGAGGTCGTCGATCTCGCGTACGAACGATCGGTCGATCTTGATCTTGTCGAACGGGAAGCGCCGCAGGTAACTCAGGCTGGAGTACCCCGTCCCGAAATCGTCCAGCGCGATACGCACGCCGATGGATCTCAGCCTGTGCAGGCAGGCGATGACCGCGTCGCCGTCCTGGATCATCAGGCTTTCCGTGATCTCCAGTTCGAGCCTGTCGGCCGCCAGACCGGAGACAGCAAGGGCGTTCGCGACAGCCGCTTCGAGGCCGGGCCGCTGGAACTGGACCGCCGAGACGTTGACGGCGATGCGCGCCTGGATCGGCCACGACGCGGCGAAGCGGCAGGCCTCCTCCAGGGCCCAGGCTCCGAGGGGAACCACCAGGCCGGTCTCCTCGGCGATTGGGATGAACTCGGCCGGCGAGACCATCCCGCGGGTCGGATGCGGCCAGCGCATCAGGGCCTCGAAGCCACGGATCTGCCCATCCGCCAGCCCGACGATAGGCTGGTAATTCAGCCGGAACTCCCCCTTTCGATGGGCCAGGTGCATATCGAACTCAAGCTTGTTCCGGTCCTCCAGCGCTTCGTCCATTCCCTTGGTGTAAACCTGGAAGCTGTTCCGTCCAGCGGCCTTGGCCCGGTAGAGGGCCAGGTCGGCGTGGCGATGCAGGAGGTCCACTTCCAGTCCATGCTCCGGTGCGTGCGCGATCCCAACGCTCGCGCCGATGGTCACGACCTGGCTGCCGAGATGAATAGGTTGGCCGATGGCGTCGATGACGGTCCGCGCGAAAGCTTGGGCGTCCTCAAGCCTGGTCCCCGGCAGAATGATCGCGAACTCGTCCCCGCCGAGG
Source organism: Methylobacterium sp. AMS5 (assembly GCF_001542815.1). Taxonomy (GTDB): domain Bacteria; phylum Pseudomonadota; class Alphaproteobacteria; order Rhizobiales; family Beijerinckiaceae; genus Methylobacterium. Next base: position 4,693,069 of record NZ_CP006992.1, read on the forward strand.
CGGGCGATAACGCCGTCATTCCCGATGGACTCCCTCAACCGGTCGGCGACGACCCGCAGAAGCCCATCCCCGGCATGGTGTCCGAGGGTGTCGTTGACCGTCTTGAAGCGGTCGAGATCCAGGCAAAGCAACGCGGCTGGAGCGTTTCCGATATCCGCGAGGCACTTTTCAAGGGTTGCATGGAAGATCGCACGATTGGGCAGGTCGGTGAGGTTGTCATGGCTCGCGACGTGGGCGATGCGCGCCTCGGAGACCTTTCGATCCGTGATGTCGATCTGGAGGCCGACGCAGCGAGCGGGCTCACCGGTCTCGTCGTCGAGCATGCGTCCGAAGGACTGCATCCATCGTGGCTCGGCCGGGACGGCAGGGTTGGCGATGCGGAACTCGCAGCTGTACGTCGACCGGTCCGCGATGGCTCGCTTGACCTCGTCCCAGACCCCGGGAAGATCGTCGGGATGGACTTGCGCCTTCCAATCGGCCAGCGGGATCTCCATAGCGTCCTGACCGACCGGAAGCGGAAGATTGTGCATGCGGGCGCTCATCGGCGAGAGCCGGACGACGTCGTCGCGCATGTCCCACTCCCAGATGCCCGCCTCGGCCGCCTCCTGGGCGAGACGCAGGAGGTCTCCGGTCGCCTTCAGCGCGTTCTGTGCCGCGATGATGTGGTCGATATCGAGCGCCGTACCGAGCCACTCGATCACCTCTCCGCTGCGCTGCAGGGGGATCATGACGATGCGGTGCCAGCGGTAATCCCCGTCATGGCGCCTGAGGCGACCTTCGAGCTCGAAAGCCTGCTTGCTTGAAACCGCGGCCTCCCAGGCGCTCGACATGCGCTCGACGTCGCCCGGATGGTTGCGGCTGTGAGTTCGCCCGCCCGACCTTTCGGTCTCGCCGTAGTAGGTACGGAAACTTGCGTTCCTGTAGGCGGTGACGCGTTTTTCGGGCGAGACGGTCCACACCATCTGCGGCAGGGCATCGGCAAGCGAGGCGTAGCGGGTATTTGCGTCGCGCAGGGCATCATCGGTATCCTCCAGCGTCGCCGCCACGCGACGATGCTCGCTCCGATCCTGGTAGACGCGCAGGTTCGCGGTCACGACCTCGGCCAAGTCGCGAAGTTGGTTGGCCTGCTCGGTCGAGAAGCGTCTTGGCTTGGTATCGATGATGCAGAGCGATCCGACCCGGATGCCGGACCTCAGGATCAGCGGTGCGCCGGCATAGAACCGGATGCGCGGCTCCCCCGTGACCAGGGGGTTCATCCCGAACCGCGCATCCTCCCCCGCATCCTCGACGACGAGAACCTCGTCGGCGAGGATGGTATGATTGCAGAACGCGACGTCACGGGACGTCCCGTCGTCGTTCAGCCCGCAGCGCGCCTTGAACCACTGCCGGTCCTCGTCGAGGAGGGAGACCAGTGCGATTGGCGTATCGAACAGGACCTGAGCCGTTCGGCAGATCGCGTCGAACTGTGTCTCGGGTGCGGTATCAAGGATGTTCAGGTCGCGCAGGGCGGCAAGGCGCTCGGTTTCGTTGGCGGGGCGCAACAAAGCGATGTCCCTCGGCGTGAACTCCAGGATCGGGCGATCCACCATCTTCGAAAAACTAATCGTGATGTCTCGCCGATAGCGAGTTAACCGATCCTTGAAACTCCGGGCTCGTTCTCGAAGTTCGTAGGCCGGGAACGGACGTCCCCACGCGCGGCAGACCGATTTGCACCCGACGTCGCGAACGGACGATCCCGCGGCGGCGCACGACTTCCCGCTTCCGGCCGTTCACGGTGTCATCGTCTTACGAACAGGGCGTCGTTTCGATTGCGCCATGCCTCGTCGGAGAGCCACTGGTAATCCTGGTCCGGCATGCGGGGAATGCTTTTGAGTTCTGCATCCGGAAAGGGGAGGAAGAAGCTATCCCGCTCCTCCGTCACCTTGAGGGAACGGATCGGCACAACGATGCTGTCCTTGCCGGGGGTGAAGAAGCCACCCGATGCAACGATGGCGTAGTCCCGGCCGTCCTTGCTCCCGAAGATGACGTTCCTGACCTCTCCGACGATCCGGTCGTCGGAGCTGCGAACCTCCGCACCGATGATCTGGTCCGCCCTCAACCCGAGGACGAGACCGTCGACATCGACGAGCGGCAAGGCGCCCTTTTGGTTGCGCCGGCCTTCCGTCGCCCCCCGACGAACCTTCGGCTCCCGCGCCGCCATCTGCTCCTCGGCCGCATCCTCGTCGTTGTCGCCCAGGCTGGTCATCGCAGGCCCCGCGATCAGTTCTCGGATGTTGGCCATCAGACGCTCGCAATCCGCATGGCGACCGTAGGACCAAAGCGTGAACGCCGCATCCCGTAGGCTCCGAAGATCCTTTACGGTCTGCCGATTGGCGGGCCCGTGAAGGTCGGGCCGTTGCAGGATGGCCTCCTCAAGCTTGGCATCCGCAATCTGACACTCGGCAAGGGCGGCACCGCCCCCAAGCGTGCAAAAGAATGAGGCGGCTATAACGAATTGAAAGGGGGTCATCGAGATCCTGGTCTATAATATCGCCGAAGCAAAACAATATTACATAGCCTTTTTATTAGAGGAAGTTATTGAATGTGAAAAGGCTCGGCGCTGAAGGTCCGGCTTCAACGGCGGGATTATAGCTGCCTAAGCAGAGCGTTCGATTGTCCCTGGCCTCGCCCTTGGACCTGATTGCCGTCTGTTCCTCGACGCGATGCCTGGGCGTCGCCTGTCGTCCGTCGCGCGAATGCGCCGACGTCATGCTCTCGATTGAGACTCGTCTTCCGGTGATGGGATCCAGTATGGCCACGATTTGCCTCGCTACCGTAAATCGAGCGGAGCTCTGCTACGGTCAAGGTTAAGATCACAAGCTCCGAGAAGTTCCGATACCAATTCGCAAATACGAAATTTATTTTAGGAATGGATGTCCTTCTGGCATAAATCCAATCTCAGTCATTGTTTTACGCAGATTAGGGATTATATTGACTCAATCGCTGGCCACTACTTTTGGGCGTCGGCGCCTGAGAGTTCGATGTGCTCCCGCCTGATCCACGCGGGGAGCGACATGGCACGCATGACCTTCGATACGCACGACGAGCGGCTTACCATCGTCCAGGGTTCGGTCGAGGGCACCGGCCTCTCCGCCGAGCGTGGGGATGTCCGACGCTCTCACCTGCCGACCTGTGTAGAGCTAGCTCTCGTTGACATCGCGACCGAACCGACCATCGTCGTACGGGATTACTCCAAAGCCTCAATGAGGACGACGAGGGGTCTTTCCTTCGTGGGAGGGGGGCCCGAGTCCACGAACGTGGACGCCGTGCCATCGTCGCACTTCGATGCGGCTTCGCCGGTATGCATGATGCAGGATCCATCCCTCCTTCTCGCATCGACGGGAGCCCCGGCTTGAAGGGGGCCGAGGGTTCGGAGCCTTCACTCCAAGGCCGGAACGCCGCGCTCGAAGCGGAGATCGCTCGCCTGAGGCGTGCCCTCGACGAATCTGTCCGGCGCGGGGGCGCAGGGTCGCCTGGGTCCGTCATGGAGCAGGAGCATGAGATTTCGGAGGGTAGGGCTGCCCTGGCGCTTGCGGAGACACGCCTGGCCGAATGCGAGCGATCCCTCGTCGACATGACGGCACGCCTCGCATCGCTAGGGCTGAGCGAGGCCCGCTATCGCCTCGCCGTCGAGAGCGCCAGGGACTACGCCATCTTCACCTTGGATCTCTCCGGGCGCATCACCGGCTGGAACAGCGGAGCGGAGAACCTGCTCGGGTGGGACGAGGGGGAGGCCATCGGCCAGCCGGTGAACGTCATCTTCACGCCCGAGGACAATGAAGACGCCATCGCCGAGGAGGAGATGAGGCTGGCCGTCACGGAGGGCCGGGCCGACGACGACCGCTGGCACCTGCGCAAGGACGGCGGACGGTTCTGGGCCAACGGCCTCATGATGCCGATGCGCGACGACGCAGGCGGCCTCACGGGCTTCCTCAAGATCCTACGGGACCTTACCGAAGCGCAGCTTGCCAGCGAGCACCAGCAGATCCTCATCCACAAGCTCAACCATCGGGTGAAGAACACGCTCGCCACGGTTCAGGCCTTCACGACGCAGACGCTGCGGTCGGCGGTCTCCCTGCAGGAGGCACGGGATACCATCACGGCGCGCCTCATCGCCCTGGCCAAGGCGCACGACGTGCTCACTGCCGAGAAGTGGGAAAGCGCCGACCTCGGCCGGTTGGTGCAGGACGCGCTGAGCCTCCACAATGCCCTTGCGCAACGCTGCCGCTGGGACGGCGAGCCTGTACGCGTGGTGCCGCGGTGCGCGCTGGCGCTGTCGATGATGCTGCATGAGCTCACGACGAACGCGACCAAGTACGGGGCCCTGTCGAACGAGACGGGCACCGTGACGATATCTTGGGCGGCGTTCGATGACGTCGGTGCTTCACCCGAAGCTATGCAACGCCTCAAGCTGCGCTGGCAGGAGGCGGGTGGCCCACCGGTGCTACCCCCGACCCGGCGAGGCTTCGGCAGCCGGATGATCGAGAGGGGCGTGGCGAACGAGCTTGGGGGAGAGGTGCGCATCTTGTTCGAGTCGGACGGCCTCGTTTGCACCCTGGACATTCCGCTCGAACCCCCTTGAGGCCCATGCATGGGCGCAGGACGTCTCACAAACCTGGCGAGAGCGGCCCGGGGTGCGCCGCCGGGCACCTCGCCGCAACGAGTCCCATGATGGGGCGGCAAAGTCCTTGGAACGGGTGGGCGCGGAGGGCCAAGGCGACCTTGCGGCAGGCGTGGGGGCCGGAACCCCATCCGGACTTGCCCCTCGGCGACGAGACAGGGGGCGGCGGCGCCGGTTGGGCGTTCTCCCTGTGAGGGTCGAAGAGACCCAACGGAAAGATCAACGATCCCCAGGCGGTCTTGGCACGTCACGGCGCACGCGGCCCATCCGTTCGGTCTACGAGGGGTCGGCGGCTCGCCTGCCCGACCCGGCCGGAGATCGTCCCATCGCCGTCGGCTCCGGGCCGTCGGTCCGGCTGGCATACGGAGGAACGTCGACCAGCGTCCCGATCAGGCGAAGCAGGGCTCGCTGCTCCGGCTTGCCGGTTCTCCCGTTGGGATGACCCTACGCCCGGTCGCGGGACGATGCGAGGAAACGGCATCGGCGGAGGCAGGGCCGGATCAATCGCGTCCAAGCACCGGGGCCGGACCTTGCAAGGGACGGCGTTCCCGGGCGGGCCGATGGCTCGAGCCATTACGCCACGAGGTATGCCTTGTTCATTCGAAGCATGACGACGACGCCGGCCGCGTCCCACTCGCGCTCGATGGACCCGTCCAACTGCTGGGTCATCGCGCGCTTGAGCAATTTGCTCCCGTAACCCCCAGGGCCGGTCGGCGCGGTCACGGGCGGACCGCCGCGTTCCGTCCAGGTGATCACCACCGCGTCCTCGTGAACGGGAGACGATACGTCGAGCGTGCCGGTCGGGACCGAGAGGGCGCCGTACTTGAGGGAGTTCGTGGCGAGCTCGTGCACCACGAGGGCCAACGTCGTCGCGGCCGCCTCGCCGACGCCCATCCTCGGGACTGAGACACGGATGCGGCCGCTGAAGGCGCCCATGTCGTCATAGGGCGCGAGCAGGATGGCAAGAAGGTCGCCGAGGAGTGCGGCCTTCCCGTCCCCACCGGGGAGTGGCCGGACGAGGTCGTGGGCTCGCCCGAGGGCGGTGAGCCGCTGGGTCAGCTCGCGCGCCATGTCGACCGTGGTGGTGGTCGATCGGGAGGTGATGGCGGTCAGGGCCGTGGCGATGGCCAGCAGGTTCTTGACCCGGTGGCTCATCTCGCCCGCGAGAAGCTCGTGGCCCTCCTCGGCCTGCTTGCGTCCCGTCGCATCGAGGAAGACGCCGAACATCACCGCTCCGATGATCCCCTGGTCGTCGCCCTGCCCCCGCGCCGAGATCCAGCGGACCTCGTTGCCATCCATGATCCGAAAATCGGTCTCGTAGGGTCCGAGGATGGCGCGCGTCGCCGAGAAGGCCGCCCTGACACGGTCGCGGTCGGCCGGATGGATGCGCGAGGACAGGTCCTCGAAGCTCACGTGGGGTTTGGGCGGAAGTCCCCAGAGCCCGAAGCCACGGGCGTCCATGGCGAAGGTGTCGTCGTCGACGTTCCAGGACCACAGCGCGACTTCGGCAGCCTCGATGGCCAGCCGCAGGTGCCGGGCGGTCCAGGAGGGAGCGCTGTCGGGTGCCGGTGTCGCCGCGACCTTTCCCATCGAACCCGCCGCACCCCCTCGGACCCCCGCCATGCCGGAAGCGCTTCGTCCGAAGACGTACATCGCTTCGGCGCGGACGTACAAGGACGCGCACGCGCATTCCCTCGGAGGGATGAACGGCTGGCCGACGCCATTTGCTGTTACGCTGCCGTCATGGCCGGATGCCGAGCCCGGTCCTGGGGGGCATCTTCCGCGATGCTTCCCGCCACATCCGCAGCCTGATAAGCCATTGATGTCCGAGCCTCCCTTGCCGACCGCCACGGCACTTTCCGGCGGCGATGCGAAGACGGTCGGTGGCGATGGGCCTCCCGTCGACGGGGCGGTCGCATACGCGACGTCGCCCGCATCGAGGTGCTGGACGAGGCGTCGGGGCCCGTCCGCATATGGCTGAGGCATTGCGCGCACGTGGTTTGGCCGAACAGCTTCCGTAGTGCCATCCACCTTTACGGGCATTCGCATGGCAGCCTGCCGGGGACGGCGGCGGGCCTGATGTCGGTGTCGACTGCTGGGATTGGATGCCGGTCACCCTGGACAGGATCCATGAGCGTCTGGCCGAGAACGCCGCGAGGGCCGGCTTGTGACCGCCTCTGCTGACCGTCAACGCCTATGGCTGTTCAGCGATCTCCAAGGCGCCCGTCCTTGCGCAGACGCCTACGGAGAGTCGCCACCAACCCTCTCGGACCGCATCGCCAACGGCTGCGTGCGCCTTAGAGTCCGTCCGATAAGTCATGATGCTCGCCCGAGCCTTCGGACGAGGATCATGACGGCGGCGGCGTAGAGGAAGGCCTGGGCCGAGGCGAGGGTCGCTTCCGGGTCCTTCCAGAGGCGTCGGTTGCGGCTGATCCATCCGAAGAAGCGTTCCACCACCCATCGGCGTGGATGCACGGCGAAGCCGACCTGATCCTTCGGTTTGCGCACGATGTCGATGGTGATGACGGTGGCGGTCGCGGGTCTGTCGCCGGCATAGCCTGCATCGGCGAAAGCTCTGACGATGAACGGGAAGGTCCGCCGCGACAGGCGCAGCACCGGTCCAGCCCCATCGCGATCCTGAATGTCGGCGGTCTGCGGATCGAGCACGAGGGCGCGCCCGTCCGTGTCGACCAGGGCCTGACGCTTGCGGCCCTTGACCTTCTTTCCAGCGTCGTAGCCGCGCGGGCCGCCGCTCTCGGTGGTCTTCACGCTCTGGCTGTCGAGCACGGCCGCCGTCGGCGAGGCCTCGCGACCGGCCCGCTCCCGGTCGGCCATGACCAGGGCGTGGTTGATCCGCCCGAACAATCCCTCGTCCCGCCAGCGGCTGAAGTAGCCGAACGTCGTGCTGCGCGGAGGGAGATCCTTTGGGATCAACCGCCATGCGATGCCGCCGCGCAGCACGTAGAAGATCGCGTTCAGGACCTCCCGCATCGTCCAGACAGGCGGACGACCACGCGAGGCGGGCTCTGGCATCATGGGCGCGATCACCGCCCATTCCGTATCCGTCAGGTCGGTTTCGTATCGAAGGCGCGCACGGTTATGCTGCCGGCGAGTGGTCGGGGTCCACATGGCACGTCCAGATGAGGCTTCAGCACCCTTCTGGAATCACCGCCATTCCGGCCACTCAACCCCTGCCGGACGTTATCGGACGGGCTCTTAGGCCCCCGACCCATTAATGACCGTCGGTGCTGCACCTTGCTTTGCCGTTCGCAGAAATAGAGTCTCACGTCCGCTTTCGAGCACTCGATGGAACAAACGGGATGACCATGTTGGGTCGGATGTGGAACGTCCGCTTCGGGGCGCAAGGTTAGGGTCCGGTTGCCACCCAGTCCGGCCTTTGACGCTTGTGGCATGATTGTCGGACGGTGAACATCTCGGGTAAGACGCCGCGCTTCCACGGCTACGGCCGCGTGCCTACATATTCCTCGTGCCCGTACTCCTAGCGCTTGGCGCCGCCATCCTGTTCGGTCTGGTGTTCGGCCCCCAGTGGTGGGTGCGCCGGGCGATGCAGCAACACGTCCCCGAGCGGCCGGACTTGCCCGGGACCGGTGGCGAACTCGCCCGCCATCTGCTCGACCTAGCACGGCTGGAGCACGTCCTCGTCGAGATCGCGCCTGCCGACCACTACGATCCGGTCGCGAACGTCGTGCGGCTGTCGCCGGGGAATCATGACGGCCGCTCGATCACGGCGGTCGCGGTCGCGGCGCACGAAGTCGCCCACGCGCTCCAGCACGCGGCGGGAGTCCGACTCCTCGCGGCGCGGGTGAGGTTCGCTCCGGTCGTGCAGGGCTTCGAGTTCGCCGCGGCCGTGGTGATGATGACCGCGCCCGTGGTGCTCGCCTTCGTACATTCGCCCATCCTGCTGGCCCTGCAGGTGGGTATTGGCATCGCGCTCCTCGGCGTTCGCGTCCTGTTTCACTTTCTGACGCTGCCCGTTGAACTTGATGCGAGCTTTCGCCGGGCCCTGCCCATCCTGGAGACGGGTCGCTACCTCGACGCCAGCGACATGCCCGGTGCCCGCACCGTTCTGCGCGCCGCCGCTCATACTTACGTGGCCTCGTCACTCGTTGCGCTCGTGAATATTGCCCGCTATCGGCGGCTCCTACCGTTCTAAAACCTCCGAGGCGAGCGCCAGATTTCCCAGCCGCGCTTACTTAACAGCGCACCATCTCTTCCCGGTCAGACCTGATTCGCTGCTTGGCCCCCCTAGGGGAAGGCGGGGAACTGGGTGCGGCGGCCTGGGGTAGGCAGCCGCGACGTCCGTTAAATATCGGTCTGCTCGGACATGGCCAGCGCGTCATCTGCCTCGATACCGAGGTAGCGCACCGTGCTCTCCAGCTTGGTGTGGCCGAGCAGCAGCTGACAGGCACGTAGGTTGCCTGTCCGTCGGTAGATGAGTGCGACCTTCGTCCGACGCAGGCTGTGCGTGCCGTACCCCGCCGGGTCGAGGCCTATCAGCGCTACCCATTCGTCGACGAGCCGACCATACTGGCGCGTCGTCAGGTGCTCGCCCGGGCGGCTGCGACTCGGGAACAGCCAATCACTCGCACGAAGCCCCCGCAGCTTGAGCCAGGCAGTCAGCGTATCACGGGTGGTCTCGGTCAGCTCGAACGGGACGGGTCGGCCCGTCTTCTGCTGGACGATGGTGGTGCGCAGGCGGACGCCGTCGCCGAGGTGGACGTCTGTCACGCGCAAGCGGACTAGATCGCAGCCGCGCAGCTTGCTGTCGATGGCAGTGTTGAACAGGGCGAGGTCGCGAATGCGGCCCTCGTGCTGCAGCCGGGTGCGGATCGCCCAGATGTGCTTTGGCTTGAACGGCGGTTTGGGACCGATGAGGCGGCCAAGGTTCCACGGTCGGCGGGTTGTGTCGGTGGTTGAAGGCATGATGGGACTCCGTTTTCCAGGAGCCATCAGCATCTCACTGCGATCCGCCCACACTGCAGCTGCGCGCCACTTCCAGACCTTCGCCCCAAGCCAGGAAGCGGACTCTGCGCATAGGCTGTGCGAACGGTCGGACCATCATGATGGCGCCATAGTCAAAGACCGCGCCCACCGACTGGAGGAGTTATCATAGGAATTTTTCCGGTCGACCGTTGCGAAATGAGGGGCTTGGGTCAGCCCGTTTCGGCACCGTGCCGCGCGGAGGCCTACGACGTGGAACTCAGCCCGAAGCCATTGTGAACGGCTGCGATGCGAAGTGGCTCATGGCGTCCACGGACAGTACGCAAGCCCAGATCCTCGACGATGATGCCGCTTGGCAGCGTGCCGAGCCGATCAAGCAGGTCGCCCGAGATGAGGATCGAGACGCCGAGTTCCTTCGCGACAGATTCAAGACGGCCCGTGGTGTTCAGCGTGTCACCGAAATATGCGATCTTGTGTCGTTCAAGTCCGATTTCAGCGGTCACGACCGAGCCGCAGTGAAGTACGGCGCGGAAGCCCGGAACTTGGCCGAACTCTGCCACCCAGCGCTCGGCGTCGTCGGCGATCACCTGTGCGAAATCGAAAACGCACCGCAGACACGCTGCAGCTCGCGTTCCTCGCTTCATCGTCCAGCTCACGAGGGCCATGTCACCGACATAATCGTCGATGGAGCCGCGCGCGCGGTGCACCGGCAAGGCGAGCGCGCTGAAGATCGCGCCAAGATAGCGCTGAGCCGCCAAGTCGCCGTGCTGCTCAGCGAAGCGAGTCGAGCCTGCAACGTCGAGGAAGAGAAAGATGCGCTCCTCGCTGATCGGTCGATGGTAGCGCCCGATCAGCAGGTTCGCGAAGACGCGGGGCCCGATCAGATCCCGGACGCGGAAGACGAAGGCCGACAAAGCGGAGATTCCGAGGGCGTAAGCGAGCCCAGCATCGGACATCAGCATCGCGACGCGCGGGTTCGGCATGTAGCCGAACGCGTGGTGCAGAACCGTACCGGCACCGGCATTCCCGGCCGCGATCATCGCGATGTAGGTAGCGAGCGTCGCCGCCACGAAGATGGGAGTCGCAGCTCGTCGGATCAGGTCGCGCCAAGCCTGGAACAGCAGGCCACGCTCGTACAGGAGGACGGGCGCGCCGATAAAGGCGCCACGAATGCCGGAGACCAGCAGCTCGACATCGAAGATGAGACCGTAGAGCAGGCCCGCCAGCATTCCTATGACGGGTGCCACGATCCAGAAGCCGGCTCGGAACGGAGGCATGGAGCCATGGTATACCAAGCCGCCGGACTGGACACGTCCGGCGGTCGGGGCGTCAGCGGGCATAGCGCGTGAAGACGTAGTCGCGGTCCTTCACGCGGGCCTCGTGACAGGCGAAGCAGGTCTGGTGCTGAGCCTCGTCGACCGGCTTGCCGTCGACGAAGCGTCCGAATCCCCACCCGCCCGTCTCCGCATAACGTTTGGCGTCCTTCACCATCACCTGCACGGTGGTGGCCCGGCCCGGCACGGTGGCCGGCTCGAACTCGGGCGAGGGCACGTGTTGCCAAGCGAGCTTCACCAGGACCGTCCCATCGGGAAACGGCAGGGTACCGCTGGTGTAGGCCTTCACCGCGACGTCGTTGCCGACGACAGCGCGCAACTCGTTGAGCGGCTCCCCCTCCAGAGCAGGGGCGATGAGCTGCCAGGCCCGGTAACCGTCCGGGACGGTGACTCCGAAGATCGGCGAGGCCGGCTTGCCGGCTTCCTGAGCGGTCGCCGTGAGCGCGAGTCCCAGGGCGAGGGCGGCGGCTGGGATCAACAGACGCCGGCGCGGGCGGAGATCAGAAACCATCGACATCAATCACCGCCTGAGCGAAGGCCTGCGGTGCCTCTTGCGGGAGATTGTGCCCGATGCCACCGCTGATCAGGCGGTGCTCGTAGCGGCCCGTGAACTTCTTGGCATAGGTCGCGGGCTCGGGGTGCGGCGCCCCGTTCGCGTCGCCCTCCATGGTGATCGTCGGGACGGCAATGGTCGGGAAGGCCGCCAGTTTGCGCTCGGTCTCGTCGAAGCGGGCCTCACCCTCCGCAAGCTTCAGACGCCAGCGATAGTTGTGGATCGAGACCGCGACGTGGTCGGGGTTCTCGAAAGCCTGCGCGGAACGGGCGAAGGTTTCCTCGCTGAACTGCCATTTGGGTGAGGCAAGCTGCCAGATCAGCCGGGCGAAGTCCTTCGTGTAGCGCGCGTAACCCTCGCGGCCCCGCTCGGTTGCAAAGTAGAACTGGTACCACCATTGCAGCTCGGCTCTGGGCGGCAACGGCATCGCGTTCGCGGCTTGGCTGCCGATCAGGTAGCCGCTGACAGAGACCAAGCCCCTGCAGCGCTCGGGCCAGAGCGCAGCCAAGATGCAGGCGGTGCGCGCGCCCCAGTCGTAGCCCGCGACGAGCGCCTTTTCGATTTTGAGCGCGTTCAAGAACTCCAGCGCGTCGTTGGCGAGAGCCGCCTGCTGGCCGTTGCGTGGCGTCGCGTCCGACAGGAAGCGCGTCGCGCCGTAGCCGCGCAGGTACGGGATCAGGACGCGATAGCCCGCGGCGGCGAGGACCGGAGCGACGTCGACGTAGCTATGGATGTCGTAGGGCCAGCCGTGGAGAAGCAGGACCGGTTGCCCGGTCGGGGGCCCGGCCTCGACGTAGGCGACGTTCAGGTCGCTGGTGACGATCTGCTTCAAAGGCCCGAAGGACGCCGGCGAGGCCGGCTGCGCGGCCACCGCTTCCGCCGCCATGGCCGGTCCCGTCACCAGGAGAGCGCCAGCGGTCTTCATCCAGTGCCGACGCGTCAAGTGACTCTGCTCGGGCATGTCATGATTCTCCTTGATGACGTTCACGCTGTGATGGTGCGGATGTCGCGATGGATGAGGACGCGGCGTGTCTCCTCTGTGTGCCTCGGGGCGGCCCAATGTGAGGATCTGTATGCCGGGCCGAGGCTCGATACAGAGGCTTACAAAGTGCTGGGTCGCGAGATGAGCGTATGCTCATGCGATGTTCCGCGGGCCTCGTCCCGGACTGTGGCGGATCCCGCCCTGTCGTCCCCGGCCGGCTTGGCGCCCGCGCGAAATGATGGACGCCCGGCCCCGGTCGAGGTTATTGAAGGGACGCCGGATGGAGCCGCGACGCCGATGAGACTGTCCCTGACCGCAATGCCGAACCGCCTTGCCGCCAGGGATCTCTCAACGCATGCCAGCGCATCTCTCCCTTCTGAACATCACGTGGACCGCGCCTGACGGGCGCACCGTCCTCTCCGACATCAGCGCCAGCTTCGCGCAGGAGCGAACCGGCATCGTCGGCCGGAACGGCGCCGGGAAGAGCACATTCCTGAACCTCGTGGCCGGTCGCATGAGGCCGACAAGCGGCAGCATCATCGTCGAGGGTACGGTGGCGTTGTTGCGCCAGTTCGCGAGCATCCCGCCTGACGAGACGGTTGCCGATCTCTTCGGTGCGACCGCCAAGCTGGCATTGCTGCGTCGCGCCGAGATCGGTGCTGCCACGGCCGACGAGCTCGCCGAGGCCGACTGGACTCTGGAGGAGCGCCTCACGGAGGCCCTGGACCGGATGGGTGTACCGGTGAGCCCCACCACACGTCTGTGTTGCCTCTCCGGCGGGCAGCGCGCTCGCGCAGCACTCGCGGCGGCGATGTTTGCAGGACCGGATTTCCTGCTGCTCGACGAACCGACCAACGACCTCGATCGCGAAGGGCGGTCCGCCGTGTGCGCAGCTCTGCGGAACTGGCGCGGGGGGGCAATCGTGGTCAGCCACGACCGATCCTTGCTCGACGCTATGGACGCCATCGTGGAGCTCGGTCCCTCTGGGGTGAGCCGCTATCCGGGGAACTTCGACGCGTATCTGGAAGCCAAGGCGGTTCGGATCGCTGCGGCCGAGCATGACCTCGCTGTGGCCGAGAAGCGAACGGCGGACCTTGCACGAAGGGCACAGGAGACCGTTGAGCGTCAGCAGCACCGCGATGCGGCCGGACATCGCCGGGGTGCACGCGGCGACCTTCCCCGGATCCTCGTCGGCGCCCGCCGAGACAATGCGGAGAAGACGGCCGGCGGCAGTGCACGCGCGGCGGAGCGACTGCGTTCCGAGGCTCACCAGAAGCTTGAGGACGCCCGCAGCCGGATCGAGGCCGTGAAGGCGGTCTCAGTCACGGTCCCGTCCTGCGGCCTCCATGCTGCGAAGTCCGTCGTGTCGATCGAGCGGGCGACCGTCGGCCATCGGCCGGGTCAGCCCATTCTGGAGGATGTATCGCTTTCCGTGACCGGACCGGAGCGCATCGCGATCTCCGGGCGCAACGGGGCGGGGAAGTCGACGCTCCTTGACCTCATCGAGGGCCGCCTCAGCCCCTGGTCGGGGCAGGTGTCGGTCGGCGTGCGCACGGCACGCCTCGACCAGGGGCTCACCGCCCTCGACCACAACCAGACCGTGGTGGAGAACTTCGCCCGCCTCAATCCGGAGGAAGATGCGAACGGATGCCGGGCGGCCCTGGCGCGCTTCCAGTTCAGGTCTGTCGCCGCGGATCGGCCTGTCTCGGCGCTGAGTGCGTATTCCGACGAAGCCGGCCGGGGATTCCGATCTGAAGCCGGCCGTCATTCCGAGGCGAAGCCGGCCACCGGTCCGATCTGAAGCCGGCCAGTGACGGGGCGCTCCCGCGGGTCTGGGGTGAAGATCACGAGGTCGGTCCGACAGGTCAAGCAGCGGGCTCGACCGCCTTGCGTTTGCGCAGGCTCTCACCGGCGAGTTCGATGCGGTGCGCGTTGTGCAGCAGCCGGTCGAGGACGGCGTCGGCGAGCGTGGGGATGCCGATGATCTCGTACCAGCGATCCACCGGCACTTGGCTGGTGATCAGGGTCGAGCCGGCGTCGTAGCGGTCCTCGACGATCTCCAGGAGATCGCGCGCCTGCTCGGGCAGGAGCGGCTCGGGGCCCCAATCGTCGAGGATCAGCAGGTTCACCTTGGCGATCTGGCGCAGCAGCCGGCCGTAGCGGCCATCGCCGCGGGCGAGGCTCAAGGCCGCAAACAGGCGCGGGACCCGGTAGTACAGCACAGAGAGGTCGTCTCGGCAGGCCTTGTGCCCGAGCGCGCAGGCCAGCCAGCTCTTGCCCACGCCGCAGGGGCCGGTGATCACGAGGTTGCGCCGGGTCCGGATCCAGTCGCCGGTGGCGAGCTTGAGGAACAGCGCCCGGTCCAGGCCGCGATGGCTGCGGTAATCGACGTCCTCGACGCTGGCGGGATGGCGCAGCCGCGCGGCGCGGGCGCGGGCCTCGAAGCGCTTCTGCCGTCGGGCCGTGGCCTCGTGGTCGAGGAGAAGGCCGAGCCACTCGGCGTGGTCCAGGGCGCGGGCCTCCGGGTTGGCGTCGAGCGCCTTGAAGCCCGAGGCCATGCCGCTCAGGCCGAGTTCGTGCAGGAGATCGAGCGTGGGGTGGGTGAGCATCGTCGTCTCCGTCAGTGGAAGTAGCGCGGGCCGCGCAGGTTGGGGTGGAGCATCACCGGGACGGCCTCGGCCGGCGGGGACGTGCGGTCGAGGCCCAGGCTGAGGATCGAGGCGATGCTCTTGTAGGTGAGCGCGCCGACCGCCACGGCCCGGGCCGAGGCGGCCTCCGCCCGGGCGGGGTCGAGCCCGCGGTAGAGGCGCAGGATACCCAGACAGGTACGGAAGCCCTGCTCGGGATGGGGCCGGTCGTGCAGGATGGCGATGACCAGCCCTTCCGGCTCCGGCCCGATGCCGCGCGCCCAGCGCCGGAAGCGCTCGGGGCTCCACTCGGCGTAGCGGCGATGGGCGCTGGGCATGTGGTCGGGATCGGTGCCGTGCCGCCGGCCGGTGTAGCGGCGCTCGTGGGCGGCGACGCGCTGACCGCGATGGAACACCTCGACGGTGCGCGCCGTGAGGCGGACGTCGACCTGCTCGCGGATCAGGGCATGGGGCACCGAGTACAGGAAGCCGCCCGCCTCGACATGGTAGTCGAGGTTGACCCGGGCCAGCCGCCACTCGGCAAAGGTGTAGTCCTGTTCCGGCAGGGGCCGCAGCGCTGCGCGCTCGATCGCCTCGAACAGGGCGCGGCGGGTGGTGCCGAGCCGGCGCATGCGGTGGGCGTTGATGCGCTCCACCATCGCGGCGATGGCGGCGTTGCACTCGGCCAGGGAGAAGAACGTCTGCCGGCGCAGCCGTCCCAGGATGGAGCTCTGGGCGAAGCGCACGCCGGCCTCGACCTTGGCCTTGTCGCGCGGCTTGCGAGGTCGGGCCGGCAGGACGCCGATGCCGTAATGCTCGGCCATCATCCCGTAGGAGCGGTTGATCTCGGGATCGTAGAACGACGCCTTGTGGACCCCGCTCTTGAGGTTGTCGGGCACGACGAGGCGGGGGACGCCGCCGAGGAAGCGGAACAGGCGGACATGCGCGCCGATCCAGTCGGGCAGCGTCTGGGTCCAGGTCGCCTCGGCGTAGGTCAGGCTCGACGCGCCCAGCACCGCCACGAAGATCTCGGCCTCGCGCACGATGCCGGTGGTGGGATCGACGATCCCGACCTTCTTGCCGGAGTAGTCGACGGAGACCTTGTCGCCGGCGGCATGGTGCTGGCGCATCACCGGGGTGAGCCGGCGTTCGAACTCCCGATAGAGGTCGCAGAACCGGGAGTAGCCGTAGCCGTCCGGACGGACCTCCCGGTATTCCTCCCAGAGCACCGTGAGGTTGACCCCGGGGCGGCGCATCTCCCGGATGACGGAGGGCCAGTCCGGCTCGGGCAGGCGGCGCATGCCCTGCTTCACCCCGGCCCGGGCGAACAGGCGCTGCTCCAGCACCGCGTCGCTGACCTCGGGGCCGAGCGGCCAGGTCAGGCCGGCCGCGCTCGCCCGGGCGAGATTGTCCTGCACGGTCGAGCGGGCGATGCCGAGCGTTCGCTCGATCTCACGCGCACTCACCCCGTCGCGGGCGAGCCGCAGCATCTGTTTGATCTGTCGCATGGTCAGCTGTCTCCTGGCCGGCATCCCGCTCTCCTCGTGGTCGAGGACAGGGATGCCGCGGTTGCTGACCCGCGGAGATGCGCCATGCCCGATATCGGCTATCGGGTGGCCGGCTTCATCTCGGAATGGTGGCTGACATCAAATCGGAACGCTGGCCGGCTTCGCGTCGGAATGGGTGGCCGGCTTCCGTCGGAGTCCGCACGCTGAGCGGCGGTCAGCAGGTTCGAGCCGCCCTGGCCTGTGTGCTCGGCAATGCGGTCCCGCCGCAACTCCTGCTTCTCGACGAGCCGACCAATCACCTCGACCTCGAAGCCGTCGAGGCGGTCGAGGCCGGGCTCGCTTCCTATGACGGCGCTCTTCTGGTCGTCAGTCACGACGAGGCTTTTCTCCGCGCGCTGGGCATCACGCGGTGGCTCGCCCTCGACGATCTCGCCGACAAGTCCGGTTGATCGGTCGTGCGAGCCGCGCCGGACCCGCGTCACGAGAGCGTGACGGCCGCCTCCAGGCCGCCGCCCGGGCGGTTGCTGAGCCTGAGCCGTCCGCCGATCGCGGCGGCAAGCTGATCGGCGATGGCGAGGCCGAGTCCGGTGCCGCCGGTCTCACGGCTGCGCGATCCCTCAAGCCGGACGAAGGGAAGCAGCACGGCATCGAGCTTGTCCGCGGGGATGCCGGGTCCACGATCCAGCACCGCGATGGTGATCCTGCCTTGAACGACCTGCAGATCCAGCTCTGCCCGGTTGGCATATCGGATCGCGTTATCGATCAGGTTCGTCAGGATCCGGCGCAGGGCTTGCGGGCGCGTCACGATCGTCACCTCCGGCAGGCCGGAGACCGCGACGTCCCACCCTGTGTCCTGGTAGTCGAAGGCGATGCTCTCGAGAAAGGCGCGCAGATCGAGGCGGGTGGGTGGCTCGACGTCTCCGTGCACGCTGCGGGCGTAGGCAATCCCCTCGCGGACGAGCGTCTCGATCGCCTCGAGATCGCCGAGGATCCGGTCCTGTTCGGGGCCCTCGACGCCTGTCTCCACGCGCAACCGCATCCGGGTGATCGGTGTCTGGAGATCGTGGGAGATCGCCGCGAGGATGCGGACGCGTTCGTCGAGGTGGCGGGACACCCGCTGCTGCATGGCGTTGAGGGCTCGCGCGGCGCGCGCGACCTCATCGGGCCCTGCCTCCGCGAAAGGCGTGGCCGGTCGCCCCGGCTCCAGCGCGTCGGCGGCCTGCGCGAAGCGCGTCAGCGGCCGGACGGCGAGCCGCACGGCGAACCAGACGCAGGCGACGAGCACGAGCAGCTGCAGGGCCAGCGCGACGGGCAGCCACGATGCCACGGGCCGCAGGGTCGGCTGGACCGTGATGGTGAGGGCCGAGCTGTCACTCAGGGCGACGTGCCCCTGCAGTCGCACCGGCGACCCGGACACCGCATCGAACCGAACGGGGAAGCGCGGCTCCAGCGCGGCGCGCATCTCGTCCGCGATCATCGTCAGACGGGACGAGAGCGCCGCAGTCCCCGGCGAACCGGAGCCGAGCGCGAAGCGATAGGTCGGCCTTTCGAGGAGCGGGAGCCATTCGGACCGCTCGGCGGCCGGCAGGCGATCGAGTAGCGCGACCGCGACGACGACGTCGCGCTGGAGCGTCGTCAGCATGACGGCGCGCGCCGTCTGGTCCCGCTCGGCTCTCGTGACCGCAAACGAGAGCAGCTGAGCGCTCAGGAGACCTGCGAGCAGGATCAGGAACAGGCGGCCCCGCAGGCTGCCCGGCCAAACCAGAAGGGATGCCATCATCCCTCGCGCGCCTGCGCGATGGTAATGGGCATGGCAAAGACATAGCCTTCGCTACGCACCGTCTTGATGTAGGCGGGCTCGCGGGCATCGTCCTTCAGCCGCTGCCGCAGGCGGCTGATGAGCAGGTCGACGGATCGGTCGAACAGTTCGGCATCACGGCCCTGTGTCAGGTTGAGCAACTGGTCGCGCGACAGGACCCGCTGCGGGTGATCAAGCAGCACGCGCAGCAGCCGGTACTCCGCGCCGCTGATGGGCCGATCAACCGCGACGCCTTCCAGGCCTACGTCGATCAGGTTCTGGTGCCCGAACTCGGCCCCAGCGACATCGTCGTCATGGACAACCTTGGAAGCCACAAGGGGCCGGCCGTGCGTGCCGCGATCGCGGCAGCCGGCGCGCGGCTCTTGTTCCTCCCGCCCTACTCGCCCGACTTCAACCCCATCGAGATGGCGTTCTCGAAGCTGAAGGCGCTCCTGCGCAAAGCGGCCGAGCGAACCGTCGAGGGATTGTGGTCGGCCATCGGACGCCTCGTCGACACCGTCACGCCAGACGAGTGCGCCAACTTCTTCGCCGCAGCAGGATACGAACCAGATTAAACCGAAAACGCTCTAACTTCAAGCCTGGGCCACCGAATGGGGGCAGGCCAGAGTGGGGCAGCGGCAAGAAGGATCGGTGGCGGCGCCTCCTCGCTGCAGCACGCTTGGATGCCTTCTCCAGCGCGCCCGCACTCACGGACTGCCGACCCGTCGAGCTCGGCAGCCTTGAGGCACTCTCAACGATGCGACATCGAGAGCGGGTGGATCGGGGGACGGCGCCCGTCTCACGGATCGCGGCTGAGGCGGATCGCCTCGCTCGCCGGGTTGCGGCTGAAGTCCATTGGGGGACAGCCCGCGATGTTGATCCGAAGACGGCGCAGGGAGGCGAGAATGCGCGACTTCGTCAGATCCCGCCCGGTTTCGACCAGGTGGCGCGGTCGCGCATGCTCGGCCCCCACTCTCGGCGTCCCAAGCTTGAACGGGCGCTTGTGCGACAAGTGCCTGAACGAGCATCTGTTCCAGGGCCTGCCGGCGGTCCGGACCAACATTGAGGCGTGGTGGGTGGACTACAACACCTGCCGCCCCTTCACGAGCCTCAGCAGACTCACCCCGAACACGTTCGCCACCCAGTCCAGACAGGACCAGAACCAGAACGGACTCTGGTTATGAACGGGGGCAAGCAGGGACAAGGTCAGTCTCCATCGAATCAATCAGAGCCTCGCCGCTTGCACGTGCATCCAATCGAAGTCTCTGGCGCGGCCGAGGCTGAGCCAGCCCTCTTCCTCCCAGAACTCCCAGAACTTGGCTGCATCGGGCTTTGCGAGGCGCGCCTGGCGATGGCTCCAGCGCAACTGGTTGCGACCAGGATCGAAGTCTATGGCGATAGCCCAGGAATGCATAGACCAAGCCGAGCCGCCCCTTATTGGCCGAGGCGGTTTGGCGAGGCAGCCGCCGAAAAGGTTTACACCGATATCCTCAACTCCATCGTCGCCATAATGGCCGTACACTTTCTCGAACACACGGGCGGCACTGTCATAGACTTTCTCATGGATCATAAAGCCGGTTACCTCTTGTCTGAGATCCCATGCGATCTTCATCTTAAATGGTAGCGTGAGCCTCTTCAAAGACAAGTTTTCAAACGACCCGAAGAAGCCTTTCACATCCCTCTGGAGGGGCCATCTCGTAATGGTTGTGATAACAGGCGGAGGGGGCGTCGGCGGAAGTTCATCAAGCTCATCGCGCCAAGTCTCCAGCGACAAGCCGTTCTTCTTCCGATTAAAGTTCTCGAAGGCAGCCTTTGTCCGCGAGCCAAAGAGACCGTCGATGCTACCGACGTCGATATCGAGTTCACGGCAGATCAACTGACCAAGCGCGATTTTACGGCGCGAGAGCGGCCAAGCTGGCCAGTTAGCTCCAACTGTGGCGGCTTGTTTCGTAAGCAGCGCATCAAGTGCGGCAACGGACTTCGGGCCGAACAGACCATCGATATCGCCAGTGTAAACCTCCCATTCCGTGAGCGCAGCCTGAAGATCCTCGTCGTCGAGTGCCGATTGCGGGATGCTCGAAACCGGCGGCGGCTCCGACACAACGTCTGTGCCGGCTGTCCGATCAACCCGACCATCCTTGAATGTCCAAGATACTGGGTAGGGTTGTAGCGCCATCGCCATGACGTTGTTTAGCCTGTTGCGCCAGCCACGGATGAAGTGCTGCGATTGAGGGCGGCTGAGGTAACGGCTCTTTCGCGCGTCAGCTAGCTTCATTGCAAGGTCAAGCAGCGCGTCCTGGGTCGCCGCCTGCGCCATGACGGCGTTGATCGTGCCATCTCCTATTTTGCCGCTTGGTGCGACTTCCACCGCCTTCTGGAGCATGCGCACCATATTGGGAGCACCGTGATTGACTGCTCCATCCATAATAATGAAGTCGATTGGTGGAGGCAGCCGATCGCCATGGATTTTCGTCCAATAACGATGCCAAAAGATTTCAATCGCTTCCTCCTCCGTAAGGTTCTTGACCTCGTTTGGGGTGACACTTGCCACTCCTCGCCACTCAGCTAGTACCTCGTGCGTAATTCCGAAATTTGTGGCGCCGCCGGGATCGTGAGGATGTTTGACGTAGCCGCCCTCCCACTTGAGTACTGTCTGCATTATCTCGTTGAAACGATTCATGGCCGATCTCCCGTGGCTCTTCGCGTTTATCCTTCAAATTGAGACTGTTGTGCTTAGCAATATCACGAGTATACGCGATTTGTTCATGAGGCTCGAATATTATCGGGATCGAACCCAGGTAAAATCATGTGTAGACACGCCGACTCCGGGGCCATTAGGACAATCGCCTCCACGACCATAATCTCACCTGCGCCGGCCGTTTCGACTGTGAAAGACTTAACGTTGTTGGCACTGCCGGTGACCGTAATTCTGTCGTTTCACCGAAAGATGTTAAGGCCTTTACCGGCCTCCGGGGTGCGTTCGCCCGCCGGTGACTGATATTGAAATTGACTTACCGTCTAGTTTTGGCTGTGAGACACGCCCCCCCCGTAGAAGACCGATTGAGTACTCAGACCGGAGTCAACACCTTGTCGTGAGCGGCGAATCGTAGCAGCGGCTGGCCTGCACGGGGTGAAGCGGTGCGCAGAGGATCTGATTGACGTAGGCGTATCGCAGCCGGTGTGTTGAGACTTCACCCAAGAGTGTGAGCAGCGTCCGGTTGCGCGGGCTTGGCTCCAGTGCCAGGACGCGCAGGACGTCGGCCTCGTCGACGATGCGCTTGGCCAGCGCGTTCTTTACGAACGGCGCTTCCAAGGCAGCTCCAACATCCAGGACCAAGTTGCCGGTCTGAGCCGCGGAGGAGAACGGCGAGTTCATCACTGCCATCGCGTCCTCTCGTGTAGCCGAAGCGCGACCGTTGAGACTGTCGACATAGTCTTATATTGCCCTGGGCGTGATGGCCGCCAGCCCTTTGCAGACATGGCGTAGAAAATTCTCCGTCTGTCGACAGTTATGGCGGCTTATGTGCGGGCTCGTCTGGCGGCCAAGTAAGAGTGCGACGAGAGCGATGGGTCCGTCAAATTGGATGGCTGCTGGAAGTGCGGTGAAGCAAGTGCGGTGCTCATCAACCGATCTTCACGCCATAGAGAACGGCCAGTGTCGCCAAGACACCCGCCCAAATTTTTCCCGCCAGCTCCTGGCTGCGGATCATATTGTTTGTGCTGTCCGGATCTTCGGGGCGAAGATAACCCATTCAAGGAAAAACCACGTCGGCGGGATGATCGCCCAGCCACAGAGTAGGTAAGCCAGCTTACTTCGGCTGTCTTCGGATGCTTTTTCAAGACCAGGAACGGTCGGCACCACCTCGTACCAGATCCATCCTGTAACGATGATGGCGATAGCAACCAAGAACAGGCCACCGCACTGCCGCAATTGAGCCTTCCACTTCTCCATTGCAGCGCACCCATCAAATGAGAGGTAAATACTCATATCTCACGCTAAAATCGGCTTTTAGTAAATACTAGAACGCCTGCGGATAGCGCAATAATTGCACGTGAAAAATATTGGATAATATACTCATGGGCAACAATCCTCCCCCGAAAGGTTGCATGCCCTCATTCCAATGAACGCGGATTGGGAGCGGTTAGACTATAGGAGCACCGCAATACGGCGGACAGTTCCGGATGGCCACCGCGCTCGTGCTGCTACCCTCTCAAATTTGCGCGTGCCGATGACGCTGTGATTGGAGTAAAACTCGATGCGATCGAGAAGCGATTTGCTCGGATCAGAGCCGTGGAACGGGCCCGAAGATCGAACTTTGGGCGTAAGGCAGCGTCAACTCTCTCGAAACCACGTCGGAAAGCGGTTGTCGTCCGACAGATCCAATTCTAGCCGCGTGCCGCGGAATTCCGCGCCGACGGTGAAGGCACCCACCGCCTCAACTGTGGTGTGAGCGCGCCCCTCGCTGATCGCGACCGTTTCATGTTCTGGCGTGAAGGTTGGATGGTAGTAGAAGGTGACAGAACCTTCGAACTGCACGCCTCGGTCCGGCCGCACCTCGAGGTCGAACTCCACCCAGGAAGAGCGCTTCCTGATGCGGCTGACCCGAAGCTTAAGTCCGTCGCGCGTTGGCGAGCCGCCGAAGGCGCCTTTGTGGGGGTCGAGATTGAATAGATCCTCGCCGTCGAGCTCCACGCCCGGCGGCACGAGGTTGTCGCTGCCGACAGGGACGACAAGGGTGTCGCCGTTCGTAGCGCGGCTGATCTCCTGTGTTAGCGCAGCGCCCGCGCGCAAGGATGCGCGTGTTGCAGAATCGGGGGCATTGTGCCTCGGCGGCGCCGCTTGACCGATCGCCTCGAGCAGTTTCAACAAGTTGTCATGGCGGTAGGACTTACCGTCAACTGACGGGACGATACGGTAAAAGACGGTCTGCAGTCCAAACTTCCCCTCCATACGCCGCCGAATTAGATCCCGCTCTGCGACCGTCCTGTAACCGAATAAGGCGAAATGACGGGCTGGGGACCTCTGGTTACCAGTGGCCGGGATGGGCAGCAGGTTCGCGGCACGCCGAGGCAGGCTAAAGAGAACTTCGCGCATGATCTGACCGAGGTCAGGATCGTTCATCGAAAATCCAACGAATACGATCGGCTGTGTCATGAAGAGCGCGATCAGGCGTCGTCGGTTCTCTTCGCGAAGGTAGGTGCGGCTGTAGTCGCTCTCCCTGAGGACGATGCTGGCAGGATCGCTCTCGTGTCCGTGCAGGTAGACAATCGATATATCAGAGACACCCTCGGCCAGATCAGCAAAGAAATCCTGCACTTCATCGTCACGACTCCACAAAACCCGCTTGACCTTGTGATGTGGATAAGCTTGCCGGAACGCATCCTCAGCACAGGTTTCGAAGTTGGTTGTCAGGACGTGCCGAAAGCCAATGCGGGCGATGAGGTGATGGGGCTCGGCAGGTGGGCGCTGCGCGAAGGTCCGGCTGAGGAAGGCGTAAAAAGTCGGGCCGCCAAGGGCATTGTGGTACTCCTCGGCCTGCCAAGCCGGGTCCTGCAGGTCTTGGACGACACCTGCGACCTTCGGTGCGACGGCGCGAGAGCTCTGGTCGCGCAGCTCTTTCTGAAATTGCTGCAGCAACTGGGACCACGTCGGATATCCGGAACCAATACTTGCGCCCGCGCCGATCAACGCGAGCGGCCTTACCCGCTGCATCTTGGCGATCAATGCTTCGAATTGCCCGTCTTGGTCGAAGGGCGCCAGCCTATCGGAAAGGGCTAGGTCGGCGCTCATGACTGCGCGCTCCGCTTCAGAACGAAATCAGGATCACCGTAGAGGATGTAGTTTGCCCAATCTCCGAACTGCTTGTCCTCGAGCGCCTTGCGGGAGGTTAACAGCGCCTCGCCAAGCGCCTGCCCGGCGAGCACCCTCTCATAGAATGCCGGCGCGAAGGTTCCGGCCGCTTCGTCGCCGACCGGCCAGTAGGTGCCGATGAAGTTGGCAACTCCGCCGCGCAGGAACGCCTCAGCGAAGCCAATGTTGCGACGCAGGAGATCGGGAGCGGGCGCAGGCGTCGGGCCGGAGCGTCGGATGCGACCAACCTCGCAGGCGTTGAAGAAGACGAGGCTCGGGAGGTTGCTGAGGCCTGCGAGGTCGGCTCCGGACAGAACTTCGTGGCCTGCGCAGAGGATGCCGCTGCGGGAGGGTGCGTTCGGGTCGAAGAAGGCATGGCCAGCGTAGTGGACCACGTCGAACGCCCCAGACTGGAAGCAGTTGAGCAGCTCGCTTCGACGCGCCGCCCGGCCATCGAAGCGACGTACCTCCGCTTGGCTTTTCTCTTTGAGCAACGTCTCGACGCGATCGCCCTCTCTCCTCGCATTCTCGAGATCCATGGTCGGGTCGACAACAAGTAGGACCCGGAGCGTTGGCCGCTCCTGACGCTCCTCGAGCCATTTGGCGACGGAAAGGTCGTCCGCCTCGTAGCGGTGGCTGATGCCGCCGCTGAGGGCGAGAGGGCGGCCGTCTACGTACAGGGTCTCCCAAGGAATGCGCGAGGCCCGCGCATCGTGAACCGCTACGATATGGTCGTCTGGGAACTGGGCGAGCACAGTCTGGATCGTTTCCGGCAACACGATGTCGGCCAGAGTCTTTCCGAACGCCTCCATGTTGAGACCCAACGGAACGCCTGCGGTTATCGTGGCAAGATGACTGTCGAGGGTTGCCTCATCAAGCGGCTGCCAGCCCCGATGGATAGCCGCTTTTCGTCCCTTCGTAAGGACAGAGGCAACAATGCCGGGTCGGTCCTGCTCGTCGTCCATTTGGCGGACCAACAGGTAAATTGCGTCGTTGCCCGGCATCTGCGCGCGAGCAGCCGACTGAATAGACGGGACAGTGGGTAGATCCCGGGTGCGCAGTGTGACCTGGATACCGTCGAACAGCGTGCCTCCGCACAAGGCGTACAAATCCTGTGTCAGCTGCGCGTAGCGCGCCGGGTCGTTCTCGCAGATGGTAACCCGGTGGAAGATTTGGTCGTGGTCGGCGTCGAGCAGCCCGCGAACGAAGCCTGAGAGCAGGCGAGCGAGACCGGTCCTGGCGATCATGCCCGAGGCGCCCCCCATCAACACAGTGGCAAAGTCGCCAACGTTCGCCGTCACGAAGGTGCGGATAAGGTTTTCGCCAACTGTCTCAAGGGTGCTCTCATTGAAGCTGTCGATCGGCCCGAGCCCGGCGAAAGCGATGAAGTCAGCGCGGACCGGGTGGCGCCCGCTCGGAAGGATAGAGATTTCACCGACATTGCCGTTGAACATCCGGCGGGCAAGTGTCTGACTGATTCCGCCGTCGAGCAACCGGTCGACGGCGAGCGCTGCCCCGCCGAGCGACACGTTCTTGAACAGGCCAAGCACGTAGGCGTCAGCATCGACATCAGTGAGGCTGCCCAGAGCCAGCGTCAGGTTGAGCTGACGCTGGCTCTGACGGCTGATGACGAGGCGGTCCGTGAACGCAACCGAGTCCAGAGCCGCCACCCCATCCCCGGCCGGCACGCCGTCGGGCGGTCCCTCCGCCACGGGGGCGGCGAACCCTGCCAGGAAAGTACGCTCCTCGCGTGTGCTGAGCCGGCGGCCCCGCACGCCCTCGTAAACGTTGACCCCGAGTTCGCTCTCTCGGACGCTGCGTGCGGGGCCGCTCCGGCGGGCAACGTAGTCCGAGCTCAGCTCCCTGGTTTCCCCCGTGGCAATCAGGGTTTGTATGGCCCTGGCGACAGCAGCATTATTGGGTAACGCACCGTGCTCCTCTTCGACGTAGTAAATGCGTTTGGCATCAGCGAGCCTCGCGCAGGTGAGCGGAACCGTGCCATCGCCATCGTTCGTCAAGGTGTATACGAACTCGCTGTCGACAACTTCGGCCCCGATCACGGTCTGCTGGTTGACCCCAACTATCTGGATGATGCCGTGTGAGCTCGCCCCGCCCGTCGGCAGCGCCCTCTGCACCTCGCGAGCTTTGCTCAAAAGAGCTTGGGCAGGCCTCGGTCCACCTGCAGGCCAGACCGAGAGATCGAAGAGGTCGAGCGGCACCTTTCCGGGCATGGGCAACATCTCCGACAAGCCGGGGAAGGTCCCGAAGATTTCGGCGAGCTCGGTCTGGTCGTGGTGTACGTCGAGAAAGGCGAGCTTTCGGACGACGGAGTGCGCACCTCGAAAGGCTTGGAGCGGCGAGAAGGATCCGTAATGGGGCGTGCCTAGGGTGATGATGCGTCCGAGCTTTACTGGCTTGTGAGCAAGGCAAGCGCGTGCGATGAGGCCGCCCATGGAGTGGGCGATAAGATGGACCTCGTTTGGCTCCGCGTCTATCGCGGCGGAGAGAAGCTTTCCCGAGTCCGCAACGCTCATGCGCCAGTCGAACGGCCAGAACTCGGCATTGTAGCCTCCAATCCGCAGGCGGTACTTCAGCTTCAAGTATGTGGTGAGCAGAACGCCAAGTGGCCCAATATTCGGATTGCCGCCCGGCGCTAGGGTGAGAGACGACAAGCGGCCCAGGGCGACGTCTAAGAAATCCAGCCAGATCTCGTCGGCCGGGGTGCCAAGCTTCGATCCCATGATGCCCGGCAGGATTAGAACCCGGGTGCCGCCTCGTGTAGGTCGCGATGCAGCCTCGCGCGCTAACTGCCGGAGTTCCGCGTACCCACGCTCGCCGAAGTGGTCCTCCAGAACACCCGCCTCTTCACCCGTGACGAGCGCGCGCTCTACAAAGTTATGGTCGCTCAGTGGAAAATGACTACTCAAATTTTCGAATGAACTATTTCCGGAGCCAACTACGACTGAGCGCTTCTTCGACGAGCGATTTCTGAGACGAGGTCGAGAACTGTTTTTGTTCTGGCTCATCTATCTCTCCGGATCAGCAGCAGACAAAACGGAGCACAGCACTGTCTTTAGATCCCAGAATCGGCGCAACTTCAAGCGCCCCGCATTCTGAGTAGATGAAAAATAGGCGTTCCCGCACCGCTCTCCGCCAACGGTAAATCTAGGGACGTGAGCGAAATCTGGTAAGGGCTCTTCAACAGGCAAGAACTCACCACACGCTACAACGCCCGATCTCACACAGCAATCTACTGCAGCTTCCAGGGAAAATTTCCTGAGGCGAATATTTACGTCAGGCAAACGCAACCAAATGTGGGAAACTTAAACTCAAGCGCTCCCCTTGCGTGGCAGGATTTTAACTCAGCGCACGATTCATTACAATCGATACCGAACTGTTTTCAACGGGGCGCAAAATGACCGAGTATGTGGCCTATGCAGCAATCGTCACTTCTGTTGTGGCCTGCCCCCATTCGGTGGCCCAGGCTTGAAGTTAGTGCATCGTCGGTCGTGTGACGATGGCGGGGCGAGCGGACGGCGCTGAGCCGCTCGGCCCTGCCGGCCAGATGACGACCTCTGGTGCGGGCGGCTGGTAGCCCAACGACGAGTGCGGGCGGATGCTGTTGTAGTGTGTCCGCCACTGCTCGATCACGACGCTGGCCTCCTTGAGGGTGTGGAACACCTCGCCGTTGAGGAGTTCATCCCGCAGCTTCGCGTTGAAGCTCTCGCAATACCCGTTTTCCCATGGACTGCCCGGCTCGATGGAGGCGGTCTGCGAGCCAACCGCTGCGATCCAGTCCTGGACAGCTTTCGCGATGAACTCTGGGCCATTGTCTGACCGAATATGCCCCGGCACGCCGCGCAGGCTGAACAAATCCGAGAGGACGCCGATCACGTCGTGCGCCTTCAGCTTGCGTGATACACGGATGGCCAAGCACTCACGAGTGAACTCATCGATCACGTTCAGCATCCGGAACTTGCGACCGTTATGCGTGCGATGTTCGACGAAGTCGTAAGACCAGACGTGGTCGGGTCGCTCCGGCCGTCGGCGCACGCACGAGCCGTCGTTGAGCCAGAGGCGGGCTCGCTTCGGCTGTCGCGCTGGGACCTTGAGACCCTCCCGCCGCCAGATCCGTTCAACCCGCTTCACGTTGACCGTCCAGCCATCGCGCCGGAGCAACGCCGTGATCCGACGGTAGCCGTAACGGCCGTACTGGAGGGCCAACGCGATGATCGCAGCCGTCAGGGCGGCTTCGTCCTCGACCAAGACAGCGCATTTGCGCTGTGTCGAACGATGCTGGCCCAGAACACGGCAGGCGAAGCGTTCCGATACACCGTGCTCAGCCACGACGTGATCGACACAAGCCCGGCGGCGAGCCGGGCTCAGATGTGGTATTCGGGGTGCCCGGCGCGGTGGAAGCGGCGGCATGATGGCGCTTCGATTCAACCTCGGAGCTCCGCCATGAGTGAGCAGCACCACGTCGGCCTCGATGTCTCCGTGAAGGAGACCGCGATCTGCATCGTCGATCCCCACGGCAAGGTCGTGCACCGCGCCGCCGTCGAGAGCCACCCCGAGGTGATCGGCCGGCATCGGATCGATCTCGGCCATGCCTACGCGCGGGTCGGCCTGGAGGCGGGACCGCTCTCGCCGTGGCTCTACGCCGGCTTGGTCGAGGTCGGACTGCCGGCGATCTGCGTCGAGACCCGTCACATGCACGCCGCCCTCTGGGCGCGCATCAACAAGACCGACCGCAACGACGCCCTGGGCATCGCGCAGATGATGCGGGTCGGGCTGTTCAAGCCGGTCCACGTCAAGACGCCGGCCAGCCAGCAGCGCCGCCTCCTCCTGACCTCGCGCAAGCTCCTGCAGCGCAAGGCCTACGACATCGAGAGCGACCTGCGCGGCCAGCTGCGCAACTTCGGCCTCAAGGTCGGCGTCGTCGGGGCGGTGGGCTTCGAGCAGCGCGTGCGCGACCTCGTGCTCGATCTGCCCTTCGTCGCCGCCGTGGTCCTGCCGCTGTTGGAGGCGCGCGCGGCGCTTCGGACCCAACTCGCCAAGCTGCACAAGATGTTGCTGGAGCAGGTTCGCACCGACCCAGTCTGCCGGCGATTGATGACCGCGCCCGGAGTGGGGCCGGTCGTGGCGCTGACCTACCGCACCTGCGTCGACAACCCGGCCCGGTTGGGACGTTCGCAGTGCGTCGGGGCGCATTACGGTCTGACGCCGCGGCTCTACCAGTCCGGCGAGACGATGCGGGTCGGGCGGATCTCGAAGTGCGGGGATCGGATGATGCGCGCCGCGCTCTACGAGGCCGCGCTCGTGCTGCTGACCGGCTCACGCGGCCGGTGGTCAGGGCTGAAGGTGTGGGGGTTGGCCGTCGCCAAGCGCCGGGGCATGCAGAAAGCCCTCGTGGCCGTTGCCCGCAAGCTGGCGATCGTGTTGCACCGCATGTGGCGCGACGGGACGGACTTCCGTTGGTCGGCCGCGGCCACGACAGCGGCCTGAGGTCCACCGACGCCACCAAGTAACATCGAGCTCCTCCGGCGTGGAGGAGGTCCCTGCGGGGACGACGGGAGCGGGTGAGACCGAGGAAACTCGAGCGCCGGTTTTGCCGAGCGCGCGGCTTAGATGGCTCCGCCCACTCCCTCTGATCCCATCATGAGGCGGCACGCGCCGACCTCGGAGAGAAGCAAGAACTCCGCAGGACCGTTCACGCACTGGATAGGGATGAGCACGCAGGGGAGTTGATCGATGAACCCCGAATAGAGAAGAAGTTTCCCGAAGCCGCCTCCTTCAGGATGAGCTTCTCCAACGTCAGATCGGAAATCGCCCGACGCAGACGCAGATTCTCCATCTCCAGAACCTTCAGCCGCTTAACCTGATCACCCTTCAAGCCGCTGTACTCGGATCGCCAGCGGTAATACGTGACCTCAGTTACCTCAATGGCTCGGATTGCTTCAGCCACCTTCCGGCCTTGAGAGACCAAGACATCGACCTGACGCAGCTTTGCGACGATCTCTTCCGCCGTATGCTTCTTCCGTCCCATGAAAACGTCCTCCACATGGCTCAAAGCCATACCTCAGGGAGGACCACTTTTCAGGGGGCAGGCCAACTCGACTGCTACACATCCTGTGGCGACAGCGAAGCCAAGTGACTGTGTTGGCTTGGGTTTTGTATGGCGGCTTGACGGGTCCGTATCCAGGTCCCCCAGCCACGCAAGACCTAATCCACTGAAGACACTGAAGATTTTGCTGGGCCGCCCTGCGGTCTGAGCACCTTGCTACACACCGCTGCTACACAGACCGTCCGCGCGGACGGCGGGAGCGCGGTTTGGGTTTCGTCGCCAACGTCGTCCAGCGCGGACGTACCTTCCAGTGCCGACGCCGCATCCCGGCCGACCTTCGGCAGCGTCTCGGCCGCCACGAACTCGTGCGCAGCCTTGGCACGGGCGATATCCGCGCTGCCAAGCTCAGGGCCTGTCGGCTATACGTGGCGGCGGAAGAGCTGTTCTCGACCCCGCGCGCGACGCCGATGCTGACCGACGACTAGGTCGCCCGCCTCGTCCGCGACTTCTACGACACGATGCTGACCGACGAGAACGCCATGGTTCAGGCGCCCGCCCCGCATCGCCCAATCGCCCGCGGGCGGGCCGGAGCCGGTCTGCTGGCCCATATCGCGGTGGCGAAGTTCGATGACCACCTGCCGCTGTACCGCCAGGCCGAGATCCATGCCCGGGACGGCGTGGACCTGGCCATCTCGACCCTGTCGGGCTGGGTGGGTGCGGCGGCCGCCGCCCCTCGCCGCTGGTCGACCTGCTCCGCCAGGACGTGCTGGCGGGCTCGGATGTCCTCTGCGGCGACGACGCCCCCGTCCCAGGACTGGCGCCGGGTCTGGGCCGGACGAAGACCGGACGGCTCTGGGTCTTCTGTGCGCGACGAGCGGCCCTACGGCGGCGTGCGTCCGCCGGCCGCCGTGTGCCTGGCCTCCCCCGACCGCAGAGGCGAACGGCCGCTGGCGCATCTGGCCGGGTTCCAGGGCGTGCTGCACGCCGACGGCTATACCGGCTTCCAGAGGCTCTACGAGGGCGGGCGCACCGGCGGTGCGCTGATCGAGGCGGCCTGCTGGGCCCACACGCGGCGCAAGTTCTTCGACGTGCACGCCAAGACCGGCTCCGCCATCGCCGGGGAGGCGCTGGAGCGCATCGGCGCCCTCTACGCGGTCGAACGCGAGATCGCCGGCCAGCCGCCCGATGAGCGACGGCGACGGCGGCAGGATCGATCCCGACCGCTGGCCGATGCCTTGAGAGCCCGGGCCGAGACGATCCTGCCGCAGCTCTCCGGCCCTTCGGACCTGGCCAAGGCGTTCCGCTACATGCTGACCCGCTGGCGCGCCCTGACCCGGGTGTTCGACGACGGCCGGATCAGGCTCGACAACAACCCGGCCGAGCGGCCGCTGCGCGGCGTCGCCGTCGGGCGCAGGAACGATCTGTGCGCCGGCTCGGATCGGGGTGCCGAGCGGGCGGCCGCCTTCTCCACCCTGATCGAGACGGCCAAGCTGAACGGCCGCGATACCGAGGCCTCCTTGCGGGACGTCCTCACCCGCATCGCCGACCATCCGGCCCGACGCTTGGGCGACCTCCTGCCGTGGAATTGGACCCCGCTCACGCAGCTTGCTCAGGCCGCCTGACCCGTAAGGGCCATCACCGAGCGCTTACGGCTTGCTCGTCCTACAACACGCTTCGTGTTTCGGGGTGCACGACGCCCGGCATGGATGATCCGCATGATCGACCGTGTCGCGCTGGCCCGGATGAAGCGCGGCGTGATGCTGATCAATACGGGGCGCGGGGCGCTCGTCGATACCGCCGCGCTGATCGAGGGTTTGAAATCAGGGGTGATCGGCGAACTCGGCCTCGACGTCTATGAGGAGGAAGGCGGCCTCTTCTTCGAGGATCTGTCGAACCAGATCATCCGCGACGACGTTTTCTCGCGCCTGCTGACCTTCCTGAACGTGATCGTGACGGGGCATCAGGCCGTCTTCACCGCCGAGGCACTGGCGGCGATTGCGGCGACCACCATCGAGAACCTGTCCTGCTTCGAGAAGCAGGGCGTTCGGCGGCATCCCGTATCGGTCGAGCGCCGCGCCTGATCGCGACCACTGACGTCGATCACGGATGTCAGCCAGGGCTCTGCCCTGGACCCGCGAAAGGACTTGTCCTTTCGAAACCCAGGCTCTCGCTCGCGCCGAGATGCGCGACCAAGTGCTCGGCGAGTTGACGGGCGTGCGGTGGAAGCGCTGCGAAGCTGCGGGCGCAGAGCCTGAGCTGACGCACGGCCCAGGGCTCGTCGATCGGGATGGCGCGGATCGCTAGCGTCTCGGCCGCGCGCCGCGCCGCCGCCTCCGGCACGATCGCCACGCCGACGCCCCGCTCGACCATGCGGCAGACGGCATCGAGCCCGTTCAGGCGCACCCGGAGCTTGAACGGACGGCCGGCGCGGGCGGCGTGGGTCGCCAGATGCGCCTGCAGCGCCCGGCCGTGGCTGAGGCCGACCAGAGGCTCGTCCAGCACCTCCCGGAACGCGACGCCGCTCCGCTGCGCCAGGGCATGGCCCGCCGGCACGGCGAGCACGATCCGGTCGAGATGGAGTGGCCGGGTTTCGAGCGCGCCGAGATCGGTCGTGTCGGCGACGATGCCGAGATCGGCAAGCCCGCCGGCCAGGGCATCGACGGTCTCGCGGCTGGTGCGCTCCTCGAGATCGATATCGACGCTGGGATAGGCCGCAAGGAAACCGGACAGCGCATCGGGCAGGAAGGCGGCGACTGCCGCGGTGATCGACAGCAGCCGGACATGGCCGCGCAGGCCCCTCGCGTACTGGCCGAGTTCGCCGCGCATCTGTTCGAGCTGGCCGAGCACGAGCCGGGCGTGATGCACCACGGCAAGGCCCGCTGGCGTTGGCCGTACCCCGCGGGGATGGCGCTCCAGCAGCGACACGCCGCCATCCGCCTCCATGCCGCGGATGCGCTCGCTCGCCGAGGCGAGCGCCAGCCCGGCCCGCTCGGCGCCACGGGTGATGCTCTCCGCCTCGACGACGTGAAGGAACAGGCGCAGGTCGGTCAGGTCGAAGCGCATGGAGCATCGTCGCGAAAGGTGGCCGCCGGCTTTCGGAAAAAGACGATGCAAAATCAAAAAGCCAGAGCATCGTCGGCGAGCCCGCATCCCGCGGCAAGGGCTTCGGCTCAGCCGAAGGCTGACGCGGGCCACTTCCGCATTGTCGCGCGCCGTCGCGCTGCGAAACTCAGGCCATGCCACGCGACGCACAGACGACGATCCGCTCGGGCGACGCCCGGCTCGAAACGGCGGCCCTTCTCCTCGCGGGTTTCACCGCGCTGGTTGCCATCGCCCGCTCCGATGCCGGCCCGCGCACCTGTAGCAGCGCGCCGCCGGTCGCAGTCGCCCGGCCCGTGCCGGCCGCCGCGCCGCTCTCCACGAAGGAGGCCGAGGCGGAAGCCGCGCGGCAGGCGATCCTGCGCGACATGCGGCTCCACGACTGACCCTGCCCGACCCTCTTGCCCCCTCCCCCGATCAGAACGTGCTCATGACTTTTTCCACGGACCCCCTCCCCCTCGCCGTGGCGGCGTCGGCCTTCCTGCTCGCCGGCTTCGTCAAGGGCATGGTCGGGCTCGGCCTGCCGCCCGTCGCCATGGGCCTGCTGAGCCTCGTCATGGCGCCGGTCCAGGCCGCGGCTCTGCTCGTGGTGCCCGCCTTCGTCACCAATGTCTGGCAACTCGCCGCGGGCCCGCGCTTCGGCACGCTGCTGCGCCGGCTCTGGCCGATGCTGGCAGCGAGCGTGGTCGGCACCCTGGTCGCCGCGGGGATCCTTCACGGACATTACGGCGCGGAGGCCACGGTCTTCCTCGGCCTCGCTTTGATCGCCTACGCCGTGATCGGCCTTGCCGCCCTGCGGCTCCATGTACCGCCGGGCATGGAGCGCTGGCTCGGGCCCCTCGTCGGCGCGGCGACGGGGCTGGTGACGGCGGCCACCGCCGTGTCCTCGTTCCCCTCCGCGCCCTATCTCGGGGCGCTGGGCCTGTCCAAGGACGACCTGATCCAGGCGTTGGGGCTCTCCTTCACGGTCTCGACCGTCGCGCTCGCCATCGCCCTTGCCGGCGGCGGCGCCCTCTCGCTCAGTGTTGCGGGCACCTCCCTCATCGCCCTGGTGCCGGCCCTCTTCGGCATGGCACTCGGCGGCTGGGTGCGGGGGCGCGTCAGCGAGCGCGTGTTCCGCCGCTGCTTCTTCGTCGGCCTGCTGGGCCTCGGGCTCCATCTCGCCCTGCGGCCACTGTTCTGAAGCATCGTCCCAAAAGGCGGTTTCCGGCTTTCGGGAAAAGATGATGCAGAACGATCAGCCCGCCGCGCCCTACGGCTCGACCTTCCGTAGCACGAGGGGCACGCCGATCTCGGGGTCGCGGCGCCAGCGCCCCTCCCCGATCGCCACGAGGCTCACCGCGTGGCCGCGCCGCGCCTTCAATGTCAGATGCCCGTTGGCGAAGCGCCAGCTCACCGGATCGAAAACCGTGATCCCGCTGTCGCGGCAATCCGGCATCACCCGCACGGGGGCCGTGTCCTTGCCGGCCTCGACGGGCAGCGTGAATTCGAGGCGGCAGACATCCTTCTGCTCGGCGCGATCGAGGGCGTAGAGGCCCGGAGCCGGACCCTCCGCCGGCTTCTCCGGCACGGCGGCCGAGGCGGGCGCGTCGCTCTCCACCGCATTCGCCGTGGGCGTGACGGTGGCCGCGCCGGGGGCGGCGGGCGGCAGCATCGCCGCGATCTGCAATGGCACGAGGTTGTAGCGCTCGCCGCTCTCGGCGGAGGCCCCGAGGCTCATCCCGTCGGGGTTCTTGGCGAAGGCCAGCACCGGCCGCAGGTTCCGGTCCACGAGGCGCAGGCCCTCGCCGGTGAACAGCCAGCCGCCGATACCGGCCATGAGCGGCAGGGCCCGGCGGCAGCCGGCGGGAAAGCGCGCCGCGCGCCCGCTCGGACCGGTCTCCATGGCGAGGGTCAGCACGCAGCGCCGCCGCCCACCCTCCAGGGAGAGGTCCCAGGTGCCCGCAGCCCCTGCAAGGGTCGTCGGCAGGGTCGCGAGGCCGGTCGGCCCGCCAGCCCCGTTCTCCGCCGGGACCGTGGCAGGTGCCGGCTCCGGCGCGGGCGGACTCTCCTGGGCGTGGGCCGCACTCAGAGCCAGCGCGGCGAGCGCCCCGGCAACCGCCATGCGCGTCATCGTCGGGCCTCTCATCGCGAGCCCTTCCAGGGCGTTTCCGGCACCGGCGTGAGCGGGCCCTTGCCGTCGAACCAGGAAAACAGGTTGTCGATGAGCAACCGGCCCATGGCCGCGCGGGTGTGGTGCGACCCGGAGCCGATATGCGGGAGCAGCACGGTCCGGTCGAGATCGATCAGCGCCTGCGGCACCTGAGGCTCGTTCTCGAACACGTCGAGCCCCGCCCCGAGGATCGTCCCCGCCTGCAGCGCGGCGATCAAGGCCGCCTCGTCGATGACGCTGCCGCGGGCGATGTTGACGACGATGCCGTCAGGCCCGAGCGCCGCCAGCACCCTGGCATCGACGATCCCGTTCGTGCCCGGCCCGCCGGGTGCGGCCACGACCAGCGTATCGACCGCCTGCGCCAGCCCGAGCAGGCTGTCGTGGTAGGCGTAGGCGACGTCGGCCTGCGGCCTGCGCCCGTGATAGGCGATTCTCACGCGGAACCCTTCGAGCCGCTGGGCGATCGCCCGCCCGATCCGGCCGAGCCCGAGGATGCCGACCCGGCGCTCCCGCAGGCTCGTGGTGAGCGGGAAGCTGCCCTCCCGCCAGCGCCCGGCGCGCAGGTAGCGATCGGCCTGCGGG
Organism: Methylobacterium sp. AMS5; assembly: GCF_001542815.1. Lineage (GTDB taxonomy): Bacteria > Pseudomonadota > Alphaproteobacteria > Rhizobiales > Beijerinckiaceae > Methylobacterium. The sequence continues at coordinate 4,729,241 of NZ_CP006992.1, forward strand.
ATCTGGCGGAGGGTGGCGAGCAGGAGGCCCAGCGCGAGGTCGGCCACCTCGTCGGAGAGCACGTCGGGCGTATGGGTGACGACGATGCCGCGGCGATCCGCCTCAACCGCATCGATCGTGTCGTAGCCGACGCCGAAGCTCGCCACGATCTCGAGCTGCGGCAGCCGGTCGAACAGCTTCGCATCGATCGGGCACATCGCGCCGACCGCGAGCGCTCGAATGCCCGGTCCCACCGCGTCGAGGAACGCCTCGCGGTCGGGCGCCTCCTCCAGGCGGTGCAGGCGGAAGCGCTCGGCAAGCCGCTCGGCCACATCGGGGCGGGTCTGCCGGATGAGCAGGATGTCGGGCGTCTCGGCTGGTGGCACCGGCTCACGGCCTCCCAGAGGTCGGCAAAGAAGGGGTCAACAAAGGATAGGGCCGGGAGTACCGCCGCGCCGCGCGCCGGTCCAGCCGCTGGGGCGGGCGGGCCGCAAAAGTATCTTGCGCGCCGCATATGCGCGGCCGCCCTTCCGAAATCGCCCGAGGAGCATTACACAAGAGGTCTTCCGGATACTCCCCACGATCCGGCCGCATGGTTTCCCGCGGCCCGGTCGAGGCGTTTTCCGCGATGGAGCCTTCAACCCGTCAGAATAGCTGCACCATGACCGCGCCGCGCACCCTCTACGACAAGATCTGGGACGACCACGTCGTCGATGTCGAGCCGGATGGCTCCGCCCTCCTCTACATCGACCGTCACCTCGTTCACGAGGTGACGAGCCCCCAGGCGTTCGAGGGGCTTCGCGTGGCCGGCCGCACGGTGCGCGCGCCGCACAAGACGCTGGCCGTCGTCGATCACAACGTCCAGACCTCGGACCGCTCCAAGGGCATCGAGGATCCCGAGAGCCGCACGCAGCTCGAAGCGCTCGCCGAGAACGTGCGCGACTTCGGCATCGAGTTCTACGATGCCCTCGACCGGCGCCAGGGCATCGTCCACATCATCGGGCCGGAGCAGGGCTTCACCCTGCCGGGCCAGACGATCGTGTGCGGCGATTCCCACACCTCGACCCACGGCGCCTTCGGCGCGCTGGCCCACGGCATCGGCACGTCCGAGGTCGAGCACGTGCTCGCCACGCAGACGCTGATCCAGCGCAAGGCCAAGAACATGCGGGTGACGGTCGACGGCACCTTGCCGCGGGGCGTCAGCGCCAAGGACATCGTGCTCGCCATCATCGGCGAGATCGGCACCGCCGGCGGCACCGGCCACGTCATCGAATATGCCGGCGAGGCGATCCGCGCCCTCTCGATGGAGGGCCGGATGACGATCTGCAACATGTCGATCGAGGGCGGTGCCCGCGCCGGCATGGTCGCGCCCGACGAGACCACCTACGCCTACGTCAAGGACCGCCCGAAGGCCCCGAAGGGCGCAGCGTTCGACGCGGCCCGCCGCTACTGGCAGCGTCTGGCCACGGACGAAGGCGCGCATTTCGATCGCGAAATCCGTCTCGACGCCGCCAACCTCCCCCCGCTGGTCTCCTGGGGCACCAGCCCTGAAGACATCGTCTCGATCCTCGGCACGGTGCCCGATCCGGCCCAGATCGCGGACGAGAACAAGCGTCAGTCCAAGGAGAAGGCCCTGGCCTATATGGGCCTGACGCCGGGCACGCGGATGACCGACGTCACCCTCGACCGGGTGTTCATCGGCTCCTGCACCAATGGCCGCATCGAGGATCTGCGGATCGTCGCCAAGATGGTCGAGGGCCGCAAGGTGCATGACAGCGTCTCGGCGATGGTGGTGCCGGGCTCCGGCCTGGTGAAGGCGCAGGCCGAGGCCGAGGGGATTGACCGCATCCTCAAGGACGCCGGCTTCGATTGGCGCGAGCCCGGCTGCTCGATGTGCCTCGGCATGAACCCGGACAAGCTGCGGCCGGGCGAGCGCTGCGCCTCGACCTCCAACCGCAACTTCGAGGGCCGCCAGGGCCCGCGCGGCCGCACTCACCTCGTCTCCCCGGCGATGGCCGCCGCCGCAGCGGTGGCTGGCCGCTTCGTCGATATCCGCGAGTGGCGCGGCTGAGCCTCGTCCCGACGCAGGGCGCGGGCGTGTTGCCCTCGCGCCGCGCGAATCCCCCCGCTTCGGGGTTTTTGACCGGCGGCGGCGAAACAGCGATTGACGCCTTCGCCGCCGCCGCCTAAACGAACCCCATCGCCGACCGGCAACGGTCCGGCGCCCAGGTGGCGGAATTGGTAGACGCGCTGGTTTCAGGTACCAGTCTTGCAAGAGGTGAAGGTTCGAGTCCTTTCCTGGGCACCAATTTTCTGAGAACAGCCACTAACTCAGAAACTTAAAGCCAGACAGAGTGATACGCTAGGCCGACCGTGCTACAACGGCGTGCTACAGATGCGGTTTCAGCTCGTTCGTCCGGTGAAGCGCAGCGACTCCTCCTATCCACAATTCACCCAGCGTATTCCTGCCGATGTGCGCCACCTCGCCATCGGTCGCACGCTCGTGGTGCCGCTCGGTTCTGAGACCGTCCGCATCGCCATAACGCCCACCATGGGCAGCATCCGGTTCTCCCTGCGGACGCTGGACCCTCGCACAGCGCACTCGGTTCAGCGCCCGCCGTCTGCAGCAATCCGCCGGCCTCCGGAAAACCCGCCCTCACCCGGCCTCGAAAACGAAGCGGGTGGCGGGAGTTCATTCCCGCCACCCGCTTTCTTATGTCGGCGAGAGCGCCGATGTGACCGCTATCGGTCTTCTCAGTCCTTGAGGTCGGCCGGGACCTTGCCGCCGTTCTCTTCGAGTTTTTTGATGACCTGCTTGTGCAGCCAGACGTTCATCGAGGCCGAGTCGTTCTTGTCGCCGGTGTAATGCAGCTCGTCGGCGAGCTGCTGGCGGGCGTGCAGGCTCGAATCGAGGTCGAGCAGCTTCATCAGATCGACGATGGAGCTGCGCCAGTTCAGCTTCTGCGAATTCTTCGCGGCGAGGTCGTTGAGCACGGCCTCGACATCGACGGATCCGCCCGACGACGTTCCGCCGCTGGTGGGCGTGGAGGCCGGGGCGCTGCCGCCGCCGGAGGACGGCTGTGCCTGCGTCTCGGAGGGCTTGGCGGACGACTCGCCGGCCTTCGCCTCCGACGAGCCGAATGGATTGAGGATCTTGCTGACGATGCTGCCGAGGAGGCTCATGGCGTAGGGTGTCCTGTCGTCTGTCCCGCGGCGTGGATACCGCTTTCGGCTGGGTAAACGGTACGAGGAACAGGGCCGTTCCGTCGCAGGCCGGCAAAGCTTCGTCGCCCGGCTTGCCCCTGCCCCGTGCCGCCGCGTCTGAACGCCCATGGGTAAGCGCGATTGGAAGATCGCGTCCGCTGTGCCATGGGGAACGCCGTCCGGCTCCCCTGGAACCCGTCTCGATGCGCAATCTGTTCAAGGCCTTCGCCCTGATCGCGGGGCTTCTCGCCCTTCCCGTGCCCTTCGCGGTGCCACTCGCCGCCCAGACCGTGCCCGTGCGCATCGGCGTCATTCCCGTGATCGGCGCCGCGCCCGTCTTCGTCGCCAACGGCGAGGGCTGGCTCAAGGAAGCCGGGCTGGCGCCGGCCTTCACGACTTTCGAGTCCGGCCCCAACATGATCCAGGCGCTCGCGTCCGGCACCATCGACGTCTACGTCGCCGGCATCGCGCCGCTCGCGGTGGCCCGCACCAAGGGCATCGACGTGCGGGTCGTGGCCGCCACCGCCATCGAGGAGATGGTGTTCGTGGCAGCCCCCAAGCTCGCGCCCTACTTCGCGACCGCCCCGAGCAAGGCCGAGGCCTTCAAGCAGTTCAAGGCCAAGGAGGGCCGCCCCGCCCGGCTCGCCACGCAGCCGCCGGGCTCGGTGCCGAACACCACCCTCCAGCACTGGCTGTGGCAGGTGGCGAAGGCCGACAAGGCCGATGTCGAGATCGTCGCCATGGGCATCGATGCGACCCAGCAGGCGCTGCTGGCCGGCGCCGTCGATGGCGCCTCGATCCGCGAGCCGGCGCTCACCATCGTCCAGGGCCGCAACCCGAAGATCACGTTGATCGCCACCGGCGGGGAGATGTTTCCCGATCAGCCGGGCACCGTGGTTGCCGTCTACGGCAAGTTCGCCGACGCCAATCCGAAGGCAGTGGAGGGCCTCGTCTCGGCGCTGGTCAGGGCGACCGACCTCTTGAAGACCGATCCGGCGCGCGCCGCCCCGCCGGTCGAGGCGGCGCTCGGCAAGGGCATCACGGACGTCGCCACGATCCAGAAGGCGCTTTCGTCGCCTGCCGCGAAATTCGTTGCCGACCCGCGCACGATCATCGAGGCGACGAAGAAGATGCAGGCCTATCAGGTCTCGATCGGCACCCTCGACAAGGAGGCGCCGACCGACGGCCTGTTCGACGCCAAGCCGTTCGACGCGGTCAAGAAGCCCTGATTTCCACGATCCTGACGCCATGACCTCGTTCCGCTCGGCCGCCTTGGCGGTCGTCGGGCTTGCCGCCTTCCTCGCCCTTTGGGAGGCCGCACCCCGGCTCGACCTCATCAACCCGGCCTTCCTGCCGCCGCCCTCCTCCATCCCGGCGGCCTTCGCCCGGGAGATCTCCAACGGTGCCTGGCCGACCGCGGTCGTCGAGAGTCTGAGCCACTACATGGTCGGGCTCGGCGCGGGCGCGCTCGCGGGCGTGGCTCTCGGGCTGGCCACGGGCATGTCCGCTTGGTTCGACAGCCTGACCGCGGGGATCGTGCGGCTGCTGCGCCCCATTCCCGGCCTCGCCTGGGTGCCCTTCGCCATCATCTGGTTCGGCGTCCAGCCCTCGGCCGCCGTGTTCATCATTGCCATCGGCGTGTTCTGGATCGTGTTCTTTGCCACGCAAGGCGCCGTGCGTGGCGTCGATCGCGACCTGATCGAGGTGGCCCAGGCCTTCGGCTTCCGCGGGCCTCTCGCGCGCCTCACCAAGATTCTCCTGCCGGCCGCCACGCCGGGCATTCTCGTCGGCCTGCGCACGGCGCTGGGCCAAGCCTGGATGGCGGTGGTCGCCGCCGAGATCTTCGGCGTGCCCGGCATCGGCGCGCGGATGATGCAGGCTTCCTCGCTCCTCTCCACCGACATCGTCGTGGTCTACATGCTCACCATGGCCGGGCTGTACGGCCTGTTCGATACCGGCTTCGTCGCCCTGCAGGGCTGGCTGCTGCGGTGGCGCGCATGAGGGGCCCCATCATCGACATCCGGGGCTTGAGCCTCGCCTACGAGCGTGACGGGCGGCGCACCGAGATCCTGTCCGCCCTCGATCTCGCGGTGCCGCGGGGGCAGTTCCTCGTCATCGTCGGCGAATCGGGCGTCGGCAAATCGACGCTCCTGCGCGTGCTGATCGATCTGGCCAAACCCAGCGGCGGCACGGTCCATCTCGACACCGATCCACAGAAAACCCGCACGCCGATGGCACTGGTGTTCCAGGACGCGCGGCTGCTGCCCTGGCGGCGGGTGATCGACAACGTCGCCTTCGGCCTGGAGCGGCACGGCCTGTCGAAGCCCGAGCGCCGCGAGCGGGCGGCGGCGATGCTCAAGCTCGTCGGGCTGTCCGACCTCGCCGGCCGCTGGCCGCACCAGCTCTCCGGCGGGCAGCGTCAGCGCATCGCCATCGCCCGCGCCCTCGCGGTCGAGCCCGAGGTGCTGCTGATGGACGAGCCGTTCTCGGCGCTGGACAGCTTCACCCGCGAGGGTCTTCAGGACGAGATCCAGCGCATCAAGGCGCAGACGGGCAAGACGGTGCTGTTCGTCACCCACGACATCGACGAGGCGGTCTATCTCGCCGACCGGGTCGTGGTGCTGGCGGGCAGCCCCGGCCGGATCGCGGCGGATGTCACCCTCGCTCCGCCCCGCCCGCGCCAGCGCCGGGACGCGGCCCTGGTCGAGGCGGCGCGCCACCTGCGGGCGGAACTATCGCGGCGCTCGGCGGAACTGTGAGGGATCCGTCAAGCTTGCCATCTTGACGGTTGGCTGCCTGCGTTGGAACCATCGTGGCTGGCGCCGTGGGTCGGGTGGCGCGCTAGGGGCCGGGCGCCTGGGGGGATTGCAAGATGGGGTTTTTTCAGGACGCCCTCGTCCGTTTGAACCGGGTGGTGATGTCCTACGCTGGCGATTCCGTTTTCATGCAGGCGGCGGTCTCCGCCGCGGCCAACGTGATCGTTGCCGACGGCGACACCGATGACGAGGAGATCGAGGCGGCCCTCGTCAGTATGCGGGCCAACCCGATCCTTCAGAAATCCTACGACACGCTCACCCTGGAAAAGGCGCTGTTCGAGGCGCTCGCCCGCGCGGAGCTGCGCGCCGGACGCCTGGAGAACAGCCAGCACGTCGCGGCCATCGCCGACCGTCCCCTCGAACAGCGCCAGCACGTCTTCCTGATCGCGGCGGACGTGGCCGACAAGGGCGGCATCACCGAGAGCGAGCACGCGGTGCTCGACGAGCTGGCCCGGGCGCTCGACGTGGACAAGGCGGCGCTGCTCGGCTGAGGCTGACGGCCCTGCCGCACGGAACGCGCTCCGCCCCTTCTCCCCGACGGCGCCGAGCATATCTTCACGGCTCGGACAGGAGCGCGGCCATGTACAAGGTGACGGGAACGGATCCGGCGGGCCGCACGCTGGCCTTTGCCTGCGGCACGGACGAGCAGGCGCTCGAGAAGACCTGGGAACTGGCGGGACGCGGCTTTCGCGACATCTCCGTCGCCGATCCGAAGGGACGCGAGATGAGCGCCATCGCCTTCGAGCGCTCGCTCGATTTCGATTACGAGTGAGCGCCGCCGGCGCGGAAAGAGCGGTGTCGGCGCCGGGCCGGGACTCGGGCCCCGCCGCTCACGCCGCCCGCTTTTGATAGTCCTTCACGTCCGTAAACCGGATCTTCTCCCAGCGCTCCTCCTCGTAGCGGAGCGAGAAGGCGGTGGTGGCCATGAAGACCGGCGCGCCGTCGAGGTCGCTCGCCATGGCCGAGCCGTGGGCGTTCACGAACCGGTCGATCTCGACCTCCGATTCCGCCTCGATCCAGCGGCAGACGGAGAACCGCGTCGTCTCGTAGTCGATCGGCAGGCCGTACTCCGCCTGCAGCCGCTCCTTCAGCACGTCGAGCTGCAGCGCGCCGACCACGCCGACGATGGCCGGTGAGCCATCCTGCGGGATGAAGACCTGCACGACGCCCTCCTCGCCCATCTGCTGGAGTGCTTCTCGGAGCTTCTTGGCCTTCATCGCGTCGGTGAGCTTGATCCGCCGCATGATCTCGGGGGCGAAGCTCGGCACGCCGCGGAAGACGAGCTCTTCGCCCTCGGTCAGCGTGTCGCCGATGCGAAGCGTCCCGTGGTTGGGAATGCCGACGACATCGCCGGCATAGGCCTCATCGGCGATGGCCCGGTCCTGGGCGAAGAAGAATTGTGGCGCCGAGAGCGACATCGGCTTGCCCGTGCGCACCAGCTTGGCCTTCATCCCGCGCCGGAGCTGGCCCGAACAGACGCGCATGAAGGCGATGCGGTCGCGGTGGTTCGGATCCATGTTCGCCTGGATCTTGAACACGAAGCCGGTCATCTTCGGCTCGGACGGCTGTACGGCGCGCTTGTCCGCCTCCTGGCCGCGCGGGGGCGGGGCGAAGCGGGCGAGCCCGTCGATGAGGTCGCGCACGCCGAAATTGCGCAGGGCCGAGCCGAAGAAGACCGGGGTCAGGTGCCCCTCGCGGAAGGCTTCGAGATCGAAGGTCTTGAGGCCGCCCTCGGCGAGCTCCACCTCCTCGCGCCACGCATCGGCCGCGCCGTTCTCCGTCAGCAGCGTGTCGAAGAGCGGGTCGCCAAAGCCCGAGACCGGGATCGTGCCGGCATCGTCCGCGGCGTCGAGCCGGCGCACGCGGTTGCCGCCGAGTTCGTAGGTGCCGGCGAAGTTGCGGCCCAGCCCGATCGGCCAGGTCACGGGCGCCACGTCGAGGGCGAGCGTCTTCTCGATCTCGTCGAGCGTCTCGAACGGGTCGCGCGCCTCGCGGTCGAGCTTGTTCACGAAGGTGACGATCGGGATGTCCCGCAGCCGGCACACCTCGAACAGCTTTCGCGTCCGGGCCTCGATGCCCTTGGCGGCGTCGATGACCATCACGGCGGAATCGACCGCCGTCAGCGTGCGGTAGGTATCCTCCGAGAAGTCCTCGTGGCCCGGCGTGTCGAGCAGGTTGAAGACGCAATCGCCGTACTCGAAGGTCATCACCGAGGTGACGACCGAGATGCCGCGCTCCTTCTCGATGCCCATCCAGTCGGACCGGGTGGAGACGCGGTTGCGCTTGGCCTTGACCTCGCCCGCGAGCTGGATCGCGCCGCCGAACAGCAGCAGCTTTTCCGTCAGCGTGGTCTTGCCCGCATCCGGGTGCGAGATGATGGCGAAGGTGCGCCGCCGCGCGACCGGATCGGTCTTCGCATCGGCGGATTTGGCGTCTGTTTGCATCAGCATGGCGGGCACCGGCCGCCGCGGGGCGGTCGGCCGCTCGTCTCGAAGGGGGACCGGGCGGTGTTCCGCTCTCTACGCGTTCCGCGCCGCCTACGCAAAGCCGACTCCCCTACCCCCGCCCGACGAAGGGCATGTTCGTCGCCATCACGGTCATGAACAGCACGTTGGCCGAGAGCGGCAGCCCGGCCATGTAGACGATGGCCTCGGCGACATGCGTCGCCTCCATGGTGGGCTCGGGCCGGATCGAACCGTCGGCCTGCCGCGCGCCCTGCCCGAAGCTTTGCGTCATCTCGGTCTCGGCATTGCCGACATCGATCTGCCCGCAGGCGATGTCGAACGGGCGCCCGTCCAGCGCGGTGGCGCGCGTAAGGCCGGTGATGGCGTGTTTGGTGGCGCTGTAGGGCGCCGACATCGGCCGTGGCGCGTAGGCAGCGATCGAGCCGTTGTTGATGATGCGCCCGCCCCTGGGCTCCTGCTTGCGCATCATCCCGAAGGCGGCGCGGGTGCAGAGGAAGGTGCCCGTGAGGTTGACGTTGACGCTGGCGAGCCAGTCCGCGACCGCGACCTCGTCCACCGTCGCGGCCGGGGTGAAGATCCCGGCATTGTTGAACAGCAGGTCGAGCCGCCCGAAGCGCTCGCCAGCCGCGGCGAACAGGGCCTCGACGGCGCGCGGATCGGACACGTCGGTCGGCACGCACAACGACGGGCCCGGCAGTTCTGCCGCGACCCGCTCCAGCGCCTCGCCCCGCCGCCCGGCGAGCACCAGCCGCCACCCGGCCTGCGCCAATCCCAACGCCACCGCCCGTCCGATACCGGAGCCTGCCCCAGTCACGACCGCCACTCGATCCCTCATCGCCATATTCCTCTGTCGTCCCGCTCCTGCCATCCGGCCCCAGAATAAGCCGTCGCATCGATCCGGTGCAGGAGCGCTGAGCCTGCTCGGCCGATCGGGGGGGCCAAGCGATCCCGTCACAAACGCGCATCGGTGCAAGGCAGAGGCGTCCAACCCAGTTGCCAGTCCCGCCCGGCCCGTCTAGAGATCCGGCGGCTTGAAGCCGATGGGGCGTCGCCAAGTGGTAAGGCAGCGGTTTTTGGTACCGCCATTCCCAGGTTCGAATCCTGGCGCCCCAGCCAAACGCTCAAGATTCTCAGCCGACCGTTGATTCTCCGGCTGTTTTCGGACCCGCCCGGGCCGACCGCTCCGTCCAGGTCCACTCGGGAGGTCCACTTGTCTGGACGGCAGGGATTCCTGCCTTGCCCCGCACCCACCTCCGCCGTCGCCGACAAACGGTCTTTTTTCGCCGTATCATCCCCCATGACCTGCGCCAGCGGTTCGGCCAGCGTGAGATCCTGCGCTCGCTCGGGCAGGCCACGCCGGGCGAGGCCCGACGGATGGCGCAACGCTTGTGGGATGGGACGGAGACCTTGTTCACCCTTGTCCGCTTCAACCGGTCGCTCACGCGTGCCGACATTGCCAGGCTCGCGGAGCAGTACCTCGAATCCGAGTCCTTCAAGCACGACGGCCTGATCGCGACCATCGGGCATTATCCGGAACCCGAGGATCTCCCTCCTTCCGAAAGCGCAGCCTCCGAAGACGAAATCGGCGACAGCAGCGCTCACGCCAAGGGCGATCCGAAGGGGACCCTCAATGACCCAGCCCAATGGGTAAGCCTTTATAAGATCCGATTGAAAGGCCTGAAGCGCGATCGGTCCCTCAACAATTTCATCTCCGTTCGCGACACTGCAAAGGATCTCGCTGCAAGCAATGAGATCGACCTCGACTCATACCCCCACGCAAACGCGCTTTGCCGCGCATTGCTCGACGCCGACATCACGATCACCCAGGAGAAGCTGACCTATCTGCGCGACGTCGTCCTGCCCCACCACCCCCTGCACAAGGCGACTCGCCGTAGGAGCACGCCCGCTCCGATCTCAGAGCCCAAGACGCCAGCCCCCACAATGCTGCGCGGAGCTCGGCAACTGTTCAGCGAGAGTTGGGAGACCTACGGTCGGGATCGCGTCGCAAGCGGCGATTGGAAGGCGTCGATCGAACGCCAAGCCCGATCCACCGCGCGCTTGTTCGTCGAGATCTGTGGGGACAAACCGCTCGGTGACTACGGACCGGCCGATGCCGCGGAGTTCAAACGCGCCCTGCTTGCGCTGCCGGCCAACTACGACAAAAGCACCGAATGGCGTAACATCCAGCGCCGAAGCGGCATTCGCGGCCTGATCGAGCATTGCAACGGCAAGCCCGGCGTTGACCGACTTAAGCCGCAGACCTTCAACCGGCATCTCGCGGCCTTGTCGGGGATCTGGCCGTGGGCTCAGGCCAACGAGGTCGTCGCCAGAGGCCTGCCGTCGATCTTCGACGGGCTTCACGTCAACCTGAGGCGCACCAGAGGGCGGCATCACCAGGCCCGCGATGAGCGGCCGATGTGGGATCATGCCGAACTCGCCGCCGTGCTCAGCGCGCCCTTGTTTACCGGGATCCGAAGCCGCCGGAGCTGGAAGACGGTAGGCCCGTACGTCCCGCGCGACGAACGGTACTGGGGCATCCTCATCGGCTGTCACAGCGGCATGCGCCGTGGCGAGATTTTCCAGCTCCGCGTGCGGCACGTGGTTCAGGATGCCGAGACCGGGATCTGGCACTTCAATCTGCGGGAGAAGACCCTCGAGCTGAAAGCGGAGGGCAGTGCCCGGTGGGTGCCCCTCCATCAGAATCTGCTGAGACTGGGTTTGATCGAAGCGCTGGTGCAGGGCCGACGGGAAAACGATCTGCTGTTGCCTGAAGGCGAGGCCGGCGTCGAGGAAGCGGATGATCTCGACGATGGCGACGACGCGGCATACGGCAGCGCCTTCGGAAAGTGGTTTCAGCGCTTCAAGTCGGAGTACGGCGTGCGCAAGGATGTGGTGTTCCACTCGTTCCGGCACTCGGTGACAACTCTCCTGTGCAATGCCGGGGTTCAGCAAGAGTTCGTCGAAGAGCTGATCGGGCACGAGAGCCAGGCGAGACGCTCCGAGATGAAGCGTTACAACAAGGGCCAGACCTTGATGATGCTCAAGGAGGTGATCGATCGTCTCGTTCTGCCGATCGACATCGAAAGGATGGTCGACGCGGCGCGCGGCGGTGAGCCTCGTCCGGCATTCCGGCCGAGCCGGTAGCTGGCAAGGCGGGCGCGATCAGGCCGATTGTGTTGGTGGCCATCCCCATGGTTCACTTCAAACAATTCGGACACGGCGCCCGCCTTTTGCGACCAGCAGTCTTCGCCGCTCGGGGCCGATCGCTTTGCCGCGGCTGAGAACGATGTCGGGACTTATGACGCGTCATCCCTGCGGAATTGGTCAGACATCGCTACGCTACGTATGGTGGTAGAGAGCTGGTGCCGCTCTCCGCCCCATGTCGAGCATGCCAAGAATGCAAAGCCTTGCATGGAGCGGTCACGAGTCGGTCGTCGTTCAAGATCGGCTTGGGGTGGTTTGCGGGCAGGATCAAGGTCAGGGTCGGTCGGTGATGCTACATGTCGTCAATCGTCCGCTATCCGGCCTCGGGCAATCCTATGGACCGCCCGGCGATGGGCCGTTCCCGACCGTGATGGTTCTCCACGGCTCGGAGGGGGCGTGGTCGGGGTACAGCTACCTGACGGCTGCCATCTTGGCGGCTCATGGATTTCTGGCCGTCCCGTTTGGCTATTCGGTCGGAGGTGACGTGTGGAACGCGGGCGACATCCGAGAGGTCGCCCTGGACCGGACCGCCGAGGCCTTGGCCATGCTTCACAATCTGCCGCTGTCGAGCAAGGTCGGCCTCTACGGTGTCTCCCGCGGAGCCGAACACGCCTTACTCGTTACCTCTTTGATGGTGCGGGACGGCGTTGCCGGCCTGCCTGATGCCGTGGCCGTGCACGCCGCGCCGGACGTGATCTGCGGTGCCTTCATCGCTGCGAGTTATCGGGATAGCGGAGATCCCGGATGGCGGTCTTGGGACCCGGCGGAGCGGGCTTGGACGTGGCGCGGTTCGTCAGACGCTCTGCTGCCGACGATGCCCATCGAGATCGAACGGTATGCCGGCCCCCTGTTCCTCAGTCACGGCACGCTAGATGCGATGTGGTCAGTGGCGATGACGCAACGGCTCGAAGCACGCCTGCTGCGGGCAGCGCGAACCCCCGAAGTGCATCTGCTGGCGGGTCAGGACCATAACCCGCATGGCGAGGATGAGAACGAGCACCACCGCAGGCTCATTACGTTCCTGCGGCAAGCGCTGGGCACCGCTTAGGGTGGGGACCGGTAGTTAGCTCAGCTCCCGAAAGCAGACGTTCCGTTTTGCGCCCATCTCAGCCAGAACTACGAGGGCCCAACGTGGTCCGCGACAAGTTCCTCGTGGCCGCAACGGCGCAGAATCTGAGGAAGATGGCCAAGCTCTACTTCAGCAAGCAACCGATCTCCGTCAGTTGAGGGTCAGTCTGGTCCAGCCGGGCTCATCCTCGAGCCTTCGGCCAATCTTTGACAATCTTCATTGTCAGATAAAAGCAAGCTGCTATAACAAGTATGTAGACATATATTTGAAACGGTATATAAATCCAAGGCATACCGATTTGGATATTATTTAAGCAATAAATCGAGGCTGTGCCTTTCAAGTACCTTTCGTCGGAAAACTGAAAAATGCGTTCGTAATCACAAGGGTTCGGCATGTTTTCGACGTACGGCACGACATTGATATAATACTGTACGACCAGAAAGATTGCTGCTACCGTAGGAGTCCAAAACAATACATAGATCGCTCGGTTCACGCGACGCACGCGCGCCGGAAGCTTGCTCGCCTCGGTCAGCACGGCCTCGCGTGAGTTTAGGAGGATGTCGCTTTCCGACCTCAAGCCGATCAGCAGCAGCAACACGAGCAGTGGACCGTACACGGCTAGAATCCCTGGATTGAGGTCCACGGAGATCCCGAACGCCGATCCCTTAGGTGTCTGGTCGGCTTTCCCCACGCCCACCCTTGTCAAGGCACACAGGAAGATTAGAAGCAGCGTCCGATTGCCGAAAGCCCGAACGAACCCCGCTTCAGCGGAAAGATAAGACAACATATCTGAAATATACTCCCTTTACATTGCGCAGATAGTAAAGATTTTTATCTCTTAGAACCACCAGTTACTATTCATTCTTCATCAAATAATAATCAAATCTACTCTAAAAATTTGACTGATGATAAGTGCGTTCGATCAACAATGGTCTCTGACAGAAGATCGTGGCAAGCGCGGCCGATGTGGCAATACCAAGACACATCTGATATTTTATTTTATGAATAAACTTTAGTTTATATGGGACCATAATGTCTTTTCGAGATCGAAAGGACGAGGCCAATACCAGTGATATTTGACTTCAACTGTCCGTCAAGTTGCAGACCATTTACTGTTGGCGGCTTCTTAACGATATCGAAGTTTAGATTTAGGTCAGGGAGTGATTTGTCCACGTCTCCTCGAGCTTTTTTGGGCCACCATGAATCCGGTGTAAAGGCTCGTATCCTGGCCAACGTTCCTGGAATTGGGCACGTAACGGTGAACTGAGGGTCGGTCGCGAGCTGTGCCACGAGAGCCGCGACCGGGAACCTGATCTTTATGGGGTTGGATATCTTGGTTTCCAGGGACGCCCGGGAGCTATTGTTCACGATGCCGGCAACCGTCTTGAAGTCGATGGTCTGTGGAGGGACGGCCATGGAGGCCACCAGCGCTTTAGAGACCGGCGCAAAGCAACTTATATGCCCTAACACGTTCAGTGGAGTGAACTTGACGTGGCCAACCGCTCGCGCATTCGCCAGAACCTGCAGCTTACCGCTTAGGCGCAAGTCCGCCGGAGAAAACGACAAATCGCTGGCACAGATCTTCGCATCACCAGAGAGCCGCAGGTCCTTGCTTTCGACATTTGCATAGTCCCCACCTGTTCGGCGGATAGCGTCATATGTTTCCTTGAAGCCTTCGCACGCAAACTTCTCACCAGTCTTCGTGGCTTCGCAGGCCAGCTTCTCTGCGCTCTTCACCGCCTCGCACTTTTGCCTCAGCGCTTCCTTTTGAGCCTCGCACGCACCCTTTCTGCTGACTTTTCGTAGCTCACATCCGGGATCGTTTATGCAGTGCTTATCGCCAAAGACTTTTATGCAGCGTCTACATTCCTCCCGTTGAGCACATTCAATGTTTTGGCGACATTCTTTTTTGGGCGTGCAGTCCTTGGTGGGGGTGCAGTCGATTGTTTGAGAAGCCGGTAATTTAACTTTCTCGCTGAACGGGAATGAAGCATCGTACGCCGTGGCCGACATGCAGATTGGCCCAGTCGACAAGATCCTTGAAGTCACGGCTTTGATGACGTCCCGGTCTACGTACGCCGAGACCTCACCTTGGTCCATCCAGAGAACTCCATTGGACGTAAGCTTATCTCGGAACTCCGAGCGCAGCGTCTCAAATTCGGCCGGGCTCGCCGGAGCGGGAGGACTGTTCGGTGCGCCACTTTCCTGTAGCACAGCGGTGATCCGTCCGTTGTCAATGACGTGGGATAGGCCAGAGATCTTGAACGTCAGCCCGATGTAGCTCGGTTCAAATGTCGTCCTAATCCCATTATTGTTACCAGGCTTCAAGTCTATCTTCGTGGACAACGTCGAAGGCAGACGCAATTCGAGACGATTGAGCATCTCTTGGGCCGGCCGGAGGATTCCATTGATTGCGGCCTCGGTAAGCCCCATCAGGACGCCTGATGCGGGCTTCCCGTCGCGTGTGATCTTCAAGCCCGCTATTTCCAGCGCCGTGACGGAAAAGCCGATTTTGAAGTTGAGTGATTGTTGGGTGGAGTCGACCTGTACCGCCGTCGCCATTCGGGCATGGAGATCGGCGGCGGCATCGAATGTCCCAAGCCCGGAAAGCGTCAGCGGGCCGCGATATTGGATCAATCCGTCCACCGTTTGGCGAGCGAGCTTGAAGTTAGGATTTTTGAATTTGCCGTCGGATCCGAGCTGTTGCGCAATTGCGAGGTTCATTGCACGCTCGCCGATGGATGCGGCCACGCCAATCTTTGATATTTTTTGCAACTCCGAACGCGCGGCGTTGATAGCCATGTGATCAGATGTGGAATTGAACTTCAGCGACGATTTTGATTTAATTTGTTGTAACGCAGATCTTATCTGTTCGCTTACCAACAGAGAGTTATTAGATATTTCGGAATGGACGTTTGTAGCGAATACTGTAAATATTAAGCTGAAAAACAATCCGCGCAACATTTATATCACCGAGAATCGCTTGTTGCGATTATTCTATGGACGGATTTGTGTTTTGTCACGCGTAAAAAATTTGTTATTGCCTTGACGTTGAAAAAGATAAATGAGGAAAAACGCGCAATATCAATACAGGTCAACTGATTCGACCGTCATCACGCCTTGATCGCGCATTTCGCGATTGCTCGGGAGACGGGAGGGCGGTGATGCGATTGCTGGTGGACGCAACGCTGTCCATGGGACGGACGTCTACTGTCTGGAGCCGGCTAGCAGCGGGTGTACGGCTGAGTTGGATCGAGAGAGAATCGTCCGCTTTTGCGGCGAACCACCTTCAGAGCAGACATGCTGCTCTCGGTCAGATCAGGGCTTTCGACGCCAGTCGAGTTGTCAGCAAGCAGACGTTCCCAGGGCCCGAGAAGGGTCGAAAGATGCCCATCACCTGTACTGTGCTGAACGTCCTCTTACCGCCCTCCCCCACGCTGTGAGGAGCGCCCACATTTGGCCAGGAGGCGCAGCACCCAATGGCCAGCCTCGCAATTCTCTGAGTCGGATCAGCGGTCTGCCTCTGCCGCTCTCATCCTCGTCCAGAAGCGGTTCCGCGCTTCTGGGATTTTGGACCGTGCTCATACCTGTGCGGTAGGGGCTTCGCCAACTGACCTCGCGGTGTAATCGCACCCAACCACTGCCGATGAACGCTCATCGGCGGTGGCTGTGCTATCCGTTACGCGCTGCGGCGGCGCAGCTCGGAGATCCGCGCGTTGAGTACGGCGCGTAGATTCTGCACCTCGGCATAGGCGGCTTCCGCCTTCTCGAAGGCGGCCAGCCCATCGCGGCGGATCTCCTGGGTCAGCGCTTCGATGCGCTTGACCGCTGCCAGGAAGCTCGGGGTGTCAGGGAAGTGGGTCATGGTATCGGTGTCCTCGTTCGATGTCAGTGGGCGGTGAAAGAGAAAGGTTCGACCTGGACCGGTACGGCGCCGTCCGGGAACTGCAGCAGCAGCGGCAGGCCCGCTGAGAGATCCTGGGCGCTGGTGACGATGCAGCCCGTATCGGTCGCGATCACCAGCACCAGGGCTGCGCTCAGGGCTGCGTCGTCCTCGGTGTCACCGAGAGGATCCACCTCGACGGGATCGGCATCTGGTTCTTTCCGCGTGATCCCGCCGACTGCCGCGCTCAATCCCAGCAGTAGGCTCTGCTCGACGGCCCGATCGAGCTGTCGCAGTCGTGCTTCGGCCGCGGTGACGAGATCTTGCAGCGCCATGTCGAAGGCGGTCGTGGCTCGTGCCAGGGCGATGCGGCTGGCCGCCCCGAGATCCTCCTCGATCGCAGCCTCAAAAGCGGCGAGCGCGCGCTCGGCCCGGAGCCCGGTGCGCTCGACGAGGTGGCGCACCAGCATCGCCGCCGCCGTCGGAGTCGGCTCGGAGCGCGCCGCCACTGCATCGAGGGCGGTGCGCGGCGTGCCGGCATGGCCGAGGCCGACGATCAGGTTCGGCACCCGATCTGCTGTCGCAGCATGCGCGATCGCGTAGCTGTTGAGCGGACGGAATGCTTCGATCGGCCCACCGCCGCGGCAGACCAAGGTCGCCGACAGGCCGTACTCGGCATGCAGGCTCCTGACGCGGGTAAACGCTTCGACCAACGTGCGCTCGGCCCCGGCACCCTCGAAGTTGGCCCACACCCGGTGGAGGCGGAGGAGGCCGGCCCCTTCGAGCGACTGCAGCACGTGCTCGACGTCGCGCCGCGCCTCGCCATGCTCTGAGACGACGAGCGCAACATGATGGAGATCCTCCGGCTCGACCCAGTTGTCCGGCCCGAAACGGGCTCCCTCGAGCCTCAGGCGCTGCAGCGTGCACTCGCGCTCAATGTCTGCTTCGAGCGGGATCTGCCCGAGCGAGAGCAGGGCCATGAGCTTGGCTTGGACGCCGGCTCCGCGGCCGAACCGCTGACGCAGGCCGGTGCGTAACTGAACCGCGATGGTACGGTTGACGAGGTCGGCCGGATCGAAGTCAACGCCATGCTCCGCTCGGATTAGGACGAGCTCGGGGGCATCGAGACGGACCTTCAGGCGCGGTGGATCGTAGCTCAGGCTCGCCTGCGCTTCGCCGAGCAAGAGGAGATAGCTGTCGGGACCGGCGGCCTCGACCGTGAGGACGCAGGCCCGCACGCTGTGTTCGCCGCGCAGCCGCTGGCGCAGCCAGCCGATCACGTCGCGCAGTTCGTGCACGTCGGCGGAGAGTGAGTCGGGTTCGAGTGCGCTGCCGCGGTCGTGACGGGCGCGCGGTGGCGCGTCGCCGCCGGGATGAGGCTGGTGTGGCGGCGTGTCCTTCCAGGCGGGAAATCGGTGATGTCGCATCGTGTCCGTTCGTGTGTCGTCGTGTGAATGGCGGGGGCGAGCGGCCCGGCGGCCGTCATGCGGTCGCCGGGACTGTGGACGGGAGCGCGTCAGTCGAAGAGCGCTCCCCCGTTGGCCGGCCGGTCCTCGGCCGCCGGTGCCGGTTGGAGTTCGCGGGCGATCGCCTCGAGGCGGGGCCGATCGGCTTCGCGCAGTTCGCGTTGCAGGATTTCGATCAGCAGCGCGGCGAGTTCGGGTGCGGTGTCGAAGCTGCGGAAGGCGAGCCCGTCTAGCAGCGTCACCGGCCGCGTCCGTCGCGTCAGGATCGGCACCGGGAACGTACATAGCCGCTGGGCCAGCCCCGGGTCCGACAGGGAGCGGAAGGCGAAGCCGGTGCCCGGTTCGACGATGACCGCGTCGAGCGTGCCCCACTCGAGTTGTCCTTCCGCGGCATCGAGAGCGCGGTGAAGCGCCGCCACCGAACCCGGCTCCTCAAAAGCGAGCGGGTGGCGGATCAGCGCGATCATTCCGAGTTCGTGCCATCGAGTGAGACCGTCCGCGATCGCGTGCGGCGCGCCGTCGTCCGGCTCGATCAAGAACACGCGGCGCAATCGGCGCGGCATCGGTAATTCGCGCTGTCGTTCCCATATGCCGTTGGCGTCGAGCGCCTCTCGCGCCTGCGCGTCCCGCTCGGCCCAAGCTCTCAGCATCAGCCCGCGATCCAAGCCGATGATCCGCCCGGTCAAGCCGAGCAGCGGATCGACGGTGAGGGTCAGGAGGACGGTGTGGTCGCCGACGAGATCCTCCTCATGCAACAGGATCCCCGATGCCTCCTCAATACTCTGTGTGAAGTCAGCGGACATGAAGGCGGTAAGCCGACCGCTGCGCGTTGGGTCGAGCGCCTGGAGGTCGAACAGCCAGCCGTCGCGGTGACGGCGGGGCCGGCTCGCCGTGGCGCGTACCCACAAGCCGGTGGGCTCGAGCGCGCAGGCGGTCGCGTCCGCATCGGCGGGCATGTCGTGATGTGTCATTTCAAGGGTCCGTAATCAGAGAGGAGGTCGAAGACGCCTCGCCGACGCGAAGCGGACGCTGTGCGAGCGCCGCCCTCCGTCACCCGTCCTTCCCGGGATTTTAGCGAAAGTGCCTTCGCCCTTTCCCCTTCGATTCCTGTTCCCTCAGCACCCGAGCAACGGCTTGGGTGCGCAGGTCTTTTTCCGTCTTCCGTGATATCCAACGCAGGTGCGCGCGTGCTGTCGGGGGCCTGTGTCCAAGGCATCGCGGCGCCGAGTGACGAAGGCTGTTGCGCTCCGCCTTGAGCCGGCCCTGCCCTCGGGTGCAGCGTGTCCACAATCCCTCTGAGCGCCGATCTCACCGTTCCCCCGGGCCCTCCGGATCACCACGGCCGTTCCTCGATCTCCTGCGTGTCGTACCCAACCTGGCTTCGCTTCTCGGCGGGAGAGGCACCGGTCCGACGAACGGCGGTACAGGCGAGGGTGTAGGCTTTGGCTTGTCCGGCCGCGCGCGTGCCTTCACGGCCTGTTCCAGCTCGGCCCACATCGCCGGTGTCGCTCGGTCGAACGCCCAGCAGCTGTCGGCCTCGTCGCGGAAGGCATGGGCTGCCGCGCGCCGGCCATAGCCGGTCCAGGCCCGACGGCCGATGCGCGGAACACCCGGCGCACAGGCGGTAACGAGGGCAGCGACCGCGGCCTCGCTGTGCCCGGTGCTGCGCAGGCGGCGGGCAATCAGTGCGTCGACCCGCGAGGGATCGGGCCAACGACCCTGCCAGCGCGCGAGCAGGTCGGCGCGGTGGGCCCAGTACAGCGGCGCGTCGGCGTGCGGCGTGTCATCGTCCGGGTCCGCGCCGCGGCCGAGGCACGAGCCCGGACCGAGCCCGAAACGCCGGGCAAACACAGCGACGAAGCGGAGGATGAGACGGCCCAGCCGCTCGCAGGTCGCCCCCGTCGCGGTCACGATCCGCGCGTAGATCCGGGGGGCGTGACGCTCGGTACCGGGCAGAGCGGTGCCTGGGCGCTCGGCCGCGTCGATGCGCAGGCCGAAGCCTGTGCGGCCAAGGCCGAGGCTGAGCCGGAGATGCTCACGCGCCTCGGCCAAGGCGGCCTGTTCGTAAGGCCGGTTCCGGTTCGGTGCGGTGAGCACGACCTCGTGGCGCCCGTCCCGCCGGTCCAGCACCAGGGCCGGAGCGAAGCCCGCCGCCTGCAATCGGACGACATCCTCGATCTGCAGCCCCGAGAGCACGACGTGGTGCCGCTCGTCCGAGAAGGGCATCAGATAAATGGCACTGTCCCGCCCGGCCGCCTGCTCCAGCGCCGACCGGCCGGCGGCGATCCC
Organism: Methylobacterium sp. AMS5; assembly: GCF_001542815.1. GTDB lineage: Bacteria > Pseudomonadota > Alphaproteobacteria > Rhizobiales > Beijerinckiaceae > Methylobacterium. The sequence goes on from NZ_CP006992.1 coordinate 4,749,616, forward strand.
AACCATCGGTCGCGGCGTCAGCTGGACCAGCCGGTCGGGAACCGGTCGATGCCGTCCGTCCTGATCGGAGGAAGCCGGTGAGCGGGTGCGCTCGGCCACGACCCGGTAGCACTCGGCCTGCATCCCCGCGTCATAGAATGCGAGCAGGCCGGACAGGTTCGAGCCGCTTGCTTCCGGCTGTCGCACCGGAGCGAGGCGCGGCAGTGGCTTGCCGATCCGCCGCGCCAGCGTGCGGGCGCTCGGGGCGGCGCGCGGGGCCGGGCCGACGACAGCGGCTTTCAGCAGAGGCGCGATGTTCAGTTCCGGGTAGGTCGCATCGTACGTCTCACGCGCTGCATCGGCCGCGGTCTGCGCCTGCCGGGCGACGGCGAACAGCGCCGGATCGATGCCGGGCGCGGCGCGTGGCGACGGAACTGCCGGTGCCCGGCGATGGCCCTGCGGCGGTGTCGAACCGTCGCCTCCCGGGCCCGGCTGGAACGAGCCGAGGCGCGCCTCCAAGCGGGCCCGACTGGCCGCGCGGCAGGTCGAGGCCTTGAGCACGATCCCGTCGACGATGAACACCGCGCCCGAGCCCTGGGCGGCGTAGGCGATGCCGTGTTCGGCGAGGTTCCTATGCAGGTCGGCCCACGAGCGGGACCGCGTCACGATCGGACCGGCGATCTCGATCACCCGCCGCGCGGCGCTCTCCTCGCCACGGTACACTTCGGCTCTCGCCGCTCCCGCCGGCAGGACATCGCTCGGCTCCACGCTGCGCGCGAGCAGCGGCGCGGACGCTGTCGCGCGGTGGGCTTGCCGGGCGCTGACCGCCGCGACGAGGCGGGCGCGGGCCGCTTCCGGCGTCGGTGCCGAGACCGCGCGCAGCCGTTCGATGACCCGCTCGGCCCTGACTACGTCCGGATCGGCACCGGGATCGAGCTGCCGGGCCGCGGCGGCCCGAACACGCGCGGCGTGGCTCAGGCGGGCTTCGGCGAGTCGGCGGACTGCGCGGGCCTTGTCGTTGCCCGCACCAGCCTGTCGTAAGTTTCGTCGCACCGCGTCTGCAGTCTCTGCACCTGCGTCCCCAGCGTCTGCATCTCCAGACGCAGGGCCTGCATCTCCAGGCCATGCCCGTCCTGTCCGGTCCGGATCTCGCTGACGACCGCGAGCACCGTCCGGAGTAGATCGAGCACCTTCGCCTGCCGCTCGATCGTCAGCAGTTGCCCCTCCGAGATCGCCGCGAGCGGGTCCGCTTCCTCGTCGCGTTCCCGCAGCATCTTCAGGATCTCGCCCGTGTCCTGATGCGCCCCCGCGGCCTCGCAATGCGCGCCGAGCGCCTCCCGCGCCGCTCGCTCGACCCAGGGCATCGTCGGTGCCCCGCCCGCCGTGTGTCCGGTACCGGATGACATGCTGCTCTCCTGTTCGTTCCTCGAGGACCTCGTGGTGAGCGCCGGGCTCCCGTTGCCAGCCCTGTGCGTGCTCGATCCGAGCGACGGCGCGCCCGATCGCGTTGTGGAAGAAAGCGACCCGCGTCGGCCTGTCCGCATCCGGTGCGACGCGCGAGATCAGCGCGTGCAGGTGTTGGTTGCCGGATCCGCCGAGATGCAGGGTCCAAATCACTTGGTGACCGCGCAGGCCGGTCTCCTCGAGTAGGATCGCGAGTGCCTGTTCGATTTGGCGGACCGTCGGCTGCTCACCGGCCCGCCAGGACAGCACGATGTGCTCGATCGGGCCCCGGGCGCGGGGGGCGCCCATCGCGGTGGCGATTATCTCCGCGACCTGTCCCGTGCGTGTGTCGGCGATGAGATGGAGCTGGCCCTGGGCGAGGATATCGCCGCGCTCCGCTCCGCCCGTGCCACCGTCGATGTATGCGGCCAGCTGAGCTACTTGCCGAGCGACCGGCGCGCCATCGAGGCGCTTGGGCATGCGCTTGCCGATCACGACGGCGGCTCGGCCAGATGCGCGATGGCCGAGCGGATGTCGGCGAGCGCGAGGCGTCCCGCTTCCGCCATTCCCGGCGTGCGAATGGCGAGCTTCGCGAGCCCTCCCAGCCGGCGCAGCTCCCGGATCAGTTCGCCATCGACCTGCGCGGTGATGTGCAAGCCGAGCAGCCGCTTTCGGGTGAGCGTGGCGAGCGTGAGGCCGGCGGCATGGGCCTCTCCGACGAGGTGCTCGAACTGCTCGGGCGTGAGCCGGATCCCGACCTGTTGAGTCAGCTTCCGCGTCTCTGATCCGCGTTGGCCGGGCATCGGCGTCCTCTCTGGGAGTACTTCAGGGAACGGGGTCCAGGGGCTCGCCCCGGCAGGCTGAGGGGAAGGTGAGAAGCGTCAGCGCCGAACGGCCCCGTCTCGTTGCTGCTCGCGCCCGGCTTGGCCGGCGCGGATAGCAAAGAGCATCCTGCCCGCCTCTTTCTCCCTGCCCGCCTCTTTCTCCCTGGGACCGTCCTTCTGGGTAGACCCGGTGAGCGACAGCGATGACCGGCCCATCCATGCACGGACAGCGACGGCTAGGCTCGCACACCCGCGGCCCTGCTCCGGCACCATCGCCCCACCTGGGGCGCGTACATCGGCATCTACGTAGATCGACACAGGCTCAACTCCGCAGCTTCGACCGCCTCGCGCCCGCTCTCCAGGCACAGCGCAGGTTCCGGTGCAGGATAAGCGCAAGGCAAAGCTTGATGTCAAATATGCTCGATTCGCGAATAGCGATTCGCAGCTTCCGAGATGATGGTGAGGCCAAAATTTATCGACCGAATCGGTGTGGACACGTTGCCAAAGCTTGCAACAAGCGTGACCATACGCGTGTCGGGTCAGCAGCCAAGCGGTCCGACCAGCCCACCACCAAACCGTGAGACATGCGATGACCAAAGCCCGAACCCGACCGATGCCGATCCTGCCGAACGAGATGGACGCCAACCGCGCGGCCCTGGCCGCGATGAAGCAGGAGACACCGCTGCCGCCACCGGAGCGGATGACCACGGCCAAAGCGGTGGCCGAACTCGCGCCCGAGATCCGGGCGCTGCTCAAGGCGGGGCATTCGCTCGACGAGATCGCCAAGCGCCTGATCTTCGGCGGTCGCTCGCTGAGTGCACGGCAACTGCAGCGCTACCTCACCGAAGCTCAATCGCACACGGCGAAAAAGAAGGGTCAGACGGCCAAGAACCCGACGCCGCCCGCGCCCCGGAGTGCGACAGGCGCCGGATCACAGGACAGGCCGAACGTCGTCCCATCGACACGGCCCACCGGCGCGCAGCCGGATCTGCCGCCACGCGGCGCGGCCACGCCCGTGACGGCAGCGCCGGTCGGCCCCAGCTTGGAGGCTCAGGCTCGGGGGACGGTAGTCCCACCATCAGCCCCGCTGCTCAACACCCCGGGGAGCGTCGCGCCGACCGGTCCGGCCGCCCACATGGCGAACCCGGCCACGGCTGCCGGTCCGGCCCTGGCGAAGCCGCAAAGCACGGCCTCGCCGGCGATCGATGGCCTTTCCGTGGCGGAGGCACAGAGACGGTCGATCGACATGCTGACGCGAACCGCACCTGCTAACGCGAAGGTCGATCGTCCGCGCGAGACGAACATCACCTGGAGCGGGATCGGTACGACGACCCCAGCGCGAGACGATGTTCAGGCCCATGTGCGGCCCGAGCCCGGCACGCTGCTTTGAACGATCGTGTCACCGTCGCTCTGCCCGCGACGCGATCCGCCGTGGGCAGAGCTGCCGTCGATGCTTCCCGCTGCTGACGCCGTTGAAGCAACGGCCCTGGCCTCACGGCAGCGGATATGAGGCAACGCGGCCAAGACGTTCCTGGCCGCGACATCCTGCGATCTCGAGTGGCGCTCCTTTCCAGGCGCGCTACCGAATGTCATCCCAAGCGGACGAGTCTACCGCTGTCGTTCGGCAGGCTCGTTCGCAATCACGATAGCTCTCCCGACACTGCGGCTCCCGTTAGGCGAACCATCCGTGTCTGATATCCCTACTCACCCGTGTCTTGCTATTCTCACGGGCGATCGCCCGACCGGACCGCTGCATCTCGGCCAGTTCTGCGGCAGCCAGCGCGATCGCGTCATCCTCCAGCACGCCACGATTATTTCGTGCTGATCGCCGACGCGCAGGCGCTCACCGAAAACGCCGACGATCCCAAGCGCGTCACCCGCCACGTCATCGACCTCGCCCGCGACGATCCCGCCGTGGCATCGATCCGAGCCTCACCACGATCTACGATCAGGCGGCCCTGCCAGCACTGTACACCGACCCCGACCATCTGCGCGTCGCTGATCCTGGGGGGCCAGGGGGTGATGTGGTGTTCCCGACCTCGACGCGTTCGGTCCTGATCGCGACACGGTCACCGAGCCGGAGGTGCGCGATCACCGCGGCGGTCACGGCGACATCGCGGTGAGGCAGCGTTTGGAGGCCGTCCTGCTCGATCTGCTCGCGACGCCTGGGCCGAACGACCGGACGACGTCCACGACATCCTGCGGAATGAGACCCGTCGCGCCCGTGGCGTGACATCGGCAAGGCGCGACACCATCGAGGACGTCCTCGGCCTGTACCACGTCGCCGCGTAGCGAATGCCCATCCTTCGGCCTATGGCAAGTGCGAGCCGCGGGTGCGACGGGGCAACCGATCGCGCCCGTTTCGCGTGCCTCATCGACCCTACAGCTAGGCGAAGCCGCTTGTTGCCGACCCGCGACGGTCAGCGGGCAGGACGACAGCGATCATCCGGTCGGGTGCGAGCGCGTGACGATATCGTCACGAAACTTCGGTGTCGGCCGCAGCGCCGGAACCCGAGATCTGTCACGCATTGCATCACGAAAAGGGTCGGCGGCAGCCCTGGCGCCCCGTCACGGAATCGGTCACAAAAGATGGGCGGCGCTCGCTTTTAGGGAGACTGGCCATCTTGTCTGGCACGATAAAGCCGTTCCGGTGCGATGCGGTGACGAAGAACGGGCTGGAGAGCCTTTGTGACGAAATGCGATCGGAGTACGCGCGCCACCTGAAGGAGCGGATCGACCCGATCTGCGAACGATACAGGCGAGCCGTGGCCAACCGGCTCAGGAAGAGAGCGTCGATCCTCCAGAGGGGTGAAGACTCAGCTTCGGCCCCTCCCGGCATAGAGAGCGTCACGGTCACAGCCAACATCGCGACTTATCGCGAGCGACAGCGCTGGCCGTTCGTCGTCGTCTATCATCGGCGTGCCTACCGGGAGTACGGCCTCACCGGCGTGTTGTGGCTGATGCGGAGCCTGAGCCGTGATACGAAGGCCCCGAAGCTCTCGGCCGTGGTGCTGCTGATGATGACGCGGCCGGACGAATTGACGCCCGGCGTGATCATGCGTTGGATCCGACAACTGGAGGGCGAGGGCCTTCCCGTTGCGCCGACGATGAAAAGACCGGGGCGTCGGGCGCTCGGGGCGACCGCGATGACGCCCGCGGAGCGGCAACGCCGGCATCGAGTACGGAAACGGGCGGCGTCCGACAAGTAGACTCGGATCGCTCAGAACCCGCGACCGGACTAATCGAGCGGCGATGCCGATCGCGCGATGCTCGGCATGACTCAGCCCACGTTCCCGCCGCGCCGCCTCCGAAGGGTGCGACGGAGCGCGGTTCTTCGGCAAAAGCGCTACCACATCCGGGCGGCGATCTCGCGTTCCTCGGCTCCCAGCACGTCAGCGTAGATCGCGGTGGTCGATAGGCTCGCATGTCCGAGCCAGCGCTGCAGCAGGGTGAGCGGCACACCGGAGCGCAGCGCGTGGACGCCAAACGCGTGGCGCAGGCCTTTCGGCGAGGCGGCCGAGGCGGCGACACCGGCTTCTCGCATCACCGCCTTGACCCGCTGCCAGGCGGTACTGCGGCTGATCGGCCAGAGCTGCTGCTCCGACGGTCCGATGTCGTGCACGAAGTCGAGGATAGCCATCACGCCCTCGGGTACCGGCACGTCACGCATGACGCCCGTTCGACGCTTCTTTAAGCAGTGCAGGCTGACGATGCCGCCTGCTAGGTCGAGATCGGCGTGGGTGAGGGCTAGGGCCTCGGAAATGCGGCACCCGGTCCATGCCAGCACGAGGCAGAGGGTGAGGGTCTCGGGTGGCTGACGGGATGCGGCTGCGAGGAAGCGGGCCCGCTCGTCAGGCGTGAGATACTTGCGCCGACCCTGCTCGGTGTGAAGCGACATGCGGGAGGGGCCGGGGCGGCGAGTGGAGCGGTCCCTCTCCGCGCTTCCCGTGGGATTGGCAACGCGGTGGGAAACAGCCCGGCCGGGTGGCCGATCATGCAGCCGTGACGGTCGGCCCGACAAGCCGGATGGAGCTGGTGTGTGGGCCATGGCGGCGCGTCCTCGCACGCGGCAGTGCAGCCCGTGCCTGTGTGACCAGAATTGCCAATTTTGTTCGGCGCCGCCTTGGAGGCGCCTGGCGCGCTCTGTGGCGGGATGCAACAGCCGCGCTTGTACCGCAGCCTGCTAGGCCTCTGCAAGCTAAAAAGACGTTATTGATCAAGGTGCGACAGAATTGGCAATTCTGTTCGACGCGATGATGCTTGTGTAGCGCCGGTGAGAGGCTGCGTAAAGATCAATGTGTGCCATCGCACGCGATTCTATGCTTTCGGCGACTGTCTCTGATCGCTGCGCCGGCCGCGCTCGCCGAGCCGCGCGTGATATCCAACGCAGTGCTAAGGCGTTGGTGAGCATGCGGTATTCGACGCGAGAAGATATCCAACGCACCTGCTAGTGCGGTCTCCTCTCATGCAAAGCTGCTTCCCCGCGTTGGATATCACCGCGAGATGGATGGTGATGTCCAACGCGGGCGACCGACATCGCACGACGCTGTCGTGGGATGACCGCTCCGGGGCCGCAACTGAGGTCGGTTTCGACGAGCCTCCGTTGGAGCGGCTGGCGCCGCGATGAGGCGAGAGCCGACCCCTGAAAGCTTCGCCGTGTGCGTCGCCCTCGTCTTGGTCACCTACCTGTTCGCCATGATGGTTGGTGGCTGGCTCGGCTGATCCCTGTCGTACCCCTCTACCTGCAGAGCCCAGCCGATGTCCGAGAGCCGCCGCTCCTCTTCGCACCCTCGCCGGTCCCGGCAGCGGCTGCGTCGCGCTGCCAACATGCTCCTGCCAAGCGAGCGCCTATCGGACCTCGCTGCCTGGGCCGTCTTGACGCTGCTGGCTACCTTGCTGCTGCTGTTCGCCATGCGCGAGATCCGCGACGGCGCGCTCACCGGCTGCCCAGGATACGATGGCATCACGCATAAGCGGGAGGCTGAAGCGCTCTGTACAGAGCCCTGACGTAATCGGCTCCATTCTGAGAACATGAGAACATGTGCCCTGCTTGCTGAACGGGGGCGAACATGCTCCCGTAAACCGACAGACCTCGGCTGGACGCTCGCGTATGTCAATAAACGGAGCGTGCTCCACCAGCACGGTCAAGCAGAAGGCAGAACTCGAAGTCACATTGGAATACGATTGGAGGGTTTCTCGTCCGGATTGAGCGGCATGCGCCCCTCGTAGCCGTCGAAGCCGCCGGTTTAGCAGAAGCGGCGATACGCAGCCTGCCTTGCCATCTACGACGGCATACCGCCTCGGGCTTGCAAACTAGGAAACTCGGCCGCAAGCTGGTTGGCGCCGTGGCGATGACGGATGCGGAGGGGCAAAGTTGTGATCGCTAAAAAAGGAGATCCGCAGGCCGTATCTAGCAACATATCGGCTTGTTGGCTTTAGTAGATGTACTCCGGCTCCTGTCGAACCCAATGACGCCAAATGGTACCTAATCGCGTGAGTAGCGCCAATTTCAGGTTGCCGGAAACTGTTGCTCTACGGTCCTTGACAGGCATCCCGTCACGTAGATGCTCGCAACCATAGGTCAGCCATGTCGGCGCAGCAGAGCGGGAACGAGTGACAAATCCGGTCTTGGCTGCGCCAGCAACAGAAAAGCCACGCTGGTTGCGTGACTTACGGCGCTTTCTCCCGCTCAAGCCGCAGTTCGTCGTATCCGGCAATGTCCGGGATCATCAGCTGTCGGATGTGACGCCGGGAGCGTCTGTCCCTGTCTCGCTCACGGCGGCGCTACGGAGCGAACTGCGGGAAGCGGGCTTCGCCGTTGTGCTCTACTTCGACCCCGTCACCGGCTTTCGCCCTCTGCTGGCGCCTGGGGAGGAGCCCCAAGCTGCCTTGAACGCGATGGCGGCGCTGGGCCTGCAGACAGATGCGCAGGGATATGCACCCGCCGGGATCGAACTGCTCGCTATGACACTCGCGCGAAACGCGGGGAGATCCGGTGAGCCGATCGCTCTGCTGATCGACTTCGCGTCAAGACTGATCATTCGCAACGATGCCCTGAGCGCCGCAGAGCATCAAGCCTTCATGCAGGCGCTCGTCGCCTCCCACGTCGCGCGCTCCCGGCCGATTGGAACGCCGCCGCGCCCGTTCTTCAACTCCGTTGTCTGGGTCGTCGACAAGGAAGGCGACCTGCCGGATTGGTTTTTGATCGACAATCCCCGGATCAGACACATCCCGATCGGCAAACCTGACAATCTCGCGCGCGGTGTTCTTGCCCGAATCCTACTCAGAAGCCTTGCTGGCCATGCCGATGCGTGCGCGGATGAGAAGGAGGCTGCCGTAGGCGCCTTCGTCGATGGCACGGACGGTATGCTATTGGTCGACATGTCCGCCATCGCGCAACTCGCCCGAAGCGAGGGCATCGGCTTTTCCGCGATCGGCGATGCAGTCCGGCGTTACAAGGTGGGAGTGAGCGAAGATCCCTGGCGACGGATCGACCGCACGAAGGTTCGAAACGGCACGGCTACGCTCCAGGCGCGCGTCAAAGGCCAGGACCATGCCGTCACGCACATGCTCGATATCGTCAAGCGCGCGGTCACTGGCGTGGGAGCACCCCGGCGCGGTAGCCGCCCTCGCGGCGTGGCCTTCCTCGCTGGCCCAACCGGTGTAGGCAAGACTGAACTCGCGAAGGCGCTCACGAGCCTGCTTTTCGGCGACGAGACGGCGTATATCCGCTTCGACATGTCCGAGTTCTCAGCAGAGCACTCCGACCAGCGCCTGATCGGGGCGCCACCGGGTTATGTCGGCTACGACGTCGGTGGCGAACTCACGAATGCGATCCGCGAAAGACCGTTCTCGGTTGTGCTTTTCGATGAAATCGAGAAGGCGCATCCGCGCATCCTCGACAAGTTCTTGCAGGTGCTGGACGACGGGGTGCTCACCAGCGGCCGCGGCGATCGGGTCTATTTCTCAGAGGCGTTCATCATCTTCACGTCGAACCTCGGCATCTATCGCCTGGAAGCCGATGGATCTCGTATGGCAAACGTCACAGCCGAGGACGCCTTCTCCGACGTCCAGTCGAAGGTGCGTACGGAGATCGACCGGCATTTCAAGCTCGTTCTGAATCGCCCCGAGATCCTGAACAGGATCGGCGACAATATTTTGGTCTTCGACTTCATCAGACCCGACATCGCCGAATTGATTTTCGAGGGTCAAGTCGATGACGTACTTCGCGGAATCGATGCGGATCAGGGCATCGCTGTCACCATCACCGACGATGCCCGCGCTGCCCTGAGGCGGGCCTGTCTCAGCGATCTGTCCAATGGCGGTCGTGGCATTCGCAACAAGGTCGAGAGTGGGTTGATCAGCCCGCTTGCCCGAGCCCTGTTCGATCGCGATGCCACCACTGGAGACGCTTTCAGCATCACCGCGCTTCATGTGCATCCCGAGGGTGGGACGGTGATCGAGCTCATCCAATCCGGGAAGCCGAGCTGATGACTGCCCTGGCGCTCTCTCGTATCCATTTTCCCATCACGACGCTCGGCCCCGGTCAGCGAGTCGGCGTCTGGTTTCAGGGATGCTCGATCCGGTGCCCCGGCTGCGTGTCGATGGATACCTGGGCGGTCGGCAAGGGCATGACGACGGTTGCCGATGTGCTGGATGCGCTCGCACCAACCGTGTCGTTGGCCGATGGCCTGACGGTATCGGGCGGCGAACCGTTCGAGCAGCCCGAAGCGCTCGCCGCGCTTCTGCGCGGCTGGCACCGGCTCGGCGGCGGAAATGTCCTCGTCTATTCCGGGCGCGCCTTCGAGGACTTGGAGCCCGAGCTGTCTAAACTCGGTGGCCTGATCGATGCCATCATCGCGGACCCGTTCGTGCGCGATGCCCCACAGACGCTCGCGCTTCGTGGCAGCGATAACCAACGTCTTGTGCCTCTGACCGCGCGGGGCGTGGAGCACTTCTCGGCCTATGAGGCCCCCTTGCCTGCCGGAGCGCGCGCTCTCGACGTGCTCTTCGACGACGACACCGGTGACGCGTTCCTGGTCGGCATTCCGCGACCGGGCGACATGGTAAAGCTTGCTGCGGCGCTGAAAGCCGCCGGTCATTCAGCGGCGACGACAGAGGACGTGCGGTGACCGATACGACCAGCTATCTTACCGTGATCGTCCGCGTCTGCCCCTCTTGTGGCAGTGAGCGCCCTCCGTCGGAAATCACCTGCGAGAATTGCCACTACTACATTGGCGATGAAGAATTGCGCCCCGCTGGCAGTTCTCAGCAGCCTACGCCCATAGTCGATCCCCCGTCGCCGGAACCGCGGCCCGTCGCGTCGACGCCTTGCTGCGTCAACGGTCATCCAGTGGAGCCTGGGGACCAGATGTGCATGGTCTGCGGCGGCGAGATCGCGGAGGACCACCTCAGCGATCCGGAACCTGCTCCAGAGCCCGATCGGCCCATCGAGGAAGTAGACTCCCCCGCCTTCGAGGGTTTTCGGGATATCCGTCGAGCGGCAGCGGGGACCGCAACGGGTCCTTGGGATGTCTACGACGCCGTGCGGGAAGCCGATGGCCGTCCGGCCCGGATCGTCCACTACCACGTGGGGAGCGAGCCCGACCCCGCCGTACACGAGGCCCTGCGGCGCCTGCCCACGGACCACGTCCCGGAGCTTCTCGCGACAGGACGCATCGCCGGGCGTACCTTCGAGGCGGTCGAGCCCATGCCCAACGGCTCGCTCGCCGCCGCGGGATGGTTGGAGCCGGAAAGGCTGCGCACGGCCATCGATGAGCTTGGTCGGGCCCTGCACTCTTTCAGCGAAGCAGGATTACGGCATCGCGACCTGCGGCCGGCGACCGTGCTTATCCGCGATCCCGAAAGCTTCGATCTCGTCGTCACGGGATGGGGCTCGGCAAGGCTGTCGGACTTCGATCTGGAACAGGTCGCGCCGCTCGAATTGTCCCGCTACTCCGCCCCCGAGGCCATTGTCGGCGCGGTGAGCGCCGCGTCGGACTGGTGGTCGCTCGGGATGATCGTCCTGGAACATGCAACGCGTGGGGCGTGCTTCGCCGGGACCGAAGACCTCGCTTTCCGACTGCATGTCGTCACGCGCGGTATTTCCATCCCCGACACAATCGACGGTGAGATCAGGACGCTCCTTCGTGGATTGCTCGTCCGCGACCCGAACCGACGCTGGGGAGGCCGGGAGGTCAGCGCCTGGCTCAATGGGGCACCGCCTCCACTGCTCTCACCGGGCCAACCTGAACCCGATGAGCGAGCAGGGCCCGCTATCCGTCTTGCGGGTCGGAATTTCACCGACCCGGCGACGTTCGCGCTCGCGGCGGCCGAAGCCGGAAATTGGGAGGAAGCGGCGACGCTGACGGCCAACGGGACCACGGCGACGTGGCTGGCAGAGCGCAAGGAGGATGCGCGCATCCTCTCGCTGGTCAGGAGTGCTTCGACGGCCGACGGCCTCGACACGGATCTGCGGCACGCGATCGCCATGATGGCCATGAACCCGGCGTTGCCGTTGTCGGTCCGGGGCGAGATCGTCACCCCCGCTTGGCTGATGGCGCATCCAGAGCAGGGCTATGCTCTGGTGACCGGCGATGCACCGAGACACGTGGAACGGCTCGGGCGCGAGGCATGGCTTCCCCGCCTCAGAGCCCGTGCGGCCGCCGTCCGGGAGCGCGCCCAACGTCTTGAGGTCGAACTCGACGAAGATCGGGCTCGCGTCGCGCTGCTTGCAACATCGCGGGCCAATCTGGACGCCGAGCGTGAGGCGAGACGCGTCCTGTTTCCCGACACGGACCATGCCGGCCTCGCCATGCTCGTCGAGCGGTCCCGGCTTAGCGACGAGGACGTGATCATCCTCATCAGCGCGGCTCTCCATCAGTTCGTGCCGATGGAGGCGCTGGTCGAAGCGACGCGAACGGCCGCTGCTTCGGCTGGCATACCGACGGACGAGGCTGCACTGCGCACAACGCTTGCTGCCTCTCGGCGCGAGATCTTCACGGCGGTCGATGCGCGCATCGCCAATTTCGCCCGCTGCGGCAATCCCGCGATCGACGAGTGGGCCGATGCTTATCGAGTCGAACGCAGGATGCCGCTGGCGCGGGCGGCGACCCTGCTGGCGGTGTCCGAAAACCAGTGGAAGGAGCCCCCGCGGCAGCAATACGTCGCCAAACTGATGGACGTCTTCGAGAAGCGGCTCTCCGCCACGGTGGGCCGTGGTCCACTCGTCCGCTTCGTGCTGGGCAAGACCACGCCCAGGCTCGACCTGATGGAACTCGGATCAGGCTCGCGCCCGGCCGAGGCGCTGCTGAACCAGATCCTGGCTCGGGGCGAAGCCGCGACGCCGATCGATCCCGACGCTCTGACAGCGGATCAGAACATCGCGTACCGCCTTCGTCACCTCGTCAATTACGCCCAGACCTTCGTTCGCGATACGGGCATCGACGGACGGTATCTTGGCTTTCCGATACTGCACGCCCGCGACATGCGTCCCGGACGGACCAACACCAAGCCGCGCATCGCGCCCATTCTGCTGTGGCCGGTATCGATCGATCTGCCGAGCGGTGCGGGTCAAACGGTAAGTCTGGCCTTCGACCGTGGGCGTGAGGAGGTGCGGCTCAATCCAGCACTCGAAGGGCTCCTCGGCAAAGAGGCCTTCGCGCAATGGCGTTCGGCAGCCGAAGACCTCTTGAAGCGGCCCGCTCTGCGGCTTGGCGAGGCAATGGATGGGTTTGGCCATCTCGCTGAACCACAGGGACACGCCCTCACCCGCTTGCCGGGCAAGGATGCGGTTCCTGCGGTGCCCATGGCGTTGTGTCCTTCGGCAGTGCTGTTCAACGCCGAGTTTGCCGGTCAATCGCTCGTCGAGGATCTCCGCCAGCTGCGCGCCCAGCCCGTGGCCGGGACGGCCCTGGATCCCGCTCTCAGGGTCTCCGGCACGCCCGCAGCTCTCGAACCGGACCCCGTGCCAGAACGTGACCGCTTCGGCACGGCGGAAGGCGACCCGTCGCAGGACGCGGCGGTTCTCGCATCGCGGCTGGCGCCAGGCCTCCTCGTCGAGGGACCGCCCGGAACCGGCAAGAGCCAGACGATAGTCAACATCCTGGCTGACGTCATTGGGCGCGGTGAGACCGCTCTGGTCGTCTGCCAGAAGCAGGCGGCGCTCAAGGTGGTGCAAAAGCGGATGGACGCGGAGGGGCTCGGAGAGCGCCTTTTCATGGTCAACGATATCAACCGCGACCGCGAGGGCATTTTCCGTGCGCTGCGAGATCAGGTTGCGGCCCTAGCTGCCGGCGCTGTCGAAGCTTTTGCCGCCCTACGGAAGCAGCGGGATACCACGGCGGCACGCATCGAGTTCGTTGAAAAGGATCTCGACCGCGGACACGAGACCCTCCACGTCGTGGATGATGCGGCGGGCCTGACTTACCGCCAGATGTTGGGCGAGCTTCTCGCGATCGAAGAAGACGGTCTCGCGATCGATGCTCCTCACCTGCGCCGTATGCTGGCGAACGTCGGAGCCGTTGCCGTGGCGCGTCTGGAAGAGGAATGTGGGCCCCACGCGTCCTTGTGGCTCGCGTCGGCCTTCGAGGGCAGCGCCCTGGCAGCGTTGAAGCCGTTCCCAGTCGATCACGCGACGATCACGGAATTCCAGGTGGCCCTCGCCAGCTTCGGTGCGGCGGAGGAAGCCCGCGAAGCCCTGCTCGCCGACTTGCCTCCCTCCTTCGAGATCGAGGATCCCACTCCCCATCGAGCCTGGCTCGACACCGGGGCTCGGCATTTGGCTGCCATGACCGACGAACGCCGTGAGCGGCTTCGTGCGTGGTTTCCGCTGTTCAAGAGCGAGACGGGAAACGAGACGCCCGGCAACCGCATCGCCCGCGATCTCGCGGCCCTCGGCTCCGACTTGCAGAATGCAGCGCCGGCCCAAGCAGAAGGCAAGCTCTTCGAGCCGGTGGCCGCGCTCTCCGATCAGGAATTGCAGATCCGATCTGCCGAGGCGCGAGAGGCGACGGCTCCGGTCGGGTTCTTCGGCAGGCTGAGGCCGCGTCGGCGACGCCTCAGGAAGTCCTGCCGCGATTACTTGATCGGTCTCGGACAGGCGGGCGACGAACCCGGCCTCTCGGCTCTTGCGGCGGCAACGGCGCGGGAAGTCATAGTCAGGCCGCTGCGCAAGCGCCTCGACAGCCTGCGCTCGACCCTCGGGCTGGCGCCAGCCTCGACACCGGCACCGCTGCAATCTCTACGGGACGAGACAACAGCCATCGCGTCGTCCCTCAGGGAAGCTGCGAAGGATTCCGAGGCGGCCTTGTCCTGCCCGCGACGCGCAGACGCCGAGCACGTGATCGAGTCCGCCTCCGGTTCGGCCCTTCATGCTCTGGCAATCGGCTACCAGTCCGCCTTCCGACGCCATGCCGCCCGCGAGGCGAGCCTCAGAGCCCTGGAGCCGTTGGCAGCGTCGTTCAGTGACGAACTGACAACACGCTGTATCGATGCCATCCGTCGGGGCGGCTCCATGCCGCAAACGGTGCAAGCGATCATGGCAGCCCTGCCGACGCTGTCAGCCTTCCAGCGCTTCCGGACGCGGGCGGCGGCGCTCGACGCGGAAAGCCTCGCCGCGTTTTCTGCTCTGCGGCCGCACGCGGATGTGTTGAATCGCGCCCCGGCCGGAGCACTCGACGAAGTGGTGCGAGCAACCCTTCGGCGTGAGGCTTTGCTCGGTTGGAAAACGCGCATCGAGACGGAGCATCCGGAACTCTCGGTCGACATGGCCGAGACGGGGCGCAAGGTCGCAAACTTGGCGCGGCTCGATACGGAGATGCGGGATCTGAACCGAAAGGTGCTGGCTCACGGCATCGATCCGGCTTCGATCGGCCGCCAAGCGGATTGGAATGTCGTGACGGCTCTACGGGGTCCGCGCCCGATGAGCCTTCGGGGCGCCTTCGAGAAGGGGGAAGCCCTCGGACTCATGCGCCTGCGGCCGGTTTGGCTCATGGGGCCCGATGTGGCGAGCCGCCTACTTCCCCTGAAGCCCGGCATTTTCGACCTCGTGATTTTCGACGAGGCGTCACAAATCCCCGTCGAGCAGGCCGTGCCTGCCCTCTTCCGCGGGCGACGGGTCGTCGTCGCTGGCGACGAGAAGCAGATGCCGCCGAGCGCCTTCTTCTCTGGAAGAGCGGAGGAGGAGGTCGATGACGAGATCGACGAGCAGCCCGATGAAGCGGCCACCGAGGCCGAACGCTCGGCGCTCGAAGATGCCTGGAACAAGAAAGACGTCACCGCGTGCCCGGACCTCCTGCAGCTTGCGCGAGGATGCCTGCCGGCCACCACATTGCAGATCCACTACAGATCGACCTACCGCGAGCTCATCGGCTTCTCGAACGGTGCCTTCTACGGCAACCGCCTCAGCGTTCCCGCCCGGCACCCCGACGAGGAGATCCGTCGCGGCAAGCCGATCGAGGTACTCCGGGCCGACGGCGTCTATGACGCGCAGACGAACCCGGAGGAGGCGGACCGCCTGGTCGAGCTCTTGGCTGAAGGTTGGTCAGCTCCCTTCGCGGAGAGGCCGAGCATCGGCATCGTGACCTTCAATAAGAAGCAGGCCGACCTCGTCACCGACAAGATCGAGGAGCGCGCCGGGGCGGACCCGACCTTCCTCGCCGCGCTGAAGGCCGAACGCGAACGGAATCAGGGCGGCGAAGACATGGGCTTCTTCGTCAAGAACGTTGAGAACGTCCAAGGCGACGAGCGCGATTGGATCGTCTTCAGCACCACGTTCGGCCGTGACCGTCGGGGAGCCTTTCGCCGGTTCTTCGGCGTCCTCGGCCAGACGGGTGGCGAGCGACGGCTCAATGTCGCGGTCACGCGCGCCCGGGAGAAGATCGTCGTCGTGACCTCGATGCCGTTCAGCGAAATCTCGGACTGGCACGCAGCTGGGCGCGTGCCGCACAAGCCCCGCGACTTTCTTCAAGCCTATCTCGATTACGCGGCGAAGATGGCATCCGGAGACGTCGCCGCCGCACGGGCGCTACAAACGCGCCTCGCACCGGGCCAGGGCAAGAGCAAAATCGGCGCTGTCCAACACGACGGATTGGCTCAGGCCGTCGGGCGATACATCCGCGAACTCGGCTACGAGCCGGTACCGTCCGCTGACGAAACCGACGTCTTCGGCTTAGACTATGCGATCGTCGATCCACGGACAGGTCTTTTCGGCCTCGGGATCGAATGCGACTCCCCGCGCCACCGTCTCCTCCAAAAGGCGAGAGCCCGCGAAGTCTGGCGGCCCAAGGTGCTGGGTCGCGCCGTACCGCGCACGCACCGCGTCTCATCGAGCGCTTGGTACAGCCGGCCGGAAGCTGAGCGGGCAAGGCTTCGGGAGGCTCTTGCGACAGCCATTGTGAGGGAGGCGGCGGAATGAGCGGTCCCAAGGTCGTCAGAGTCGTGACTCGAGAGGAATTGGAAGCGACCTGCCGGCGCTGGCTTTTGCTCGTAGGCGAGGCCGCCGCCGACCTGCTCCGCAGCGCAAATCGCTTCGGACTGGCAAGCTCTGCCCTTGAGGCGCAGGTGGCGGCGAGACGGGCTACCCTCGAAGCAATGTTTCGCTCGGAGCAATGGGTCGATCTTCAGAAGGACGCAGCCCAAGCGATCGAACACTTCCGCTTCGAAGGCGAACGTCTGAGAAGCGAAGCGGTCGCCGCCGAAGCGGCCCAACGTTCGCGGCAGCGGCGAACGCTCGATGCGGCCCGTTCGATCGCGGCCTCGTTGGCCAAGGCCGGGCAACCGGTGCCGGTAGCCCTCACGGCTGCAATCGAAGGCGCGATGACGGCCACAGGTGCTGACTTGGATGCCATGCAGCGTACTGTGGAGGCCAGCATCGCCACGCTGGTACAAGGCCAGCCGAAGACGCAATCCTCCGGCCAGAGTGACCTCGCAGCCCGGCTCAATGCCGGCGGTCCTATCCCGGCTTTCGCTCAATGGCTCGAGGAGAATGCGCAATCTGACCCTCAGGCGGAACGGCTCGACGGGTTGCTCTCGGAGTTGAGCACGTGCGCGACACTTGTCGACATCACCGATCTGACTGCGCGAGCGATCTCGATTTCCGCCGAGCCTTCGGCGGACCGACGTGCCCTCCTGACAGACTCGCTCGTTCTTGAGGCTGCACGGCGCCTGCGAGACGAACGCGCCATCGAAGCTGCCACCGCTAAAGCGATGCAAGTTCGCGCTGAGTTGGCTGCACTGTCTTCCGAAAGGGGGCATGCATGCAGCATTCAACTCGATGCTGCGATCACCGATAGAAATGTCGCGAAGATGCGGGCGCGCATCACTGACGGGGAGACGCTGCTCGAGGAAGGGCGTCGGCAGGTCTCTGCTGTAGCGCGGCGGCGGGCTGTGCTCGGAGGGCTGGCATCGCTCGGCTACGAGGTTCGGGAGGGAATGGAAGCGGCTTGGGCGAAGGAGGGTCGCATTGTCGTACGGCGCCCCGGCACTGACGATTACGGTGTAGAATTCGCGGCTCCTGCCGACGCATCGCGCATGCAAGCCCGGTTAGTCGGTTCTGACCGGCCGTCCAGTCCGCGAAATGCCAATCGCGATAAAGATCAAGAAACAATCTGGTGTGGGCAATTTGACGAACTTCGTTCGGTCTTGGCGGATCATGGCGGCCATGTCGAAATTGAACGCGCCCTTCCCGCAGGTGAGCAGGCCGTCAAGACAATCAGCCTGACAAGCGCATCGCCATCGGCCGAGGTCAAAATTACAAAACCACAAACTCGCGCACTGCCTCGAAGCTGATATAAAGAAAATAAACATATAATCATCAATATCAATATTGAATTTATTGTCAAATTGGATGAGGATATTATCATATAATTCGAATTACATTGGCGCATTTAACAACCTAATCTGGCGTTTGATATGGCAAGAGTTCAAAATTAACATTAAAATTCATCCGAACTGAAATATCATTCGCAGGTCTGATGCAAAATGTACGTTGAGCAAAACGCATAGTATCCTAAAAAACTCCAATCAAACTTTGAGGATTATTATAATAGCACATGAACAATTGCCATTGCATCACCGCTTGAGTCTCGCATTATTCATGTGGCCAATCCCAGGATTGCAGCCAACTCGTTTTTGAGTAGGGCCTGCGGCAGCCAACGCAGAATCTTTGACCATCGTTCAGGTTACCAAAGCTTGATCCGGGTGAAAGATCCATTTCGTCACGTCCGTCACTGGACGGTGCAGCCCCGATCTGGAATTAATGACGGAGCAGGATACAATTTCAACGAGTGCGGCATGTGGCGTTGGAAAGTCGGAGCGCGGGCGATGACTGCCACGTCTTTTGATGCTGCGGACGGCCGTCCGCGAAGCCGCCTCGGACGATCGGTTGGCGAGGAGATTGCGTCCGTGGTTCTTTTAAAAAGTTCGGCGAGGCGACTCCACGGTGGTCTAACGCCTGCGAGCTTTACCGCACTGCTCCTGCTGCTCGGGCCGGCTTTGGCCTACGACGACAGTGACTGCGCCCGGCAAGAGACTGTTCCAGTCAGTGTCGACGAAGACTTCGGCAATTGGTCCGAGATGGACGCCGCACGAAAGCGGGCTCTCGATCGGACGAACCAGCTCGCTATCAGCCAAGTTGTTGGCGTCGAGGTAAAGTCGTCCCGCGAGAACCGTGCGGAGATCGTGAACAGCGATGCCGAGCAGCGCTTCAAGCAGCTTGAGCAGACGAACCTCGCTGGTTTCGTCCGGGTGAAGATCCTGGAGGAAAACCGGAAGACCACGGAAGCGGGCGGCTCTCTCTCAATCAAGTCCGAGGTTACCGTTTGCGTGCCGAAGTCGCAGACGGTCCGGAAGGAAGAGCAAGAGCGCGCTGCCCGGCAACAGCGGCCTGCTAAGCCCGTCGATCCCACGACCGTTGCTTGGTTCGATCCCGTCACCGGCCAGCCGCGAGTTTGGTACTGGCGGGAAGGCTCGAACTACGAATTTTTCGACAATTCCGGCTTTCATCCGCGGACCGGCGACAAGCTCCTTATCGTCGACCGGAGAGTCGTGACCGAATGGCGTCAAAGCGTCGAGCGGGGGAAACGCGAAGCCGTCGAGCGCGTGCAAAGAGAGGCCGCCCAGCGGGAGGCTGAGGCGCAGCGGCAAGCTAAGATAGCCCGAGCCGGGGAGCTGTGTGATCAGTTTGCCGCAGGGCCTTATGACCTTGATCGGCCCAAGACCACGGCCGGCGTGGCTTGGGAGGTCCTGCGAAGCGCGGGTGGGCCAGCGGTCGAGGCCTGCGAGATGGCTGCCCGGCAGTACCCGGAAGAGCGCCGCTACCGATACCAGCTGGCTCGGGCCTACCAAGCGTCGGAGCCCAGGAAAGCCTTGCCGCTGCTACAGGTCCTCATGCGACAGAATTATCGCGCGGCCTACGACAATTATGGCTGGGCGCTTCTCGACACCCGGGTGGGCCGCAACGATCTGGCCGGCGCCCTTGCGAGCTTCCGGCAGGGGGCAAACCTCGGCGATCCGGATGCCATGGTCAGCTTGGCGACGATGATCTCGAAGGGCCGCGTCGAGGGGGCGGGGCAGGAGGAAGCCTATCGTCTTTTCAAACGGGCCGCGGGGCTGGGGCATCGCGAGGCCTCCGAGGGGGTGGACCGCCTGATGGAAGGCCAGCGGCAAGCCGAGCAGCAGCGGCTTCAGAATGAGCAGGCGGCTCGCGCGTTCATGGGACTCGTGGGTGGTGCCCTCGGGGGCATCGGTCGACGCTGAACAGGAAAGAATATGATGAACGCGAAGCGTCTTGTTTCCTTAGGCGCGACCGCCGCGCTGTGCCTGGGTGTCAGTGCGGCAGCCCTGGCTCAAACGAGCGCGCCCGGCGGTGACGCCGAGGCGACCGCGGCCCTCAACGGTGGAGCGCACCCATCCGCCGGCGCGCAGCCTCCGTCGATTGAACAATGCTGGGCCGACTGGAAGGCGAAGGAGAAACTCGAAGACGGCAAGAACGAGAAGAAGAACGGATACTTCGTCTATGTCGCCCACGAGCAGGCCCCAGTGGACGAACCGGTGGGGTCGCGCAATTGGCTCGTCGGCCGGAATGCCGCCTTCAGCTATGCCGAGATCAATGCCCGGAAGTCGTTGGCGGAGGCCATGCGCGCGACGATGCGGTCGAGCCGGTCGGCGGCGGTCAGGACCTTTGGTGGGGATGACGCGCCGCCGTCCCTGCGACCGGTCGTTGAACAGCTCTCCATCGTCGACAAGTCACTGGTCCTCACGGACAAGGCTCTCGACGCCGAGATCAAGAAGTTCGATCCCAAATGGTCAGGGGGAACCGAGGCGCAGAAGCGCGCAGCGATCGCCACTGAGCAGTTGCGGATCAATCAGAGCATCGAACGCAGTGCGGAGATGTTCGCCTCCGGTGCCTTCACCGTTGTCCAGTGCGAAGGGCCGAGCCGGGAGGATGGGGGCAAGTACCATGTCCTCACTGGTCTGATCTGGACGCCGAAGCTCGCCGGGGTCGCGGAGACGATTTGGAATCCGACCCTCACGATACAGCGAGAGACGCCGCAGGCACCCGTCCGCCAGCAGTTTGAGGCAATCAAAGCCAAAAACCCGGACTGGCTGGCCTATACGATGGGGACACGCGTTTTCACGGACGAGAATGGCGAGCGGGTCATCGTCGGCTTCGGCGTGGCCCCTCAGACTAGCCTGATGCCGGCCGACCGTAGCCGCGCGAACTTAGCAGCCATGGCGGCCATCCAGCGGTTCGTCAGCGAAAGGGTGCTGGCCAATACGAAATCCCGGGAGGCGTATGAGAAGCGCGGGATGAGCGACGGCTCGACGCAGAGCTACAACCTCGACACTTTCAACGAGGAGGTCAAAGCCCAGGCTGCCGACCTTCAGTTGAAGGGAGCTACCGAGATCCTATCGTGGCGTGGTGAGCATCCGTGGTCCAAGGCGAAGATGCAGGTCGTGGCCGTGGCATGGAGTCAACGTTGGGCGGCTGATGCCGACGCAGTTGGACGCGCGATGGGAGCCGCTGAGCAACGCATGATACAGCAGGGAGGCCTGCCGAAGGCGCCTGCGACCGCTGAGGGATCGAGCGGAAGCGCGCCTACGGCAGCACCAGTGAGAGCGGGAGCAGGCGTCTCTACATCTGATTTTTAAGTCGCTAAGTAGATTGGCTCACGCGCGCACTCTGATGCCGCCGCAGGCTTGCTTCTTTGCGCGCGTGCGATGCGGCACAGTTTGACCCGTTGCGGTCATTTGGGTCGATAACGCCATGCGTCCGCTTTCACGGAAGAAGCGGACGCATGGCGTACAGGTCGCCGCCGAACAGGATGCGGAAGCTCATGAGGCCCAAAGACGCCAAGTCCGATCTCGCTTAAGCGAAGCTTTAGCAACAGCCCCCGCCACGAGCCGCTCGTGCCAATGCACGATGCAAGTGCCTACGCCGGTCGTGACAACCGCTCAAATTTTCTCCTTGCCGAGGGCATCCAGCGCCGGGCCGAGCCCGCGCATCGAGAGCGACACCGCCACCTCCCGCCCGTCCGCATCCTTGAACGCGATCCGGCCCGCGTCCTCGGCCTTGCGCCAGGCGCTCAGCACCGCGTCCGTTGCCGCTGTGTCCGCCACGCACGCGCCGGGTATGCAGCGCCGCCACGCCAGATCCAGGCCGTTCTTCGCATCCTTCACCTCCGTCACCCGCACGCTCGACGGGAAGCTCACGTTGGCCGGCAGCAGCACCGTCATGCGCAGGCCCTCCTGCCCGGGCAGGCGGCCGAGGGCGATCTGCGCCACCGGCGCCGTCTGGCCCTGCGCCTGGATCGTCTGCGATACTTCGCAGACGCGCCCTGCGGTCTCCCCGCCCAGCCGCTGACAGCGCAGCACCCAATCGCCATAGGTGGCCGTCGTCGACCCAGGCTCGGACGGGACCGCCGGCGCCGCCTCCGCGGCGGACGGCTTCGCACGCGAGGATTGGGCGTGCACCGGCATGGGCACCATCACGACGAGGCCAGCGAGCAGGCTCGAGGTGGCCAAGGCGGGGCGCATGGCGGACGAGAGAGGCCGGAGGGAAAGGGGCATCAGGCGGCACCGTGCATGACAGCGGCGGATGCCGCGGAGGAAGGGACGGCGGAGACGAGGAAGTCGGCCACGGCCTGCAGGCTGACGAGGTGGGCGTAGATCATCCCCAACCAGCCCTCTCTTCGGAGCCGGGCAAAGGCGTCATCCGGCAGAGCAGCCAGGGCAGCCTCCTCGACGCCGAGCGCGCCGTGCAGGGTGTGGCTCTGGCCGGTGAGGGGATGCTGGACCTGGATGGTCAGGGCGCGCAGCAGCTTGAGATCCTGCAGCAAGCGCCCGAAGGCGGCGGTACGCCGGGCAGCCTCGGCATACTCGGCGACGAGGCGGATCCGCTCCTGCAGCAGGGGCGACTCCTGGCCGTCCTCGGTGAACAGCGGCAGGCTGGTGGGGCTCGCCTCCGGCGGTTCGGCGGCAGGCTCGGTGCGAAGGAGATCGGTCTCAGCGTCGATGCAGACGAGGGGGGCGCTCCCCTCGCTCTCACCCAGAATGAAGGGATAGCGGCGCAGGTAGGCGGGCAGGTAGCGGCCCGTCCAACTGCCGGCCTCGTCGATGAGGGCGCAGTGTCCCGGTGCAGCGCCAACGAGGAAGACGGGCACGGGGCCGAGGCTCTCGGGCAGAAAAACGACGGGCAGGTGCCGGCAAGCGGCGCCGATCTCCTCGGCGAGGGCCGGGACGATGTGGCTGGAGCGCGCGAAGGCGAAGCGCTGCGGCTGGGCGAGGTAGCCGGCGCGGTGGGCGTCTCGGTCGAGGGGGACGACCGAGCGGTAGAACAGCGGCAGGGAGGTCATGGGGCTTTCGCGGTGTCTTGTCCGGAGGGGCCGGGCGCAGCGCGCCCGTCAGGGAGCAGCCGCGCTGGCCTGGGGCCGGATCTTTGATCCGGGTTGCGCAGCGGGTTGTGTCGGGGGCGGAACGACGAAGCATCCGCCGGCGAGGCAGACGACGGTCTTGTCGAACCGGGGATCGGTGATGATTTGCGACGAGGTCTGGAGCAGACCGGACGCCGGAGCGAACCATGATGCGGCCGGCGTCTGCGTGACGGTGGAAACGCGTTGGACGGTGCTGGCCAAGGTTGTTGCGGCTTGGGCGATCATCGTTCGAGACAAGCTTGCAGGGCTCGGCGTGATTGTAAGGTCGGCTCCGCGATAGGTGAGGCTGTAGTTTGCCGTCGCCGTCAGCGAGCCCTGGTTGATGATGTATTGTCCCGGGGCGCTATTGGCGTCCGCCTTGGTAGCGAGGGCACCGGAGAGGCTGTCGCCGTTGACGAGGCCACGTCCGCCGACCCGGTACGTCAGGCTGGGATTGGCCTCACCGTAGACGCGGCTCTGCGCACCGGCCGCAACCGTGATCGAGCGTGGCGTCACCATCAGGTCGGCGCCCTGATAGGTCACCGCGTAGTTGGCGGAGGCTGCCAGCGTGCCCTGGCCGATCGCGTAGGAGCCGACACCGCTCGTCGCATCGGCCGCCGTGGCGAGTTCGCCGGTCAAGGCGTCGCCGTTGACCAGTCCGCGCCCACCGACCCGGTAGGTCAAGCTCGGGTTCGCGTCGCCGTAGACGCGGCTCTGCGCCTCCGCCGTGAGGGTGAGCGATCGCGCCGTGATCGCCAAGTCCGCCCCGACATAGCTTACTGCGTAGTTGGCCGAGGCGGCCAGGCTGCCCTGGCCGATGCCGTAGCTGCCGACGTTGCTGCGCGCGTCGGCCACCGTGGTGAGCCCGCCGGTCAGGGCGTCGCCGTTGACCAGCCCGCGCCCACTGACCCGGTATGTCAGGCTCGGGTTCGCGTCGCCGTAGAGGCGGGACTGCGCGTTGGCCGTGAGGGTCAGCGGCCGGGCAGTGATCGCCAAGTCCGCCCCGACATAGCTTACCGCGTAGTTGGCCGAGGCGGCCAGGCTGCCCTGGCCGATGCCGTAGCTGCCGACGTTGCTGCGCGCGTCGGCCACCGTGGTGAGCCCGCCGGTCAGGGCGTCGCCGTTGACCAGCCCGCGCCCACTGACCCGGTATGTCAGGCTCGGGTTCGCGTCGCCGTAGAGGCGGGACTGCGCGTTGGCCGTGAGGGTCAGCGGCCGGGCAGTGATCGCCAAGTCCGTCCCGACATAGCTCACCGCGTAGTTCGCCGAGGCGGCCAGGCTGCCCTGGCCGATCGCGTAAGCGCCGACGTTGCTGCGCGCATCGGCCGTGGTGGCAAGTTCGCCGGTCAGGGCGTCGCCGTTGACCAGCCCGCGGCCGCCGACCTGGTAGGTCAGGCTCGGGTTGGCCTCGCCGTAGACGCGCGACTGCGCGTCGGCCGTGAGGGTCAGCGGCCGAGCTGTGATCGCCAAGTCCGCCCCGACATAACTCACCGCGTAGTTGGCCGAGGCGGCCAGGCTGCCCTGGCCGATGCCGTAGGTGCCCACGTTGCTGCGCGCATCGGCCGTGGTGGCGAGTTCGCCGGTCAGTGCGTCGCCGTTGACCAGCCCGCGGCCGCCGACTTGGTAGGTCAGGCTCGGATTGGCGTCGCCGTAGAGGCGGGACTGTGCGTCGGCCGTGAGGATCAGCGGGCGCTGACCGATCGTGAGGTTGGCGCCCTGGAAGGTCAAGGCATAGTTCGGGTTGGCGGCTGCGGTGAGCGAGCCTTCGGTGATGGCGTAGCGGCCGACGTCCGAGGTGGCCGTGGCCGCCGTGGCGAGGGTGCCCGATAGGGCCGCGCCTGCGCCCAGCGAGGTCGTGGTGTAGGTCAGGCTCGGGTTGGCCTCGCCGTACACGCGGCTCTGGCCTGTGGCCGTGACCGTCACCGGTCGCTGGTCGATCGTGAGGTCGGCCCCCTGATAGGTGACGGCGTAGTTGGCCGAGGCGGCCAGGCTGCCCTGGCCGATGCCGTAGCTGCCGACGTTGCTGCGCGCGTCGGCGGCGGTGGCGAGTTCGCCGGTCAAGGCGTCGCCGTTGACCAGCCCGCGCCCGCCGACCCGGTAGGTCAGGCTCGGATTGGCATCACCGTAGACGCGCGACTGTGCGTTGGCCGTGAGGGTCAGCGGCCGGGCGGTGACTGCCAGATCCGCCCCGACGTAGCTCACCGCGTAGTTGGCCGAGGCGGCCAGGCTGCCCTGGCCGATGCCGTAGGTGCCCACGTTGCTGCGCGCATCGGCCGTGGTGGCGAGTTCGCCGGTCAGGGCGTCGCCGTTGACCAGTCCGAGGCCGCCGACTTGGTAGGTCAGGCTCGGGTTGCCATCGCCGTAGAGGCGGCTCTTAGCCTCCGCCGTGAGGATCAGCGGCCGGGCGGTGACTGCCAGATCCGCCCCGACATAGCTCACCGCGTAGTTGGCCGAGGCGGCCAGGCTGCCCTGGCCGATGCCGTAGGTGCCCACGTTGCTGCGCGCATCGGCCGTGGTGGCGAGTTCGCCGGTCAGGGCGTCGCCGTTGACCAGCCCGCGCCCGCCGACCTGGTAGGTCAGGCTCGGGTTGGCCTCGCCGTAGAGGCGGCTCTTAGCCTCCGCCGTGAGGATCAGCGGGCGCTGACCGATCGTGAGGTTGGCGCCCTGGAAGGTCAAGGCATAGTTCGGGTTGGCGGCTGCGGTGAGCGAGCCTTCGGTGATCGCATAGCTGCCGACGTCCGAGGTGGCCGTGGCCGCCGTGGCGAGGGTGCCCGACAGGGCCGCGCCTGCGCCTAGCGAGGTCGTGGTGTAGGTCAGGCTCGGGTTGGCCTCGCCGTAGAGGCGCGACTGTCCATTCGCCGTGACCGTCACCGGTCGCTGGTCGATCGTGAGGTCGGCCCCCTGATAGGTGACGGTGTAGTTGGCCGAGGCGGCCAGGCTGCCCTGGCCGATCGCGTAAGCGCCGATGTTGCTGCGCGCATCGGCCGTGGTGGCAAGTTCGCCGGTCAGGGCGTCGCCGTTGACCAGCCCGCGGCCGCCGACCTGGTAGGTCAGGCTCGGGTTGGCCTCGCCGTAGACGCGCGACTGCGCGTCGGCCGTGAGGGTCAGCGGCCGAGCTGTGATCGCCAAGTCCGCCCCGACATAACTCACCGCGTAGTTGGCCGAGGCGGCCAGGCTGCCCTGGCCGATGCCGTAGGTGCCGACGTTGCTGCGCGCGTCGGCCACCGTGGTGAGCGCACCGGTCAAGGCGTCGCCGTTGACCAGCCCGCGGCCGCCGACTTGGTAGGTCAGGCTCGGGTTGGCCTCACCGTAGAGGCGGGACTGCGCCTCCGCCGTCAGGGTCAGCGGGCGCTGACCGATCGTGAGGTTGGCGCCCTGGAAGGTCAAGGCATAGTTCGGGTTGGCGGCTGCGGTGAGCGAGCCTTCGGTGATGGCGTAGCGGCCGACGTCCGAGGTGGCCGTGGCCGCCGTGGCGAGGGTGCCCGATAGGGCCGCGCCTGCGCCTAGCGAGGTCGTGGTGTAGGTCAGGCTCGGGTTGGCCTCGCCGTAGAGGCGGCTCTGGCCTGTGGCCGTGACCGTCACCGATCGCTGGTCGATCGTGAGGTCGGCCCCCTGATAGGTGACGGCGTAGTTGGCCGAGGCGGCCAGGCTGCCCTGGCCGATGCCGTAGCTGCCGACGTTGCTGCGCGCGTCGGCGGCGGTGGCGAGTTCGCCGGTCAGTGCGTCGCCGTTGACCAGCCCGCGGCCGCCGACTTGGTAGGTCAGGCTCGGATTGGCATCGCCGTAGAGGCGGGACTGTGCGTCGGCCGTGAGGATCAGCGGGCGCTGACCGATCGTGAGGTTGGCGCCCTGGAAGGTCAAGGCATAGTTCGGGTTGGCGGCTGCGGTGAGCGAGCCTTCGGTGATGGCGTAGCGGCCGACGTCCGAGGTGGCCGTGGCCGCCGTGGCGAGGGTGCCCGATAGGGCCGCGCCTGCGCCCAGCGAGGTCGTGGTGTAGGTCAGGCTCGGGTTGGCCTCGCCGTACACGCGGCTCTGGCCTGTGGCCGTGACCGTCACCGGTCGCTGGTCGATCGTGAGGTTGGCGCCTTGGTAGGTCACGGCATAGTTGGCCGAGGCGGCCAGGCTGCCCTGGCCGATGCCGTAGCTGCCGACGTTGCTGCGCGCGTCGGCCACCGTGGTGAGCCCGCCGGTCAGGGCGTCGCCGTTGACCAGCCCGCGCCCGCCGACCCGGTAGGTCAGGCTCGGATTGGCATCACCGTAGACGCGCGACTGTGCGTTGGCCGTGAGGGTCAGCGGCCGGGCGGTGACTGCCAGATCCGCCCCGACGTAGCTCACCGCGTAGTTGGCCGAGGCGGCCAGGCTGCCCTGGCCGATGCCGTAGGTGCCCACGTTGCTGCGCGCATCGGCCGTGGTGGCGAGTTCGCCGGTCAGGGCGTCGCCGTTGACCAGTCCGAGGCCGCCGACTTGGTAGGTCAGGCTCGGGTTGCCATCGCCGTAGAGGCGGCTCTTAGCCTCCGCCGTGAGGATCAGCGGCCGGGCGGTGACTGCCAGATCCGCCCCGACATAGCTCACCGCGTAGTTGGCCGAGGCGGCCAGGCTGCCCTGGCCGATGCCGTAGGTGCCCACGTTGCTGCGCGCATCGGCCGTGGTGGCGAGTTCGCCGGTCAGTGCGTCGCCGTTGACCAGCCCGCGCCCGCCGACCTGGTAGGTCAGGCTCGGATTGGCTTCGCCGTAGAGGCGGGACTGCACGTCTGCCGTCAGGATCAGCGGCCGGGCGGTGACCACCAGATCGGCTCCGACATAGCTCACAGCGTAGTTGCCGCTGGCGGCCAGGCTGCCCTGGCCGATGGCGTAGGTCCCGACCGCGCTACGAGCATCGGCCGTGGCAAGGACGCCCGAAAGCACGTCGCCGTTGACCAACCCGCGGCCGCCGACTTGGTAGGTCAGGGCCGGGTTGGCATCGCCGTAGACGCGGCTCTGCGCCTCCGCCGTGAGAGTCATCGGCCGAGCCGTGACCATCAGGTCCGCCCCGACGTAGCGCACGGCATAGTTCGAAGAGGCTGCCAGTGTTCCCTGGCCGATGGCGTAGGTGCCGACCGCACTGCGTGCGTCGGCCGTGGTGGTCAGGCCTCCCGTGAGGCTGTCACCGTTGACGAGCCCACGTCCGCCAACCTGGTAGGTCAGGCTCGGGTTGGCATCGCCGTAGACGCGGCTCTGCGCCTCCGCCGTGAGAGTCATCGGCCGAGCCGTGACCGTCAGGTCCGCCCCGACGTAGCTCACGGCATAGTTCGAAGTGGCTGCCAGCGTTCCCTGACCGATAGCGTAGGCTCCGATCGTGCTGCGCGCATCAGCTGTCGTGACGAGCTCTCCCGTCAGGGCGTCGCCGCTGACGAGCCCGCGTCCGCCGACTTGGTAGGTCAGCGCCGGGTTGGCATCGCCGTACACGCGGTTCTGGCCTGTGGCCGTGACGGTCACCGATCGCGGGCTGACCGTGAGATCGGCCCCGGCATAGGTGACGGCATAGTTCGAGTTGGCGGCTGCGGTGAGCGAGCCCTGGGTGATGGCGTAGCTGCCCACGCCCGAAGTGGTGGTGGCCGTGGTGACCAATGTGCCCGACAGGGCCGCGCCTGCGCCCAGCGAGGTTGTCGTGTAGGTCAGGCTGGGGTTGGCATCGCCGTACACACGGTTCTGGCCTGTGGCCGTGACCGTCACCGGTCGCTGGCTGACCGTGAGGTTGGCGCCCTGGAAGGTCAGAGCATAGTTCGGGTTGGCGGCTGCGGTGAGCGAGCCCTGGGTGATGGCGTAGCTGCCGACGTCCGAGGTGGCCGTGGCCGCCGTGGCGAGGGTGCCTGACAGGGCCGCGCCTGCGCCCAGCGAGGTCGTGGTGTAGGTCAGGCTCGGGTTGGCGTCGCCGTACACGCGGCTCTGGCCGTTGGCGGTGATGGTCAGCGAACGTTGGGTGACGGTGAGCGTGCCAGGCAGATACACGACCCGATAGCTGGTCCCCGCCTTGCCGGTCACGGCCGTGCCGGAGGCGGCGATCGTGTAGCTTCCGACGTCCGAGGTTGCGGTCGCGGTCGTGCTCAGGCTGCCCAGGCCGGTCACGAAGTCGCCGGCGCGCAGGCCGCCGTAGGAGGCGAGCAGGCCGGGATTGGCGTCACCGTAGACGCGCGTGGTGCTCGCCGGAGCGACGACGGCGACGGGCGAGAGGCTGCGGAGTTCCGGGTAGTGACCACTGCTCTGGCCACCCTGGCCGACCTGGTTCGGCGGCGCCCAGACGGTGTCGAAGTCGAAGCCGGCGTAGTGGGCTCGGAAGCTGGCGAGATCCTGCATCTGCGCCGTGGTCAGGCCGGTGGCGCCGGTGGACGAGCCGTCGCCGACGCCGTTGACCTGCCTGGTGGTCTGCGTGTCCCAGTACGCATTCGTCAGCGTGCCGCTGTTGGCGCCGACGAGGCCGCCCACTCTGGAGGAGCCCGAGACGCTGCCGCTGGCGTAGGTCTGGCTCACGATGCCACCGTTGGCGCCGACGAGGCCGCCCACCCCGAGGGAGCCCGAGACACTGGCGCTAGCGTAGGACTGGCTCACCGTGCCGAAGTTGGAGCCGACGAGGCCGCCCACGAAAGTGGTGCCCGAGACGCTGCCGGTGGCGTAGGACTGGCTCACCGTGCCGATGCTGTCGCCGACGAGGCCGCCCACGGATTGGGAGCCCGCGATGCTGCCGCCGACGAGGCCGAGGTCGCTCACGCTCCCATACGCGCCGGTGACGCCGAGGGCGCCGATCAGCCCGACATATTTCTCGCTCGGCCGGGCGATGGTCAGACCGGTGATCGTGTGCCCCGCCCCATCCAGGCTGCCGGTGAAGCGGGCCCCATCGCGGCCGACCGGCACGAAGCCGCCCGCGCCGAACACCTCGGCGGACGCGGCCGTGCTGTTCGTGGCGGAGGCGTCGAGGTCGGTGGTGAGCCGGTAGCGGCCCGCGAGGTTGGCGCCCATCAGCTGCAGCTGGTGCAGGTTCGACACCGCGGTCACGCCGTTCGCGTCGGCCGCAGCGGCTTCCGAGCGCAGGATCGGACGCAGATCCCCGGACTGGTACCAGACGGTGTCGAAGTCGAAGCCGGCGTAGCTCGAGGCGGTGCGCGCCTGCGCGGTGGTCAGGCCGGTGGCGCCCGTGGACGAGCCGGTGCCGACACCGTTGACCTGCCCGGTGGTCTGCGTGTCCCAGTATGTAGTCGTCACCGAGCCGTCGTTGGAGCCGACGACGCCGCCCACGTTGGAGGAGCCCGAGACGCTGCCGCTGGCGTAGGACTGGCTCACCCTGCCGCTGGCGTTCCAGCCGACGAGGCCGCCCACGGAGACGGTGGCTGCGGCAGCACCGGTAGCATAAGCTTGGCTGATCGTACCGTCGTTGGACCCAACCAGGCCACCCACCTCGCTGGTGCCGGAGACGGCGGCGGCAGCGTAGGCTTGGCTGATCGTGCCGCCGTTGTTGAAGCCGACGAGGCCACCCACGTTTTGGGAGCCCGCGATGCTGCCGCCGACAAGGCCGAGGCCGCTCACGCTCCCACCCGCGCCGAGGGCGCCGATCAGCCCGACATCGTTCTCGCTCGGCCGGGCGATGGCCAGACCGGTGATCCTGTGCCCTGCCCCGTCGAGGCTGCCGGTGAAGCGGGCCCCATCGCGGCCGACCGGCACGAAGCCGCCCGCGCCGAACACTCCGGCGGACGCGGCCGTGCTGTTCGTGGCGGAGGCGTCGAGGTCGGCGGTGAGCCGGTAGCGGTCCGCGAGGTTGGCGCCCATCAGCTGCAACTGGTGCAGGTTGGATACTGGAACTACGCTGCCGACTGCGTCAGCGGCCTCTGCGCGCAGAATCGGGCGCAGGTCACCGGCTTGGTACCACACGGTATCGAAATTGAAGCCTGCATAGGCTGAACCTGTGCGCGCCTGGGCTGAAGTCAGACCAGTTACGTCTGTTCCTGCGGGAAGGCCGTTTCCGATGGCATTTGCCTGTCTAGTGGTCTGAATATCCCAGTAGGCTTGGCTAACGTTTCCAGCATTTTGCCCGATCAGCCCACCCGAAAAAAAGCTGCTAACGATACCCGTGGCGTAGGCTTGGCTCACGCTACCAACGTTCTGCCCAATCAGCCCGCCCGCGCAGCAGTTGCTGACGCTGACGTTGCCGGTGGCGTAGGCCTGGATCACACTACCGTCGTTGGTACCAATCAGCCCGCCCGCGATATCGGAGGCGCGCCCATTCAAATCGTGGCCGCTTACACTGCCGGTGGCGTAGGCTTGGCTCACAGTGCCGGAGTTGGAACCGGCCAGCCCGCCTACGCTGTACCAGCCGCTGACGTTGCTGGTAGCGTAGACTCGGGCCACGCTGCCTGAGTTGGAACCGAGTAGCCCGCCCACATTGGACCCACCGCTGATAAAGCCACCGACGAGACCGAGGCCGCTCACGCGGCCGCCCCTGCCGAGAACGCCGATCAGCCCGACAGAGCTCTGGTCCGGCCGGGCGATGGTGAGCCCGGCGATCGTGTGGCCCGCGCCGTCCAGGCTGCCGGTGAACGGGACGGTGTCCGCCCCCACGGGCACGAAGCCCTGTCCGCCCCACCAGGTGGCGGTGCCGGCGGCGTCGATGTCGGCGGCGAGGCGGTAGGACGCCGCGCGGTAGGAAGCCGACGAGCCCATGCCCTGCACGCCGTAGATGTCGGTCAGGCGGTAGGGCGTCGCCGCGCTGCCGTCCCCCCCCGTCGCCCGCAGGAAACTGGCCCCGCTCGCCACCTGGAAGTCGCCCGTCGCGAAGCCCGGCAGCGCGGCCGCGTTCTGGGTCCAGTGGCCGGACGCCAGCGTGAAGCGCGCCACCGACAGATCGGCCGTCGCCGTGACGTCGCTGCCCGCTCCCGCCTGCAGCACCAGCCCGCCCGCCCTCGCGGTGATCGGCGCGTTCAGGGCGATTTCCCCGGCGGCCTGCAGCGTCAGGTCCGCCCCGGTGTTCCACGACAGCGGCGCCGCCACCGTGATGGTGCCGGACTCGTTGCCCGTGGTGCCCGTCGAGACCACCACGTTGGCCGTCGTCAGCGCCGTCAGCAGCCGCGCCGCGTCGATCACGCTGCCGTCGCCCGTAGCGGTGAAGCCCGTGACGCCGCTGTCCGTGAAGTTCGCGATGGTGATGTCGTGCGGGTCGAGCAGCAGCGTGCCGAAGGCGCCCCGCGCCGCCGTCAGGATCGTGGTGCCGTCATACGACAGCACCCCCTTCGACGACACCTCCGCCTGCCCGCCGTCGCCGCCCGAGGCGCCGCCCCGCGCCTCGATCCGCCCGGCAAACCGCGTCGCCACATCCGACCACACCACCACGTCGCCGCCCTGGCCGCGGCCGGTCGCATCCGCCCGGATCACGCTCGCCGCGTCCACGCTCACCCGCTCGGCGCGCGCCAGCGGACCCTGCCCGAGCCGGCCGCCGCCGACCCGCACCACGCCGCCGCCGGTCGCACCCGAGGCCTCGATCAGCGCCGCCTGCGTCGCGATCGCCGGCGCGGTGGCCACGATGCGACCGCCCCGGCCCGTGCGCCCCTCCGCCGCCACAAGCCCCGACAGCGCCAGGCTCTCGCCCGCCTTCAGCCGCACCCGGCCGCCAGCCGCGCCCGACACGTCCACGCGGCCCGCCACGTCGAGCCGCCCGCCGGTGATCCGCACCTGCCCACCATCCGCCTCGCCCTGGCCCGAGGCGTCGAGCCGGGCGGCGGAGGTCACCGTCACCGCGCCCTCAGCCCCCGACAGGGTGATGTTGCCGTTCCTGCCCCCGACCGAGCGCGCCTCGATCACGCCGGACAGGTTTACCGCCTGCCGCGCCATGTCCCGCGCCGCCGCTGCCGTGAGCGTTACCGCGCCGCCATCGGCCGAGATCGTCCCGGAATGCCGCACCAGGGCGCCGCGCCCCTTCGCCCCCGTCGGCACCGCAACTTGCAGGAAGCCGTCGCCGGAGAGATCCAGCGTCGCCCGCTCGCCCGAGCCGAGACCCACCCGGCCCATCGGCACGCGGATGGTCCCCGTGTTCGTCACCTGCCCGCCGATCAGCGCCGCGTAGCCGCCGCGCCCGATCGTGATCGCACCATGGTTGGTCACCGGCGCCGAGGCGCCCGAGCCGCGGAACTGGCGCCGGCCCGCCTTGAAGTCCTCGTCGGTGATGCCGAGCGAGGAGGCGACGAAGCCGGCCGCGTTGACCTGGCCCGAGCGGGTGATGGTCACGCCGTTGGGGTTGACGAGGTAGACCTGCCCGTTGGCGTTGAGCTGCCCGGCGATGGTCGAGGGCGTGGCGCCCGTCACCCGGTTGAGGATCGCCGCGCCCGCGTCGGGCTGGCGGATGTCGACCCGGTGGCCCTGGCCGACGGAGAAGCCCTGCCAATTGACGATGGCGTTCCGGCTCGACTGCGTGATCGCCAGGGCGCCGTTCTGGGGCGTACCGATAGTGACCCCGCCCGAGACCACCTGACCGCCGGTGGGCAGCGGCTCGGCGCGGGCGGGCTCCGGGCCGAGACCGATCCCGACCAGGGCGGTCGAGGCGAGCAGCGCGCGGGTGAGCGCGCGGGCGCGGGGCGAGGGGGACTGAGCCATGGCTGGGTTCATTCCGTCAGAACTGCAGGGCGACGGTGAAGGTCAGGCGGGTGTCGTCGGGCAGCAAGTCCGAGCGCTCGGCCCGGCCAAGCTCGACCGTGGCCGCCGCGTTGGTGAAGCTGAAGGACGGCGCCGCCGCGAGCCGGAGCCCCACGCCGTAGGCGGCCCCGCGGGTCATCGGCCGCTCCAGCGCGGTCGGGCGCTGCTGGCGCGTCAGGCCGAAGGCGCCGAAGGCGTAGGGCGCGATCACCACCGCGCCGGGTGTGGCGTCGGCCGGCGGCAGGCCGCTGCCGAGCTGGGCCGGGATCGAGGGCAGCGCGAACGGCAGGGTGACCGGCACGAGGAAGGGCGCCTGCAGCTCGGCGCGCACGACGAAGCCCTCGTCGCCCTGGAACAGGCCGGCATCGAAGGCCGACAGGCCCGACAGGTTGGCCAGGCCGATCTGCTCGGAGCGCGGCAGGGCTTGATTGAAGGAGGTCTGGGCGCGGGCCCGCATGTCGAAGGTGAGGTGCTCGGCCAGGGGCTGGGTGACGGCGAGCGCCGCCTCCAACCGCTGGAACTCGGGCCGGACCCCCTGGCGCGACAGCGGCGCCAGGGCCGAACCGGCGGGCGGGGCGTCGCGCGCGCCGAGCCCGTCGAGACCGAAGGAGGCGGCAAGCCGGGCGGTGAGCACGGCCTCGGAGGGGGAAAACCAGATCAGGTCGCCGCCGATGCGGGCGATGCGCAGGCGGTCGAGGGTGAGCGGCGTCTCGACCGGGGTGATGACGTTGACGCGCTCCTCCTGCGCATCGAAGGCGGCGTCTCCGTTCAGGGTGAAGGCACGCGAGCGGATCAGGGGGTAGCGCAGTCGGGCGGAATAGCGCGAGAAGTCCGAGGCGATGCCGAGCGTGCCAGGCAGCGCCCGCGGTGTGGCCCGCGCGTCGGTGGCCTCCAGGTTGAGGGTGAGCCCGTCGATCCCGAGCGGCAGGATCAGGCCGAGCGCCAGCGCCCGGTTGCGCGGTTCCGCGGCAAGGAAGCCGCGCTCGCCGCCGGTATAGGGCGCCCCCGAGGCGCGGAAGTACAGGCTCTCGCCGTGGCCGGTGGGGGAGTTGAGATCGAGGCCGGTGCCGAGCGTGTAGGTGCCGAGGCTGCGGGCCAGGACGTTGTCGGTGGAGACCAAGCCGGTGACGGGCTTGTAGCGGGCCTCGACGACGAGGACGGTGGCACCGGGGCGGCTGCCAGCGGCCAGCGTCGAGCGCAGCACGGTGCCGGGCGTGTCGCCGGCGACGAGCACGCGGCGCTCGATCTCGGCGAGGGTGAGGCCGGGGCGTCCGACGAGGGGGGCGAGGACGGCCGCGACGCGGGCGCGGATCTCGGGCGGGAGCGCGGCGGCGTCGATACGCTCGATCTGGCCGTCGATGACGAGCAGGCGAACCTCGCCGCCGTCCCGCAGTTGCT
This sequence comes from Methylobacterium sp. AMS5, assembly GCF_001542815.1. GTDB lineage: Bacteria > Pseudomonadota > Alphaproteobacteria > Rhizobiales > Beijerinckiaceae > Methylobacterium. The sequence goes on from NZ_CP006992.1 coordinate 4,784,822, forward strand.
GGGCGGGCAGGACGACGCGCACGAGGGCGAAGCCTCGAGCGGCGTAGGCCTGCTCCAGCTCGGCGGCGGCGGCGAAGAGGTCGGCGACGGTGAGGGTGCGGCCGGAGAGGCGGGCGGTGAGGTTCTGCGCGAGCGCGCTGCCGTCCCCGTCCGCCCCCAGCTGTCCGCCCTCGACGCGCAGGCGTCCGACGCGCAGGGAGAGGCGCTCGGCGCCTTCGGGCGCGGCGGGACCGACGCCGTCGGGGATGGCCAGGCCGCCGCCGCTGCGCTGGAGCGGCGGGCTGAACGAGGGCGGGGTGATCTGCGAGGCGGTCTGCGCCAGGGCCGGTCCCGCGATCAGGCCGGCGAGCAGGGCCAGCGAAAAGGGCCATTCCCCGCACGACCGAGGAGCCGGGATGCGGCCGGGTCCGCGCCGTTCAAACGTCCTGAGCACGCAGGTCACTCTGTGGTTCGAGCCGGGACACCGGGCCGGTTGATGACGTAGGTCGCGCGAGCGGATCCTCGCCTATATTTAACAGATCTGCTGATAAAACTGCTGTTTCCTCAACGCAACACCAGGATCTGCAATGCGTTTGATCTGAGAAATGGATCCAGACTGCGCAGATAGACAGAGTTAATCCAGATATAATATTCGAACGCGCTGGGTCGAGGCAACGACAATTTTCGCGACGATCGGATTTGAGCCCTGCCGCTCTCCTGTGGGCTCTGAGCCCCCGCTTGATGACGGGGTTGGAGCGTGACTTGGAGGGGGCGAGCCTCGTCAGCGTTGGGGGAGCATCCGACGCCCACCTTGGGACACCGACGTGGACATCCAGACCCTGGCCGACCACGGGCGGGCTGGACGCGAAGCCGGCCTGACCGGTGCCCTCCTCGATGCGCAGGCCGCGCGTCCGGGCGGCGTCGGCGTCAGGGCGAGCGCGGCCACGATCCGGCCCGGGGCGTGGTCGGCCGCAAGCGCCCTGCACTCACCGATACCGACGCGTTCTGTCCCCGGCCATTGTCTCGACGGCCGACAGCTACAGCGGTGTCGCGCTGGCGCGGGCGTCCCGATGGTTCTGGCCGTTCCTAGCCCCCTGCTCCGCCGCGCAGCCCCGACGCTGGGTGATCGGAAGAACCTTCGGCGGATTCGTCCGATGCTGCAGGATCGCCCGTGCAGCCGCTTGTGAGGCCTGAGCGGATGTTCGGTGTAACCGGCCCAGGGCCCGCTCATGGCGCTATGCGGACCTGCCGCCCATACTTGCCGATTGTGGAATGCTTCGGACGCAGCGTTGACCAGGGTCCACTCTGATGGTCCAATCCCTAGGTCCGATGCCGCTCAAGACGGGTGATCGAGGGCCTAATCCCTTGATGTCGTACCCCTTCGGTTTTGGCTGAGAATCCTGGCGCCCCAGCCAAGCCTCAGCTAAGTCATTGATCTGATTGCGATCCGTGCTCGGCTGCTCCCGCGGCTGCGCCGATTGTACGCAGAGCTGTTGCACGCGCTTGTCCACAGGGGCAGGCCGTTGACGATTTGTTCTAACGTGTACCGACGCGGTGCGGTATACTGGTGGCGTAGGCGATTCCGTTGCGATGAGCGGACGCGACCGCTTGGTGCCTCTGTTAAGGGGAATTCCACCACGGTTGCTCTGAGCCTGGGCACGACCGACCCATCCAGTGCGCGCACACTCGGCTGGGCGCTCAACGCGGAAAGCCTCCGCGTTCGGGACGATCCCGCCATGCGCACCACCAGCCAGATCCGCGACCATCTCTGCGCCTATGTCGACCGGGAGCGAGGCGCGCGGTTGACGCGTCTGCAGCGCGACCTCGATCCGCCGCGTGATCCGCTCGTCGGCGACTGGCCCGCGCTGATGGAGAGGCGCGCCCGGGAGTACCGCATCTTCGGGCGCCTGCAGGCCCTGGCCGCAGAGAGGGGCTTCGAAGCCGGGTACGACGGCAAACTTGATGCTCGCCTGAAGCAGGAAGGCTTCAGCCCAACGGAACGCGGGGCGATCAGGCGGCGCATCTCGAATGGCTACCTGCGCGATCTCGGACGCCCGGACGAGACCGGGCGGCTCACGCCGCCCCGCGCCTACCTCGAGGCGATGCTGATGAGCATGGACGAGCCCGTGACCGAAGCGGGCCTGATCCGATGCCTACGTGGACTCGCGGCTGTCTCCGGCCATGTCTCGCGCGAGTTCGCTGCAACTTATGCCGAGGCCCGTTGCGATCCGCGTGAGGCCTGGGCCAACCTCTCTGCCATGCGCGCCAGGGGCGAGATGCCACGCGACGAGCTGGGCTGGGCCTCGTCCGATTTCGATGGCGCCGACAGCTTCGAATGGGGCGACTTCGAGATCCACGCTCCGCCGATACTTCGGCAGACCGCGAGTGATGATGATGGTGGTCCTACCCCTCCCCTATCTGAAGCTGCCCGCCATCCCGCATCCGAGCAGGGCCCTGCACCGGCCAGGAAACACCCACCCGCTCCGCCAGCACCTGCGTCGTACCCTTCGGAAACGGAGGCCGCCGCTCCAGAAGCGGTTCCAAAACCATCGCGTGTGCGGTCCGAGCTTGATGGCGAGGATGCCGTCCAAGTTACCGCCGACCGCGCTACAGACCGCGAACAGCGAGTTCAGGACGATGCGAGCACGGGCGTAGAAGCCGTCTCCGAGTCCATCACGAACTCTCTGACGACGATGGTCGAAGAGCTCATCATCCACAAAGGTGTCACCTGGGACGAGAAGACCCAGCGGCAGCATCGGGCCGTCGCCAGGATGCTGGGCGACATCGCCGGGACCGACGACCTGCGGCGGATCACGCACGCGCATCTCGCCGCCTACGTCCAGAACCTCTCGAACCTGCCCAAATCCTACGGCAAGAGTTCACGCGATGCGGATCTGTCGATTGCGGATCTCATTGAGCGTGGACGAACGATGCGGGCCGCGGGTCAGGCCGAGAAGGTTGGGCTCAGTCCCGCGACGGTCAACCGGCATATCACCCAGCTCTCGACAATCGCGAAGTACTGCCGCGCCAATCAGCGCCCGATCGGGAAGGTCGAGCTCCTGAGCGACTTCCGGCTGATCGATCCGGAGCGGGATGGTGAGAAGCGACCGGCCTTCGAGGTTCACGAGGTAGAGAAGCTGTTCGCGCACCCCGTTTGGACCTCGACGGCCTCGGAGCCGGAGATGCTGCGGATCGCGCGGAGGCAACAGATTTTCGCGGCCGTCTACTGGCTGCCACTTCTCGGCTACTACTCCTGCGCGCGCTTGTCCGAGCTGGCCTATCTCGAACTCGGCGACATCGACGTGGCGCGGGGCACGCTCAAGATCCAACCGACACGCCGGCGGCGTCTCAAGAATGCGGTGTCTCGCCGGACGCTGCCGATCCATCCCGAGCTCATCCGCCTCGGCTTCCTGGATTTCGTGCGGACCAAAGCGGGCGGGCGACACGATCTGATCTTCTCCGAGATCGCCCAGCTCGGCGAGAACACACCCCTGTCGAACCTGTTCGACAAGCGCTGGACAGTCGTTCTGGACGAAGCCTTACCGTCGGCGCGGGAGGAGGGAAAGACGTTCCATTCCTTCCGGCATTTCGGCAACACGGAGATGATCAGGCGGTTGGTGCTCGATCCGATCCGCGAGTCGATGCTGGGCCATGAGGGCGCCACGGTGAACTCGCGCCACTACAAGAAGACGCTCAAACCCGAAGACTTGCTCACGGCCATCGCGGCCATAACTGAAGTCACGCGAGGTCTGCGGACGTATGACTGGGCGCTTCTTGGAACAGTGATCACTGACGGCTCGTCGAAGGATTGCGTGATGGGGAGGCGACGGCGATCAAGACGCCCGTCATCCTCTTCATCGGCTCATCCATTCACGCGCAAAGACGACGCCGTGGGATCTGGACGGTCTCCGCCGATAACGGAGTTCCGTTCACATCCAGACCAGAAGCCGCTCCACGCGACTTGAAGCCTGATGCGGCACGCCCCGCTCATACAGCCGACCCTCGCCGCTTCTCCGATGCTGGCGCTCAAGCAGCTCAGCTGGCGTTTCTCATTTGCGCCATGAGCCGAACTCATCAAGCTCGCAGCAGAAGGGCCGTATCAATCTCAAAGCGGACGCGTACTCGAGACCCGTTGTGATCGGTCGTGATCCTTATTTTTCGACTTGCGTGCCGCGGGAAAAGAACTTGTGGCGGCGGCCGGTCATGTCAGCAACCGTAGGGCGCGAGCCCGGATCAGCGCCGCCGAGCGCTTGCTGACGCCAAGCTTGGAATAGATGTTCGAGAGATGCCACTTCACGGTGGGGAGTGACAGGGAGAGTTTCGCCGCGATCTGAGCGTTGTCATAGCCGCCATCGAGCAAGCGGAGGAGTTCGATCTCCCGCGGCGTCGCCGCATCGAAGGCGAAGCCCCCCTCGGCCTCCGTGCCCGCCGGGCTCGCACGGACGGCCGTGCAGATCGCCTGAAAAAAGGCGAGGTCGGCGGCCTGGATCAGGCCGAGCTTCTTCATCGGTGTCCCCACGATCAGGTCGTGCACCAAACCCTCGCGCTGCAGGAACGGACGCATTAGGGCCGTGCGAGCCGCGAGCGAGACGGCCTTAGCGAAGGCCGCGCGGGCCCCGGGCGTGTTGGCGGAGCGCAGGGATAGGGCAGCGAGCGTCAAGTGAAGCTCCACCTGCTCCCGGCGGCGCCCGTCGCGGACGGCGTCCTGCAGGGCCGCCGCCGCGAATTCCTCGGCCTGCCGCCACGTCCCGGCGGAGGTTCCGAACTCGATCTGCGCCATACGGGCTGCCGACGCCTCCGCAGCACTCAAGGCAGACGGCAGCGCCGTGACGAGGTGCCCGTCCCGGTCGATCAGGTCCAGGCGTCCGAGTCGTTCCCGGGCCGCCTCGAAGGCTCCCGCGCGCAGGAGGCGGCGGCTTGCAGCGACCCCGAGGAGGAAGCTCAGGCGCGGCCCGAACCGTGCTGCGAAGGCGCCGAGTGCGTCGAGATCGAAGGGTGCGGCGTCGGTGACGAGTGCGTCGACGGCGACGTCCATCGCCTGCCACGCGATCTCCAAGATCCCGTTCTCGACGCCGCGGGCGAACCAAGCCCGGACATGCTCCAGCGCCTCGGCCTGCCGCCCGAGATCGGCTGCGACCCGCGCCTCCATCAGGATCAGCACGGCGGCGATGCCGGCCTCGCCGCCGAGCCGACCGCGCAGGCCGGCATCGATAGCGCCGAGGTGTCGCTCGGCGCCCGTCGCGTCCCCCTGCGCTACATCGACGGTGGCTGCCACGAGGCAGGCCCAGGCGCGGCCGTAATCGCTGCGGGTCTGCAGAATGGCGCCGTCCATCTCTCGCAGCGCGTGGCGGGCGCGGCCGAAATCGTTGTCGGTAAGGGCTGCCAGCGCCAGAGCCGCCGCCACGGCGGCCCGGTCGAAGGGCTGCTGGTTCTCGGTCGTCGCGAGCCAGGCGGGCGCCTCGTCCCGCACCGTCCGAAGATCATTGAGGTGGTAGCTCACCACGATCTCGGCAGCGCGCTGCCGCTGCCGCAGGGGGCCGGACACCGGCTCGTCGGGCCTCTCCGCCGGGATTCGCTCGGCGAGCCGGCGCAGGGTCGCGCGGGCGCCGCCGTAATCCCGGGTGAAGGCCTGAGCCCAGGCGTACCAGAGCAGGGTATCGAGCCCGGGCTCAGCCCGGCAGGCGGTCGCGCGCTGAACGAGATCGATGAAGCCCTGGAGTTCGCCGCGGTCGCGCACCATCGGCTCGGCTGACGCGTCGAGGAGCGCGGCAATGAGGGCGGGATCGCCGGCCGCGAATGCGAGGTCGAGGGCGTGGCCGTGCTCGCCGCGCGCGCAGAGCCAGTCGGCGGCCCGCGCCGCCACCGCACGCTGGCGCGCCGCGTCGCGCCGCGCGCTCTCGGCCAGCAGGAACTCCCGGAACAGGGCGTGGAAGCGGAACCATGTCCGCTCCCGGTCGAGGGGCACGATCAGGACGTTGCGCTCGACGAGGTAGCGGATCCAGCCTGCGGCGTCCGGGTTCCCGGTGGCGCTCGACGCGAGGTCCGCCGAGAACACCCGCAGGGCCGCGATGTCGTGCAGGAAGGCGACGAGTTCCGGGTCGAATGTGCTCATCAGCCGGCGAGAGAGCAGGGCGGCGAAGTCACTGTCGGCGCCGGTGAAGCCCTCGATGGCGCCGGCATCGCCTGCCTCGCCCTCCAAGATGAGCTGGACGAGGCGGACCGCCGCGGGCCAACCCTCCGTCCGGCCGACGATCGCCGCCACGGTCTCGGGTGCGACGTCCGCCAGCCCCGCGGCTTCCAGGACCGCCCGCGTGTCGCTCTGGTCGAAGCCCAGTTCCATCGGCGTCAGGCGGCGCAGCTTCATCTCCACCCGGGCCCGCCCGATGTCGAAGGGAATCCGGCGGGTCGAGCTCGCGACGATGCGGACGGTGCGCGGGCTTCGGAAGACCAGCGCGTCCATCAGCAGGGCGAGTTCGGGATCCTGGCAGGCGTTCAGGTTGTCGAGGAAGAGCGTGGTGTCCCTGGGCAGGGCATCGAGAGCCTGGACGATGCGCTCGATCCGCACCGGGCCCTCCCCGCGCGGCTGAACCATGATCGGCATGACAGCGCCCGGTCCGTCGAGCCGCAGCGCCGCCTCGATGTAGCCGAGCAGGACGGCCAGATCGACCGGCCGGTCATCGAGGCCGACCCAGACGCAGCGTTCGCCGCGGGCGACGAGCAGGGCATGCAGTTGGGTCATGAGCACGGTCTTGCCGAACCCGGTCGGCGCGACGGCGTGGGTGACCTTGGTGAGGGGGCCCGAGCGGAACGAGCGGAGCACGCGCGTCTCCACGGGCGCGAACCCATAGGCCGGCGGCTCGAACAGTGTCCGCAGCAGCGGAGCGAGAGCAGCGCCCCCAGGGAAAGCCTCGTGCAGTGTCGAGGCGTCCTGTGACGCAACAGGCGGCATGGTCCGCGCGTCAGGCTCGGCAGGCATCGTCTTCCTCCCCGGAACCGCATCGTGCCGATGTCTTGTTCCCGCTGATCGCCCCCGAGTGAAGATCCCGGGGGGCTCGTCTGTCCAGGCGTCGGACGGGGTGAGCCCTGACAGCGCCCGGCCCGATGTCGGAGTCAGCCCACCTTGCGGTCCCGGCCCTCCCAAAACGGCCGGCGCAGCGCGGTCTTGAGCAGCTTGCCGGCCGCCGAGACCGGCAGCCGCTCGACGATGGCGAGACTGCGCGGGCACTTGTAGGCGGCGATCCGCTGCCGGCAGTGCAGCCCGAGATCCTCGAGAGTCAGGCTGCAATCCGGCCGCAGCACGACCACGGCGTGGACGCTCTCACCCCACTCCGCGTTGGGAACGCCGATCACCGCCGCCGCCGCGACGGCCGGGTGGCCGCAGACCGCGTTCTCCACCTCCAGCGAGTAGACGTTCTCGCCACCGGTGATGATCATATCCTTGGTGCGATCGACGATGAAGACGTAGCCGGCCTCGTCGAGGTATCCCATGTCGCCGGTATGGAGCCACCCGTCCCGCAGGGCGTCGCTGGTAGCGCTCGGCCGGCCGTGATAGCCGGACATGACGTTGGGCCCGCTTAGGACGATCTCGCCGACCTCGCCCGGCCCGAGTTCCAGTCCGTCGATCGAGAGGATACGCATCTGCGTGTGGCAGAAGCTCCGGCCTGCCGAGCGCAGCCGCCCCGCCCCACGCCCGGCCGCTTCGTGATCGCGGGGTCGCAGGATCGAGATCGTCGCCGCCGCCTCCGTCATCCCGTAGACCTGTCCGAAGGCCACGCCCGGCATCGCCCGCATGGCCCGGTCGATCAGCGCCTCGGAGGCCGGCGAAGCGCCGTAGAGGAGCGAGCGCAGGGACGAGGTGTCGGCGGCCGCGAAGGCGGGATGATCCACCAGCATCTGCAGCATGGTCGGCACCATCAGGAGGTCGGTGATGCGGTGCTCCGCGACGAGCGCGGCCACCGCCTCCGGGTGGAAGGCCGGCAGCATCACGTGGGTGCCGCCGCGCAGGAGCAGGCAGGCGGTGGCCATGAGGTCGGCGAGGTGGAACATCGGCGCCGCATGCAGGCCGACCGCGCCCTCGGCATAGGCGCCCTCTCCCAGAATCCCCATCGCGGAGAGAAGGATGTTGGCGTGGCTCAGCACGACGCCCTTGGCCCGTCCCGTCGTCCCGCCGGTGTAGAAGATGCCGAAGGGCGCCGCACCGCCGATGCCGGCGTCCGGAAGCGGGTCGGCGTCCCGCACCAGCGCCTCGAGGGAGAGGCCGTCCGGGCTCGCCTCTCTCTCGCCGCAGAAGACGACGTGGCGCAGGCCCGCGCAGGCCGCGCGCAGCCGCCCCGCTTCGGCCGCGAAGGCGTCGTCCACGAACAGGATGCCGGCTCCGGAATCGGCAAGACCGCTGACGATCTCGTCCATCGACCAGCGGAAGTTCAACGGGACCACTAAGGCCCCGAGCCAGGGCACCGCGAGGTAGTATTCCAGCACACGGTCGGCGTTCAGAGCCAGGATCGCGACGCGGTCCCCCGGCCCGACACCGAGCCCGCGCAGGGCGCCTGCGATCCGTGCCACCCGGTCCGCCAGGGCGCGGAAGGTCTGCGCGCGCCCGTTACACAGGGTCGCCACCGTGTCGGGGGTGTTCTGCAGGGCTCGGTGAAGCCCTTGCGTGAACTGGAGCTGAAAGGCACCGGCATCCCCCGGCGCGGGCGGGGCGTAACGCGTGGATGCCGGCCCGGCCTGCGGCTCGCAGGCCGCCACCGGCGGCTCGATCATCGGATGCTCGTCCATCACAAAGGCCGTCAGCGCGTTCACGTCGTCCTCCCGTCCGCGGATCATGGTCGCGCCGGGAGCGACCCTTCCGACCGGCGGCCCGAGGGCCGTGGTCGCCGGCATCCTGCCCTCAGAGGCCGAAGGCGAGGGGATTGAGCAGCCACAGCCCGGCCACCGCCAGGGCACCGTGCAGGCCGACGAGCGGCAGCGGCCTGCGCCCCCGGAACAGCGTTCGAAACAGGATGAGGCCGCCGACCAGTGCCGACGCGGTAAGCCCGAGCGCCCACCACGCGGCGGCGGGGGCACCGCCCTCCATCCCGAGATTGGCGAAGAACAAAGCGGCGATCCCGCAGAGGCCGACGAGGCCGTGGACGGTGCCGAACCCGCGCGGCAGCCGCAGGCCCAGCTGCGGCAGCAGCGCCAGGCCCACCCCTCCGAAGGCCCCGCCTGCGAGCAGGCAGAAGGCGATCTGTTGGAGCGTCATGTTCGATCCCCTCAGCGGCCGGTGAAGGCCGGCTCGCGCCGGGCCAGGAAGGCGGTGACGCCCTCGCGAAAGTCCGCCGTGCCGGTCGCGGCCCGGAAGGCCGAGCGCTCCGCTTCGAGATGCCGGGCGAGCGGTGTGGCGAAGGCCGCCGTACTCAGACGCTTCCAGGCGCCCAGCGCGCGGGTCGGGCGGGTGGCGAGTTGGAGGGCGAGGTCGTCCGTGGCGGCGGCGAGACCGGCATCAGGTACCACCCGGTCCACGAGACCGGCCGCCAGGGCCTGGCCCGCGTCCCAGGTCTCGCCCAACAGCATCAGCCGAGCGGCGGCGCTCGGTCCGAGCCGGCGCGGCAGGAACCATGTGCCGCCGCAATCGGGCGCTGCACCAATCCGGTCGTAGGCCATCAGGAACCGGGTGCTCTCCGCCGCGATGATGAGGTCGGCCCCCGCCATCAGGCTCAGGCCCGCGCCGGCGACCGCGCCGTGCACGCTCGCCACCACCGGCGCATCGAGGGCCTGCAGCGCCAGGATCGCCGGGTGCAGACAATCGAGCAGCGCGTCGATCACATCGGCCGAGCGCGCAAAGTCGTCGGCGAAGCGCTTCACGTCGCCCCCCGCCACGAAGGCGCGTCCGGCCCCGCGCAGCACGAGGCAGCGCAGGTCGCGGGCGGCGAGGTCCGCGGTCGCGTCGCGGATCGCCTGAGCGGTCGGGATGTCGATGGCGTTCAGCGCCTCGGGGCGGTTGAGGGTCAGATACCCGACCCCATCCGCCCCGACGTCGAGGTCGGCGAGGCTCATGCGGCCGCTCCGTAGAGACGGCGCTCGGCCTTCGCACCATCGGTGGCGAAGCTCTCCGGCAGGTCGAACCGGGCACCGTGCGCGCGGCTTAGAGCGGCGCATCGGTCGGCGAAGGCGCCCGCGCCGATGTCGTCGATGGCCGCGAGCGGACCGCCGAGATAGCTCGGGAAGGCCCAGCCGAGGATCGCACCGAGATCGGCCTCGCCGGCCTCGTCGATGATGCCCGCATCCCAGCAGCGGGCGGCCTCCACGAGTTGGGCGTAGAGCAGGCGCTCGCGGATCTCCGCCATGCTGGTCTCGCTGCGCGCGCCGCGGGCGAGGTCGGCGATGGCTGCGCGGTCGAGGCGCTTCGGGCCGTCGGCCGGGTAGGTGTAGAAGCCGGCCCTGGTCTTGCGCCCGAAGCGGCGCTCGGCGACCAGCGCGTCGAGCATCGCATTGACCGTGTGGCGGTCGTCGGCCGCCGGGCCGCTCTCGCGGGCACGGAAGAAATGGGCGATGTGGTGCATCACGTCGATGCCCACCTCGTCCACCAGCGCCAGCGGCCCGACCGGCATGCCGAGCGCCGTGCCGGCATTCTCGATCAGCACCGGATCGATGCCGTCCGCGACGCAGCGCAGGCCCTCGCGGATGTAGGCGTCGACGCAGCGCGTCGTGTAGAAGCCGTAGCCGTCCCGCACCACGATCGGCGTCTTGCGGATCGCCCGCACGTAGTCGAGAGCACGGGCGAGCGTCGCGTCGGAGGTCTCTGCGCCGACCACCACCTCGACCAGCGCCATGCGCGGCACCGGCGAGAAGAAGTGCAGGCCGATCAGGTTCTTCGGCCGTTCGCTCGCCTCGGCCAGCTCGTCGATCGGCAGGGCCGAGGTGTTGCTGGCGAAGATCGCGTCCGGCCCCAGGGCGGCTTCCGTGGCGCGGATCGCCGTCCGCTTGACCTCGACATCCTCCAGCACCGCCTCGATCACCATGTCGCAGCCGGCAAATGACGCGTGGTCGGCGCCCGCGGTGATCCGGGCGGCGGCGGCCTCGCGCGCGGCCTCGCTCAGGCGGCCCTTGCGCTGCTCGGCCTCGAGCTGGGCCAGGATGCCGTCCCGCGCCTTCGTAGCGATCTCCGGGCTGCGATCGACCAGCACCACCTCCATCCCGGCGAGCGCCGAGACCTGGGCGACGCCAGCGCCCATGAAGCCGGCGCCGAGCACGCCGAGGCGGCGGACCGGCCGCTTCGGCTCGGCGGCCGGGCGCCGGGCCAGCTTGTCGGCGGCTTGGCGTGCGAAGAACAGGGTGCGGATCATGTTCTGGGCCGGGCGGCCCTGTACCAGCGTGGCGAAGTGCTTCTGTTCGAGGCGCAGGGCCCGGTCGATCGGCAGCTTGGTGCCCTCGTAGACGCAGCGCAGGATCGCGAGCGGGGCCGGGTCATTGCCCTGCGTCGCGGCTTGCGTGCCGGCATTCGCCGCGACAAGCGCTGCGGTGACCTTCGGGTCATACGAGCTGCCGCCGGGCAGACGAAAGCCCTTGCGGTCCCAGGGCGCGCTCGCCTCGACCCGGCCGGCCTTCAGCGCCGCGCGGGCGGCGCTCAGCACCTCGGCGGCGGGCACCGCCTCGTGGGCGAGGCCGGCCTTCACGGCGTCCGCGCCGCCGAGGTCGCGGCCCTGGAGCAGCAGCGGCAGGCTCGCCGTGATGCCGAGGAGGCGCGGCAGGCGTTGCGTGCCCCCGGCACCGGGCAGGAGCCCGAGCTTGACCTCGGGCAGGCCGAAGCGGGCGCCCGGCTCGTCGGCGAAGACGCGGTGATGGGTGGCGAGCAGCAGTTCGAGCCCGCCGCCGAGCGCGGTGCCGTTGGCGGCGCCGACCACGGGCTTGCCGCAGGTCTCGATGCGCCGGAAGAAGCCGCCGAGATAGTCGATGGCGTCCGCCACCGCGCGGGCGGGCCGTCCGGGGCTGCCCAGCGCCTCCATCTGGCCGAGATCGGCGCCCGCGATGAAGCTCGGTTTGCCGCTGGTGATGACGATGCCGGTGATAGCCTCGTCCGCGACGGCGGCCTCGAAGGCTGCGCGCAGGTCCGCGACGAGGCCGGGTTCCAGCACGTTCATGCTGCGATCCGTCATGTCGATCGTCAGCAGGGCGATGCCGTCCGCGTCCTCCCGGCGCACGGCTGGGCGGGTGGTGTGGTGGTGATCGGCTGCCATGGTCAGACTCGCTCGATGATGGTGGCGACGCCCATGCCGGCGCCGATGCAGAGGGTGATGAGCGCCGTGGAGCCCCCGGTGCGCTCCAACTCGTCGAGGGCGGTGCCGAGGATGATCGCGCCGGTGGCCCCGAGCGGGTGGCCCATGGCGATGGCGCCGCCGTTGACGTTGACCCGGGCCGGATCGATGCCAAGCGCCTCGATGAAGCGCAGCGGCACCGCGGCGAAGGCCTCGTTGACCTCGTAGAGGTCGATGTCGGCGGCCCGCATGCCGGCCCGTCTCAGCGCCTTCTCGGCGGCGAAGGAGGGAGCGGTCAGCATGATGGTCGGCTCCGAGCCGATCTCCGCGAAGGCGCGGATGCGGGCGCGGGGCCTGAGGCCCGCCGCCTCGCCCGCCTCGCGCGAGCCGATCAGCACCGCGCATGCGCCGTCGACGATGGCCGAGGAGTTGCCGGCATGGTGGCGGTGCTCGATCGCCTCGATATCGGGGTAGCGCTGCACGGCAAGCGCGTCGAAGCCGCCCTTGGCGCCCATCTCGGCGAAGGAGGGTTTGAGGGCGGCAAGGCTCGCCGCCGTGGTGTCGGGGCGCACGACCTCGTCGCGCTCCAAGAGGACGTCACCCAACACGTCGCGCACCGGCACGACCGAGCGGTCGAAGCGTCCGTCGGCCCAGGCGGCGGCGGCACGGCGGTGGCTCACGGCGGCGAAGCCGTCCAGCGTCTCGCGCTCGTAGCCCCAGCGGGTCGCCATCAGGTCGGCGCTGATCCCCTGCGGGATGAAGTGGGTGGCGAAGGCCACCGCCGGGTCGGTGCTCCAGGCGCCGCCGTCGGAGAAGATCGGCACGCGCGACATCGACTCGCAGCCGCCCGCCACGACGAAGTCGGCGCCCCCGGCGGCGACCTTGCCGGCGGCCATGTTCACGGTCTCGAGGCCCGAGCCGCAGAAGCGGTTGATCTGCACGCCGGCCGTGCGCTCGCCGTAGCCCGCGGCGAGCGCCGCGATCCGCGGCAGCACCTGACCCTGCTCCTCGACCGGGCTGACGAGACCGAAGATCACGTCGTCGACCGAGTCCTTGGGCAGACCGGTGCGTTCGCGGAGAGCCGCCAGGACGGTGGTGGCGAGGTGCACCGCGGTCACCTCGTGCAGGGCACCGTCCGGCTTGCCGCGCCCCCGCGGCGTGCGGACGTGATCGTAGACGTAGGTTGACGACATCGGGTCCTCTCGAACGATCGGGCGTCGCGCTCCGAAGCGCGGCGGGAGCGGGGTCTTCAGAGCCCCGAGGGCTCGAACTTGTCGGCGTGGATGCGCCCGCGCGGCAGGCCGAGCGCGGTGAGCCGGGCCTCGACCGCCTCGACCATCGGCAGCGCGCCGCAGACGAAGGCGGAGGCTCGGCCCCAGTCGATGCCGAGGCCCGGGTCGAGCGCTGCCGTCACGAGACCCCGCGCCCCGCTCCAGCCGCTGCCGGCCGGTTCGTGGGACAGGATCGGCACGACTCGGATGCGACCGGGCGCGAGGCGCGAGAGGCGCTCCAGGCGGTCCAGCGCGAACAGGTCGGCTTGCGCGCGGACGCCGAAGACGACCGTGACACCCTCGGTGGGGAAGCGTTGCAGGCGGTCCTCTGCGATCGACAGGATCGGCGCGATCCCGGTGCCGCCCGCGACGCACAGGGCGTGGCGCGGCGTGTCGTCGAGGCCCATCTGGCCGAACGGCCCCTCGACCCAGATGCGCACGCCGCACCGGTCCCTGGCCGCCAGCCAGCCGGAGAAGCGCCCTCCGGGCAGGTGCTTGACGAGGAAGCCGACCTCACGCGCGCCCTCGGGGCCGGGGGGCGCATCGTAGAACGAGAACGAGCGCCGCACGAAGGAGCCGGAGACGGCGAGCGCCGCGTACTGGCCGGCCTGGAAGGCCAGCGGCTCGTCGAGGGCGATGCGCAGGTCGATCACCCCGCCGGGCAGGACGCGCCAGCCGGAGATCTCGCCGACGACCGAGAGCGGCAGCGTCACCCGGTGGTCGATGAGCCCGACCTCGATCTCGAGATCCGAACGCACCTTCGCCTGGCAGGCCAGGATGTAGCCGTCCTTCAGGTCGCGGTTGGTCAGTGGCGAGAGGGCGAAATCGACGAGCGGGCTGATCTTGCCTGACACGAGCCGCGTCTTGCAGCGCCCGCAGGTGCCGACCCGGCAGGAATGGGGATAGTTGACGCCTTGGTTGAGCGCAGAGAGCAGCAGCAGCTCGTCGCGCCCGGCCTGGAAGTCCCGCTCCCCGGCCACCGCGATGCGGCAGCCCCTGGCGTCGGCACGGGTGGGGGCCCGGGTCTCGCCCGGGACGGCGATCGTATCGACCGGCATCGGCCTGTCCTCCCCCGGATTCGTCAAGGCGCCACGGCGAAGCGGGCCTGGGCGAGCGTCGGGCGCTCGTTGAGGTCGCTCCATCCGGCCCGGATGTTCTCGGCCTCGGCGATCTCGCGCTCCTGCGGCGTGGCGTAGTGCCGGTCCCAATGGTGCAGCTTCTCGCGGATCATCAGGAACCAGAGCGGCGGCACGAACGCGAGCAGCAGACAGATCAGGAATTGCGGCTGCTTGGGGCCGGTGCGGTCGGGCACGAGCTCGTAGAACGGCTTGTAGCTGTCCTCGTGGTGGCCGGCGTGGTTGGTGATCTCGAGCGCCAGGAGCCGCACGAACGGGGTGAGGTGGTTCCAGGTGTGGCGTGGCTCGAACCGCCCCGGCGTCGCGGTCACGAGGCCGTAATGCTGGGTGTAGTTGAAGATCTCTAGGAGGATGCGCGGTCCCAGCAGGCAGACGCCAACCCCGGCGAGCGCCCCGTAGCCGCCGCCGATCAGCCAGAGCAGGCCGACGAAGGCCACGAGGATGCCGACGCGCCAGACCCAGGCGTTGCGCGGGTCGAACCACGCGCGCTCGCGCTTCGTCCACATCCGGCGCTCCAGATGGTAGGATTCTGCGATCTGGCCCGCGAAGGTCTTCGCGAGGTGCCGGTAGAGGTTCTCGCCGCGGCGTGCGTAGTCGGGGTCGTCCGGCGTCACGGTGTGGATGTGGTGCGTGACCACGTGGGTGATCTCGCGCCAGGGATCGAAGATCATCACCATCCCGATCCGCCCGAGCCAGCGGTGGAACAGGTTTTCACGATGGAACATCTCGTGGAGGGCCGGGGCGACGATGACGAACTGCGTGAACATCATCGTCACGAAGCCGCCGATCTTCGAGGACGTGCTGTCGAAATGGCCCTGCCCGACCAGCCACGCGTAGAACAGGATCATGGCGAAGCCCATGACGAGCTGCACCGAGACGATGAGGTCGTAGAGCCAGGGGAAGCGCGCGTCGCGCAGCGAGTGGTCGGGCTCCAGGA